>NZ_PGGC01000171.1 GCF_002795305.1 Aeromonas cavernicola
ATATCGGGCTGGTGCACGGCAGAATGCGCCCGATCGAAAAACAGCGGGTGATGGCGGAGTTCAAGGCTGGCATCCTGCAACTGCTGGTCGCCACCACCGTCATCGAGGTGGGGGTGGATGTGCCCAACGCCAGCCTGATGATCATCGAGAACCCGGAGCGACTGGGGCTGGCGCAGTTGCACCAGCTGCGCGGGCGGGTTGGCCGAGGGGCGGTGGCCTCCCACTGCGTGCTGCTCTATCATGCCCCCTTGTCCAAGACAGCCCAGAGCCGGCTCGGGGTACTGCGGGAGACCAACGATGGCTTCCTTATTGCCCAGCGCGATCTGGAACTGCGCGGCCCGGGGGAACTGCTCGGCACCCGCCAAACCGGCCTCGCGGATCTGAAGATCGCCGATCTAGTGCGGGATCAACCGCTTATTCCACAGGTGCAGAAAATGGCGCGCTTCGTGATGGATAAGCACCCCCAGCACGTCGAGCCACTGATCCGCCGTTGGCTAGGGCTGCGAGATCACTACTCCAATGCGTAAGCCACGCCATCAGGGCCATGTTCGGACGAACATCTACCCTTAATCACGATGGCGGTGGCCCCATCCTCAACGAAGGGAGGTCAGGATAATGAAAAGCTGGTTACGTCGGTTGCTCTACACCTTCGCATTTTTACTGCTGTTCATCTGGGTTGGACTGGGTCTGTTCGATGCGGAGCGGGCCAAGGGGCCCATTGCCNNGGCCAGTCCAATACCCTGCCACTGCCCAACGCCTTGCCTACTCTGCCTATCCGCACACTGACTATTGCCGACAGCAATATCAACAACTTAAGCTTGAGCAGTGACGAGCTCACCCTGCGCGGGGTCAACATGACCCTCAGTGATTGGGGGGTCATCGACCCACAACGTCAGCCCTATACCAACCTGAATCTGACCGTCGGCCAACTAGACACGCCGTCACTCACCTTGACCCGTCTTAGCTTGCAAGGGCAGCTGGCAGAGGGGGTACTGCGCAGTGACAAGCTCGTCACCAACCTGTTTGACGGGGCGTTGGAAACTGGCATGGTATTGGACTGGCCCGCTCGTCAGTTGCAGCTTGATAACCTGAAGAGCCGCGGTATCAAACTTGAGTTAGACGACTTGGCGAAGCATGAATTACCGCTGCGTCATATCACGGTTGACCGTGGCGAGCTCGATGCCATCAGCATCAATGCCAACCAGCAGGGGCTCTCTTTTAACAATTTTTCAGGCCAGCTCACCGCCTTCAATTGGCAGGCGGGCAATCCGCCCACCGGCTATCTGAGCGGTACCCTAGAAGACATGGGACGCGGCTTGTTCCAGCTAGAAGCGATCAAGGGCAAGCTAAGTTTTTCCCCCCAACTAATTGATGGTGAACTGCAGGGTAACGCCTACGACGGTGAATTTTCGGTGGATCTCGCCTTTGATCCCCAGCAGCAAAAACTGACCCTCAAAGACATGACATTAAGCGGGATGGACATCAGCCTGCCTGAGCAATGGTGGCAAGATTGGCAAGGCTGGCTACCTCAGCAGATTGACATTCGTAAGCTGGCATTCGACCAGCTGAAGGTCCTCTCCTTTGATGACAAGCTGCCGCTGTCACTGACCGGTTGGCAGCTCTACTTAAGCGACTTGAGCCTGCGGGCTAACCAGCTCAACCCACTGCTGGGCCGGGCCCGTATCGAGAGTAAGTGGTTCGAACTGGTATGGGATGGCCTCAGTAGCCGTAAAGGGGTGTTAGACGCTGAGCTGACGCCAAGCGCTTGGCAGCTCAACACCTTGACGGGATCGCTGCCAGATGAAGGTAGCCTTAGTCTCAGTGGCCAGTGGGGCCGAGCACCCGGTCAGACTAGCCGCCTGCAACTGCAAGCCAGCAAGCTGGACCTCGAACAGTGGCGCAAGCTGCTGCGCCCGGTGTGGCAAATTCCCACTTCGTTTACGGGTAGCGCAGATCTCAGTATCGATTTACAGGGGATTCGCAGCACAACAGCCTCGACCCCTGATCGGGATCTCGCTTGGCGGCGCAGCCTGCAGGGACGTGTCAGCTTCGATGCCACTGAGCCGTTCTGGGATAAGGTACAAATTGATCCCTTGCTAGATGAATGGTTTAAGGGCGCCACTCCGCCAACCCTCACGCCATCCCAGCTCTGGCAAAAAATGCAGGGGGGCGACACTCCCTTCTACCGCATTAAGATGCAAGGCAAGATTGCCGATGGCCAGCTCCACATCGAGCAGGCGGGCGCAACCACTATCACTCACTTGCTGGCACTGCAAGGGCGCGTCGACTTAGTCAATGAGCAGTGGTGGCTGGATCTGGGGGTGCTCAACGATAAAGGCTGTGCCGAGTTGACCAGCCAGTGGCGTGGCCCACTGCAACGCCCCACCCTGACATTGGCTCTTTTAAACCAGCAGAATCAGTGCACATGGCCAGCAGGGCTCAGTTATCCCGCCCAAGGGCTGGACAGCCCCCTATGGAGACCGGCGCAGGCCCAGCCTGACACGACAGCCAATACGCCATAACTGCGCAAGGCCTCGTGATGAGGCCTTGCCGGTAGGTCAGGATTGCGGTGGTGCTCGCTAGTGGCTCGCGCGCTTGACGGGCTCCACGACATACTGACCGAGGAACTCTGCCGCCAGTTTGCTGCCGCTATACAAGCGGATTTTCAAGCTAAAACGGGCGGTTTCTCCGGCCTTGAGCGGCTGAAGTACCGCAGGCATCCCTTCCCGCGCCGCCCGCGCCTCCGGCGCTTCGTCAACCGGGTGGTGATAGGTGATGTTACCCTCTGCCAGCACAGGCTCCCCTAACAAGCCCTCCTCTCGCAGCTGCAACCAGATCAGCCCCCAGCCTGCCAAGACACACTGACTGTAAATACTGCCAGCAAACATGGCGCCATGAACGTTGATATTGGCCGCTAGATTGGCTTTCAGGTGGAATGTTTGGCCATCGTAATGGCTGATGTCCATCCCCATCTTTTCACTAATGGGCACCCCCCGCGCCCAGCGCGTGGTCAGGTCTTGGCACCACTCGGGGCGATACTGAATGGTCTGCAAGGGGGCAAGGGAGCGGATCATTTGCCGATGAGGAATACGGCCAAAAGTCACCGGCCCGCCGCCCACCTCAAGGAACCCGCATTTGCGATAAAACTCCACCGCCTCTTCGCGGGCATTCATCACCAACCGCTTGACCTTCTCGGCAGCGGCCAGTTGCACCAAATCGTCCACCATCAGGGTGCCAAGCCCCTGACCACGACATTCAGGACGCAGCGCCATGAAGCGGATCTGGGCCTCATCACCACCAATAAACAGCCGCCCCACCGCAATCGGCGTGCCATCGGGCGCCAACATCATGCGATGAATCGCCACACTGTCATACTCATCTCGCTCGGAGCCAATGGGTAAGTTGAACGGTTTACGCAGTAATTCCCAGCGCAACTGATAATAGGCATCCAGTTCGGCTGCCGTTTGGGGGGTGACCACCCGGTACATAGTAAGATCCTTGAGTTACACTGGTCGAAAACCATCTTGCCGTGCAAATTTATGGACTTCAATCTGCAAACCTACCAAGCGGAGCAGGTACTACACCTCAGCGCTAAAGGCGAGCGCCGCCTCATGGTGCAACAAAATAGTGATTACCGTTGGCTTGAGATAGATGGTGTGGTGCAGTCGGTCATGCCCCTGATTGAACCTACGCGACTTTGCCTGCCACACCAACATGTGATTGCTTGGCTGCTGCCAGCACAGGCAGAACAGATCCTAGAGTTAGGCCTAGGTGGCGGCGATTTAACTCGCTATCTTCAGCAGCGTTGGCCATTAGCCCAGCACCAGTGCGTCGAACTCGATGAAGAGGTACTTACCCTCTACCGCCACTATTTTCAACCGCCAGCGCAGCAAAATACAGCGGCGATCACTTTGCATCATGCCGATGCACTGATCTTTTTAGAGCAAAGCGACCAGCACTACGATTTGATCCTGCTCGACCTGTTTAGCCAGGATGGCAACCCGCCCCAGCTGTTTCAGGAGCGGCTCTATCAGGCGCTGGCTCCTCGGCTAATCGGCCCTTTGCTGATTAACTTGCTGCCACGCACCGTGCTGGAATTGAACCAAGCGCTGCAACTCATCGAACAATGGATTGGTCCCGCGACCCCCTATCCGGTGCCGGGATTCATCAACGTGATCGTCCACGTCATGCCACGGGATACCGCATCCTTAGACCTGTAACCAAAAGGTCACCGGGCCATCGTTAACCAACGCCACCTTCATATCAGCAGCAAAGCGGCCCGTTTCGGTCGGGATGCCGCTGGCGGCGGCCTTGGCCACGAAGTAGTCATAGAGCCGCTTAGCCTCGCTCGGGTGAGCCCCCCCAGAGAAGCTGGGGCGCATCCCGCTCATGGTGTCGGCCGCCAAGGTGAACTGGGAGACCACCAGCAAGCTGCCGCCAATCTGGCTGACATTAAGGTTCATCTTGCCGTTCTCGTCACTAAAGACCCGATAGCCGCTCACCTTGTGCAGCAGCTTGTCGGCCTTGGCCTCGTCATCCCCCTGCTCCACCCCTAGCAGCACTAGCAGTCCCTGACCGATGGCACCAGTGACGTCCCCCTCGACAGTCACGCTGGCCTCGCTGACCCGCTGAATCAATGCAATCACATCCCTCTCCTCTGCAAACAGAACGACCGCCCCAGCTCGATGGCAGGGGCGGTCGTCGATGCTACCAATAAATCGCTGGCTAAGAACCTATCCCAGTAGGCGTTATTGGCGCGGCCAGTTTGGACTTGCATCGCGCACAAGAAACCGCAGCGTACACGCAGTACGTGAGGATTTCGAGCACGAAGCAGGGCCAAAATAGTGAGCTAAATAGCCTAATGGGAGCGGTGATAAGACGATGGCTTAGCCCAGCTCCTTACTGGCTGCTTGCTGATACTCCCCCAAACAGGAGGTGGTTTCCGCCCCCAGTAGCACCACCAGCCAACTGAGATAAACCCAAACAAACAGGATCGGGATGGTCGCCAGCGCACCATAGATGGCCTGGTAGGAGGGGAAGTTGGTGATGTAGATGGCAAAGCCACGCTTGGCTAACTCGAACAGGGTGGCAGCCACCAAGGCACCGACAAAGGCATGGGCTAGCCGCACCTTGCAATTGGGCACCACGGTATAGACCAGCAAGAAGGTGAGCACGGAGAAGAAGAAAGGTAAGCCCCGTAGCAGCAGATAACCAATACCAAACAGGCTCTCTTGCGATAAAAAACGCAGCGAAAAAATATACGACGAGATGGCGATGCTGGCGCCGATCAACACTGGCCCCAAGGTCAGGATCATCCAATACATCGCAAATGCTTGCGCCAAGGGACGGCGCTGGGTTGCACGCCAAATCGCATTGAGGTTTTTATCGATGGCTGAGATCAACATCAGCGCAACCACGATCAGCGCGCCGATCCCCACCGCTGTGGTGTTGGTCGCGTTAGCAACAAAGCCGTCGATGTACTCTTTGAGCACCTCGCCAGCAGTCGGTACAAAGTTGTGATAGACGAACTGCTCCATCTCTTTTTTCAGGCTCTGGAATACCGGAAAAGCAGACATCATGCCAAACACCACGGCGACCATCGGCACTAACGAGAGCAGGGTGACATAAGCCAGATAACCCGCCGTTACCGTGACCTTATCCTGCTCAACTCGGCGCCAAACAAAATGGGCAAAATGGCGACCATCTTGGCGCAAAAAGTGAATAAGGTGGGCCACGCGACCCTGTTTCTTTTGCTGCATATTGACTCTCATCTTCATCGTTACGCGGGCATTGCGGGAAAAGGCCATAGATTTGCCCCCCTCTGTTATCAACCATCAGCGGTTATCGGCCGTCATCACCAAGATCTTGCTAAACGGCGACGTCACCTTCCTGCATGGCCCAGATTTAGGGGCTCTCCCCGTTGTTAGGATGGGCTGAGCCCGCGTGTTCAACATCCCGCCCTGTTACCACCACCCGCGGCGATGGCTACTAACAGCCTACCGCCAGACTAACCACCATGCCCAGCGTAGACCGGCAACAGGTTGGCCATCGCCATAAAGTGAAATAGCGCCGTGGCCAAACCAAACAAGATCAACAAGTAAGCCATCACTCTGCCGCCCGGCGTGGTAAAGCGAGGATGCACTTCACCATTAGTGGCCCGTGCCCGAGCACGTAATACCAGCAAAGCGGGTACGATGCAGGTCCAAATGGTGGCAGCCGCACCGGCATAGCCGATGGCTAACAAGAAACCAAACGGAAATAACAGCGAGAGGGCCAGAGGCGGCAAGAAGGTAACCGCCCACGTTTTGCAGCGCCCACTGCGGCTATCAGCAAACTTGAAAAAATCCGCCAAATAGTCGAACACCCCTAAGCCAACCCCGATAAAGGACGAGAGGATCGCCGCCATGGAAAAGCCGTTAATGGCGCTGGCGACTTTTTCCGACTCGATAACCCCAGAGAGCGCCGAGAGCAGGGCACTGACCTCTCCCCCTTGGGCGATCACAGGGGCAAACTCTTGGCGCGGTAAATTACCGAAGATCCCCACTAACCACAGCACATAAAGGGCAAGGGCGATCACCGTGCCCCCCAACATCGCCCACTTCGCCTGTTGCTCATTTTGGTAATAGGCCCGCAGTGACGCGACCGAGTGGTGATAACCGAATGAGGTAAGCGCCACTGGCAACATCGCCATGGCATAAGGCGCATAGTGACTCTCTTTACCATCGAGATCGAACAGGGTAACGAGATTGATATTGCCTAGCAGCCCCAACACCCCAAAAGCAAAGCTGAGAACCATGAACGCAATCAACACGACCGAGATACGATCCACCGCGCGGGTCGAGTGCCACACCACAAACGAGAACACGGCCACAAACAGGATGGAGGCAAGCTTGCTATCCAGCCCAGTTAATCCCTGCAAGATAGCGCCAGAAGAGGTGATGTAGGCATAGAGTAAAATGCCACCGACAAAATAGACCGACAGATTATTGAAGGCATTTAGCCGCGAGCCCAGCAGGTCTTTGGCGACCGTATTGAAAGAGGCTCGCATCTCATAATGCTGAAACGCCTCAAGTAGCATCCAACCAGAGAGGGTCATCATGATCATGGTGACAACCAAGGCCAGCACAGACCAGAGAGTCCACGCCCCAGCACCGGAACTCGGCAATCCCAACATACCTGCCCCAACGCAAACGCTGGCGATAATACAGGCGCCCCCCAAAATTGACGGTGTTGTCTTCATAATCCCTTCTTTAATTAGCATGTTGGCCGTATGGCAAAAAACCGTGGCATCATGCCAGCCTTTGACCCGATAAGCACATCTCGATCTCATTAAGCAATGAATGAGTCCGTTGCTCCTCCCGCCGCCTTCATCACGCTAGCTGCATACCAGCACGATTGAGCTGCCCTCCTGTCAACATCAGAAAGAATGACCACTCCACCACGTGCTGGGTGATAAGTCATAAAGCCTTTTTGATCACATTTTATTAACATGTGAGGTGCGTTTGGCCTGCGTAGGGGCAACAATAACGCGCGATCACGCAAGCACGACGCGTTAACACAACACGCTAGCCACACCTTATTCGCCGATCCACAGACCATAACATGGAGATCCCCCATGGTTCGATTAGCTCGGTCCAGTGCCGCCATCACACTGCTCATCCTGTTTGGCTGCGCGGACGCAGCAACAGATTCCTCGCTGGCCCAACAACAGGCTCTGCACGCTCAGAGCAAAGGGTCGCCTTGGCTATCATCCCGCCTCCTGACGCCCCACCTGACGGTGCAAAACCCCGAGCAGAGCAAACGCTTTTACCAACAAGCATTTGGCTTTGAGCTGCGCGACCAAGTGATTAAGCAGGGGCTCCCCGTGCATGTCGAGATGAGCTATTTAGGGGAATTGGTGCTGATGTTCGTTCCCGCCGAGCAAGCCACAGCCGACAGAGGCAATGCCACTATTCCCCCTGCCGACCTCAGCCAAGGCAAACGCTACTTTTACCTCTACGTCAAAGACCTCGACAGCACCGTCGCTAATGCTCAACAAGCGGGGGCAACCCTGTTACAGGCACCACATCAAGCTGCTTGGGGGGATCGGTTTGCCCTGATTGCCGATCTAGATGGCTACCAGTGGGGCTTAGCACAAGCCGCGTCATTCCCCGGCGAATTGGCCGCCACCCCAGCCCCCAAATAACGGTCGGTTAACGAGAGGGGTCGTCTTGAACAGATAACCCCTCACGGAAAAAGCAGGGTTAAGCGGCATCACTCTGGTTGGTTGCAGGCCAGCCAACAGCGGAAAAAAGAGGCCGGAGATCCGGTCTGCCATGACCGGCTGTTTAAGATATAATCCGCCCCATAACAACTAAGAGAGCGATGTTTTGTAATGGCCGACCATGAAAAAATCGATATCAAGGATGTCACCGACAAGAGCGTGACCGGCACGTTCAACCCCAATACCTTCAAAGCCAGTGATGACCGGTTTAATCCCAGTCAGCGCATCTATGTCCGGGCGCAAACCGGCTATTGGCAGCGATTACGTAACATCATGGGTTGGTTTTTCGTGGCCCTGTTTGTCACCCTGCCGTGGTTGCGTTATGACGGTCGACAAGCGGTGTTGTTTGATGTCGGCCATCAACAATTTCACATTTTCGGCGCCACAATCTGGCCGCAAGATCTGACCCTGCTGGCTTGGATTTTTATGATCGCCGCGTTTGGTCTGTTCTTCATCACCACCTTTCTTGGTCGCGTCTGGTGTGGTTATCTCTGCCCACAAACGGTCTGGACCTTCATGTTCATCTGGTTTGAGGAAAAGCTCGAAGGCTCCGCCAACAAACGCCGCAAGCTAGACGCTGCGCCGTGGTCGGCAGCCAAACTGGCACGCAAAGGCGGCAAGCACTTAGCCTGGCTGCTGCTATCGCTGGGTACCGGGCTCACCTTCGTGGCGTATTTCCAAGATGCCTTCGAGCTGGTGCCTAACTTCTTTACCCTGCAGGCCAGCGGCTGGGTCAGTTTTTGGGTGCTGTTTTTTGCGGCCTGCACTTACGGCAACGCAGGCTGGATGCGCGCCATCATGTGCATTCATATGTGTCCTTATGCCCGCTTCCAGTCGGCGATGTTCGACAAAGATACTTTTATCGTGGGTTACAACCGCAAACGCGGTGAAAACCGGGGTGCCCGCAGCCGCAAAGCAGACCCAGCAGCGCTGGGCTTGGGGGATTGCATTGATTGCGATCTGTGCGTGCAAGTGTGCCCCACGGGGATCGATATTCGAGATGGCCTGCAATACGAGTGCATCAACTGCGGGGCTTGCGTCGATGCCTGTGATCAGACCATGGAGCGGATGGGTTATCCGAAAGGGCTCATCAGCTATACCACCGAGCACAAACTCGCCAACGACTCTACCCATGTGGCTCGACCAAAACTGATTGGCTATGGCTTGGTGATGCTTGTCATGCTGGGGGTATTTGTCTACAACGCCATGTCGATCATGCCGATGGGGCTCGACATCCTGCGGGATCGCAACCAGCTGTTCCGCGAAAACAGCGAGGGGCTAATCGAAAACACCTACACCCTCAAAATTCTCAACAAGACCCTCCACCCCCAGACTTATCAACTGGATGTCGAAGGCTTGCCGGAACATCAATGGTTCGGTCCCCGTGAAGTCACCCTCAAAGCCGGTGAGATCTTCACCTTGCCGGTCAGTTTGGCGGTTGACCCTTACCAGCTAAAGCGGCCAACCCTAGATATTCAATTCGTGCTCAAGCGCGATGGTGCTGCCCCTGATGACAGCAAGGGCAGCTTGCGCCAAGCGAGCAAGTTTATCAGTCGCCTGTAATGGCCGCCGCCGCGACCAGCGAGTGATGATAGAATGGGGCGCAACAGCGCCCTTTTCTTATGGTGGACGATATGCGTTTTAATTATGCCGACCTCACTCCCGACCTCATCATGGATGCGCTGGAGCGCAGCGGCCTGTGCTTAGATTCTGGCTTGACTGAGCTCAACAGCTACGAAAATCGGGTCTACCAATTTCAAGATGAGACGCGCCGCCGCTTGGTGGTGAAATTTTACCGCCCTGGTCGCTGGAGCCGCGACCAGATCCTCGAAGAGCACCAGTTTGCCCAGCAGCTCCATGATGCCGAAATCCCCGTCGCCGCTCCGCTTGCCTTTGCGGGTGAGACTCTCCTGACCCATCAGGGTTACTCATTTGCCATCTGGCAGAGTGTGGGCGGGCGCCAGTTTGAAGTGGATAACCTCGACCAGCTGGAGTGGGTGGGGCGCTATCTTGGTCGCATCCATCAAATCGGGGCCAGCCGCCCCTTTCAGCACCGTGTTCGGCTCGATGTGACGAACATGCTGCACGAACCCCGTCAGGTCCTGGCGTCGGGGGAATGGCTACCGAGCGGGCTACAGCAGCCATTTTTTGCCGTACTCGATGAGCTTATCGAGCGGGTGGGTGAGGCCATGACCTTGGCGGTGGCCCAAATCTCGCTGCATGGCGATTGCCATCCGGGCAATATCCTGTGGCGCGATGGCCCGATGTTTGTCGACTTCGACGACTGTCGCACTGGCCCTGCGATTCAGGATCTCTGGATGATGTTAAGTGGCGAGCGCCACGAGCAGCAAATCCAGCTCGATACCCTGCTGGCGGGTTACGAGGAGTTCATGAGCTTTGACTCCCGCGAATTAGCCCTTGTCGAGCCGCTGCGGGCGATGCGAATCATCCACTACATGGCGTGGTTGGCGCGCCGATGGGAAGACCCCGCCTTCCCCCGCCACTTCCCGTGGTTCAATACCGATCACTACTGGCGCCAGCAAATCGCCATCCTGCACGACCAGCTGGATGCCCTCAAGGCGCCGCCACTCTCCCTAGCTCCAAGCTGGTGAGCGGCCAACCTCAGCGCGAGCGGTTTACCATTGACGGCAGCAAGGTGACGCAATAGGCTTGGCACTGCTTCGGTTCGCCGGGCGTGCCTCACAGTGATCCCTTAACAGGAAACATCATGAAAAAAGTCCTATTTTTCCTCGCTGCCATGCTGATGATCCCCATGGTTCACGCCGCCCCCGAATTTAAGGAAGGCGTAAACTATGACGTGGTCAAGCAAACCAGCACCGCGCAACCAGAAGTGATGGAGTTCTTCTCCTACTACTGCCCACATTGCGCGAAATTCGAACCTATCGTTGAAGATCTGAAGAAAAGCCTGCCGCAAGGCGTGCCGATGAAGAAGAACCCCGTGAACTTCATGGGTGGCGACATGGGTCCTGAGCTGCAGCGTGCCTACGCGGTCGCCAACTTGCTGAACGTTGAAACCAAGTTGACGCCGGCTATCTTCAGTACCATCCACACTGACCGTAAACCGCCAAAAGATCGCAGTGACGTGAAGCAGCTGTTTGTTGCCAACGGCGTCCCCGCCCAAGAGTTTGACGGCGCCGTCGACAGTTTTGCTGTGTCTGGCATGGTCTCCCAGTTTGATCGCAACAACGAGAGCTACAACATCCGTGGCGTGCCTAGCTTTGTGGTTAACGGTAAGTACATGGTGAAAATCGAATCCATCACGTCCCAAGAGCAGTTCAACCAGTTGGTGCAATTCCTGCTGGCTAAGAAAGACTGATCGGTCGGCCAATCGCTAAACGCAGCCCGCTGGTGCAAACCAGCGGGCTTTTTATTGGCAGCTCGCGTTCACATAACCACGGTGTTAGATCTGGCAGTCCCGCAGCTGATGGCTCGGTCTGGGTAAGCGAGTGCGACGGCTGATCACCTCGGCCAGCCACACCAGTAGCAAGATGGCGAGGACCAGCGTGGCGGTTTGATCGTAACGAAACAGGCTCAACGACACATAGAGCTGCTGGCCCAACCCTGTCTCTTAT
>NZ_PGGC01000172.1 GCF_002795305.1 Aeromonas cavernicola
AGTGGCTTTTTTGTCATCTGGGACAAAGGAGTCGAACTAAGTCAGTTGTCTGAGTGCCTGCTGGCAGCGCTGTTCGGCAGCATCAAGTTCCAACAATACCATTCTGATATCGTCCATCTGCTGTTGCAGCGCTTCCCGCTTGGCGGTCACGAGCCCCACCATGGTCTGCAACTGGGTTCGACTGCTCTTATCGGCATCATAAAGGTCAAATAACTCGCGGATCTCCGCGAGGCTAAATCCAAGCCGTTTACCACGTAACGTAAGCCTTAATCGCACCCTGTCTTGTTTGCTATAAATCCGATTCTGACCTTCCCGAGCGGGGGTGAGCAAGCCCTGATCTTCATAAAAACGGATACTGCGCGTGGTGATGTCAAATTCGCGGGCCAGCTCGCTAATGCTGTAACTGCGAGTGTCATCTTGATATCGGCTCATAATACGGTCTTGGCGGTCTGTCTTGGCTGGCACCTTACCGAAACGTTAACGGCACTGCAACCCTTGTTCCGCTACCTAGGTCAGCCTATGTTATGGCTATCTAACAGGGAAGGAGAGACGCGATGGAGATCGCAATCGTAGCCGCCAAGCGTACCCCCATGGGGGCCTTTCAAGGGGCACTATCGGCCCTCAGCGCACCAGAGTTGGGCGCCTGTGCCATCAGGGCTGCACTCACTGAGGCCAAACTCGGCGCCAAGCAAATTGATGAGGTCTATCTTGGCAATGTATTGGGGGCAGGCGTCGGCCAAGCCCCCGCCAGACAGGCGGCACTGAACGCCGGCTTAGCCCAGCACGTACCGGCGACCACCATCAATAAAGTGTGTGGTTCCGGCATGAAGGCGCTGATGCTGGGGGCCGATAGCATACGACTTGGGGATAACCAGATCGTCATCGCGGGTGGCATGGAGAGCATGAGCCGCGCGCCCTATCTGTTGGACAAAGCCCGCACCGGCTATCGCATGGGGCACCAGGCTCTGCTTGATCACATGTTTCTTGATGGCTTACAAGATGCTTATGACGGCCAGTTGATGGGGGTACACGCCCAGCGCAGTGCCGATCGCGCAGGACTTACTCGTGACGCAATGGATGCCTTTGCCATCGCCTCGTTAACGCGAGCCCTCGCCGCGCAGCAAGCGCAATCTTTTGCCGACGAATTGGCACCCTGTTTTCATCAAGGGCAGCTGTTGCTGGCGGCCGATGAACAGCCTAGGAGAGTAAAAGTAGAGAAGATCCCGCACTTATCCCCCGCCTTTAGCCCACAGGGTACGATCACCGCAGCCAATGCCAGTGCAATCTCTGACGGTGCAGCGGCGCTCATTTTGATGAGCCGCACCGCCGCGCAGCAAGCAGGGATACCGGTGCTGGCCAGAGTGGTCGGTTATCTGAGCCATGCCGGCGCACCGGCAGAATTTACCAGCGCCCCCATTGGCGCGATTAAACGTTTACTCACGACCCTGAGCTGGTCGGTCGACGAGGTCGACCTGTTCGAGATTAACGAGGCATTCGCCATGGTCACCCTGCTCACCATGGCCGGTTGTGCCATTCCCCATCATAAGGTCAATGTGCACGGGGGCGCCTGTGCGCTAGGCCATCCAATTGGCGCCAGTGGCGCCCGCATTGTGGTGACCCTGCTGACGGCCCTACGCCAACGAGGCTTGCGCCGTGGCATCGCCACCTTGTGTATCGGCGGAGGAGAGGCAACGGCTATCGCGCTGGAGCTCGATAACTAGATGACTGCCTCTTGTCACCATTGCCAAGCCATCCGCTGGGGCGACACTGCTTAATACTGGCTAGCAGCAATATTAACGGGAGCCATCATGGCTCCCGTCACTTTTCATCTTATTGCTGACATTGTTGCGATTAACGGCAATAAAAGCCCGACTCCTCAGGCGCTAAGGCTGTGGTAGATGTGATCTGGGTGACCCTCGCCGTGGGGGGACCATGGGCTAGCCACTCCCGCATCTGTTGCACCGCTGGCGCAGGGCCACAGAGGAGGATCTCCACTGAGCCATCGGCCTGATTGCAGGCATAACCGCGCAGCCCCAAGAGCAGGGCCTGCTCACGGGTAAAGTAGCGAAACCCTACCCCTTGCACCTTCCCCCACACCCGCACCATCAAGGCTTGCTCTACCATGACCCAGCTCCTCTGTGAACATGATCCCCGCAAGGGAGTATCTTTTACCCTGCGCTAAACAGGGCAGGCATGCTGGGTACTCCTAATCCCATTGATGCCGACCCCGTTTACGCTCCGTCTTGTGCAAGCGACATCATTAACCGCTGCAACCGCTGCGGGTTCTTTAATGCCAGAACGGCCACCAAGCGTGATCATTATCGTCAATGGTCACCTCGGTGCGCGCGGCGGGGGCGATGCTTGCTCCACGCACCTCACTGAGCCTGACCTCAAACTGTTCAGACGGCTCGGCAAACCAGTCGTCGATGATCAGCACCTTCACCGATTTACGTCCCCCTTCCCCTGCGGCCCAGCTCACGCTCTGGTGCCCTGCGGGCAGAAAATCAAGGCCCCAGCGGGCGCTTTGGCCATGAAGACTGACTCGCGCACTGGCCGGTTTGCTCAGATCGCCACTGCGCATCAGCGGGATCTCGGCAACCCAGCGCCCCTCTTTGACGGTCAAGGCAGCCTGCGCGACGGCCACGGTGGCGGGCGCAGGTTTATCCTCAATGGTCACTTGCACCTGCTGCTGCGAGCCTAAGCTCGCTCCGCTGGCATCAAGCAGCCGCAGGGTAAAATGCTCATCGCCTTCAAAGAGATCATCGCTATTGATCGGTATTGTGATGAGCTGGCTCTGCTGCTCACCCGCCTGCCAACTGAGGGTGCCTTGTAGCAAGCCCAGATCACTGGCATCCGCACTGCCTAGCTCAACCTGCCATCTGACACTGGCCGCACCATAGCTGCCCCCTTGCCGATTGACGCTCAGCTGCAAGCTCTCCCCCTCCACAATCTGGGCGCTGGCCGTGGCGAACGTCAGCTCCCCTGCTGGGGGTAACGGATAGGTGATCGCGACCAAGACAGGATCATGATCCGATGCACTAAAGGGCCCCGTCGCTTTGGCCAAGGAGCCGGTAAAGCGCTGGCCATATTCAAACAGGTTGCTCTCGGCTGAGTTGATGTGCCAATCCTCAATGCCCACCACTTTGTTAGCTAACGATGGGTTAGCCAGCGCATGATCGAGGTTACCCAACTCCCCCTCATAGCTGTAAGAGTAAGTATCTGTACCGTGGAAACGGGTATTGAGATTGATCAAGCCAGCCCCTTTACGCACCGGCTTTCCTTCTCGTTCGTAAGGTTGCCCCGCCAGCTGGGTAAAACTTGCAGTGACGATGGGGCGCGTCTGGCCCTGACTGTCGTAATCGGTGAGCACCCGCAGCGGATCTTCCATGCCATAGGCATTGAGATCACCCAACAGCAGTAGATCGCCAGTCACATCCTGCAGCGCCTCCCCCAATACCTTGGCTGCCGACACACGCAGCCCATTGCAATGGCCCTGCAGATCCAGCGGATCAGCCGTGACATAGTCGGGGTAATCCTCATAACAAGCCGAGCCCTTTGACTTGAGGTGGTTCACTACCACGGTCAGTGGGGCATCCCCCTTGGCGGTGCTAAATTGCTGACGTAGGGAGTCACGCATCCCCTGATTGATGGTGACCAGTTTGCCGCTGCGGTCAGTGGCCTCTGCCACCTGTTGTGGCATCAGGATAAGTTGGGCCTCCCCAGTTAGGCTGACCCTAGCAGGGCGATAGATAAGCCCCACGGTGATAGCATCGCTGCCAATGGGCTGACCATCGGGTGAACGTACCCACGCATAGTGATCCTGCTCATCAGGCAACGCCTCATTGATTGCCGCCACCAGATTAGCGATGGCAGAATCTTCACCGTAGCCGTTGTTCTCGATCTCCATCAGCCCGACGATGTCCGCATTGAGGCGCGTAATGGCGCTGACGATCTTAGTGCGTTGCAGTTCAAACTCCGCCACCGTAGTTGCGCCTCGGTTACTGCCGGTCGGATTGGCATCGCCGCCGACCACCGAGGTGAAAAAGTTGAGCACATTAAAGCTGGCAACCCGGAGATCGCCCTGCTCGGCTAACTGGGGCACATCACTGCGATCCCAGCCGGTGTGATCCACATCGGCAGCACTGATGCGGTTATCTGCCACTAGGCGAAAGACACTATGCGAGTAGCCAATAGCCCCTTCTAAATTGTTAAGGGTATCGCCAATGCGCAGATATCCTTGCTCGGCCTCAAAACCGGGATACCAAGGCACCACCCCATCGGCGGCTTTGCCATCACTCTCGACTATCAATTGGTTGCGGGCATTACGGGCAGCCCACTGGCTGGCCTGCTCACTTAAGGCGGGAAATTTCTGGGTCGCCTTGATCAGGGGCGCACCATAAGAGAGCGCCAGATTGTTGCGCCGAGCGGCGAAATCAAAACCAAAGTTGCGGGTCACCACCAAGCTCGATGCGAGTACCAAGCGAACTCGCATCCCTTCATGGCGTTCTAGCAGCGCGGGTAGCTCTTCACCATCTCGCATCACCAAATCCACCGCCGCCACCCGCCCAGCCTGCGCAGCAGTCACCACCATGGCATCGGCACTGAGCTGGGTCTGGTTAAAATACTCTTGCACCTTACCCAGCACGCACACCTCGGCCCCCGGCACGATCTGCGACCCCACTTGGTTGCTTTGAATAAACAGACCATCGGAACTGGCAGGGTCACCATCTCCTTGTGGATCTTGAATAAAGAATCCCTTGTAGAGCCCCTGCACCACCTGAGTCACCACTCCACGGGTGGCATAGGCTTGCTCTGACTCAAACTTACCGGCTGGTACGAGGGGGCTACGATCCCCTCCCCCCTGAATAGACGGCACCGGCACCAGTTGCTCAACAGGGCAGCTAAAAAGGGGCGGCGCAGTGTTGTCACAGGCTTGCTCACCCAGGCAACCGAGCCCTGTGGCATCATCTTTGGCCAGCGCGACATACTCATCGGCAGGATTGAAAGGACCGCTGGCATCGGTTCGCCCCGTGCTGACCGTGGCGAGCCGACGCAAAGTCATGTCAAGGGTGGTCACAGCACCGCTGCCCCACGCCACGCCAGGATCAACCCCAACCTGGCCTAAGCTGTCGACGATGGTCGCGCCGCGATACAGCACCAAGCCATCATCACCGTTGAAATTGAGGTTACTGCTCGTCTGGTTGGCCTTGGCCAAGATAGCAGGGCTCGCTTGGGGGTGAGCCAACACCAGTGACGCCCCTGCAGTTAAGGTGCCTTGCAGTGGCAAAGCGTTGGTCGGCCCTGCGGCCAAGGTACGGCCGTTGGCGTAGAGTGCCAGCCGATAGTCGGCCAGATTAATGGCGCTGTTGCCCACATTAGTCAGCTCTACGGCCTTGTTGTTGCTACTGCCCTCTACATACTCAGTGATAAATAGCTCGGCCTGAGCCTGCGTCACTAACGCTGTACTGATCGCCAGCGCCAGCAGTGAATGTCTTACTGACATTGATATTTTCTCCTTGTTAGCTAACGAGCGAGCGTTGTGCCCGCGGTTTCTCTCATCCCGCACGCTCGCATCCACCACCTTGGCGGTGCAGCACCGACGGCCCCTACTGTGCCGACTTTCACCGCACGAGACCGCGAGATGGCTAACAATTACTTAAATTTGTGGCGGCTAAGTGACAGAAAATATTCACTTTTTAATGACTTTATTATTATTTGTAACCGTTCATCGCAACCCAAGAAATACTGGCCTTCTCTACGAGTCTGCTCTGCTGACTCGCAAGGGCTGGCTTAGCGGAGTCATTACCCCTAGAATATGCCCCCTCTTCTCACTGACCATCGGCACCTACCCATGAGCGCTTACCTCTATCTCGTCAAAGGCCGCGAAAAATCCCTGCTACGCCGCCACCCTTGGATTTTCTCCAAGGGAGTAGAACGGGTGGAAGGCACCCCCATCGACGGTGATATCGTCGAAATCTATTCGAGCGAGGGCAAGTGGCTGGCCCGCGGTGCTTGGTCTGCTAGCTCGCAAATCCGAGCTCGGGTGTGGACATTCGACAAAGAGGAACAGGTTAATCTCGACTTTTTTATCCGCCGTCTCAAGGATGCCCAAGCCTCCCGTGATGAACTGATCCGCCGCCAAGGTCTCACCGGATATCGTCTGTGTGCCGCTGAATCGGATGGCTTACCGGGCCTCACCATCGACCGCTACGGCGATTTTCTGGTGTGTCAGATCCTCTCTGCTGGGGCTGAATTTCAGCGTGAGCTGATCACCCAAGCACTGCGCACCCTCTACCCTGAGTGCAGCATTTACGAGCGCTCCGACGTGGCAGTACGTAAAAAAGAGGGGCTCAAAGAGCGTGTAGGCGTGATCCATGGCGCCACCCCAAGCGAGCCGGTGGTGATTGAAGAGAACAACGGGGTGAAAATCCTGGTGGATATTATGGGCGGCCATAAAACCGGTTTCTATCTCGATCAGCGTGATAACCGCCTTACCGCAGCCAAATACACCCATGGTAAGCGCGTTCTCAACTGCTTCTGTTATACCGGCGGTTTCGGTGTCTATGCCCTCAAGGGCGGCGCCAAAGAGGTGATCAACGTCGATTTATCACAAAATGCCCTCGATCTCGCGCGTCAGAATGCTGAGCTCAACGGACTCGATACCCGTCATACCCAGTTTGTCCGGCACGATGTGTTTAAGCTGCTGCGTGAATACCGCGAGCGAGGTGAGCAGTTCGACGTCATCGTGCTCGATCCGCCCAAGTTTGCCGAGAACAAAGCCCAGCTGTTGGGCGCTTGCCGTGGTTATAAAGATATCAACATGCTGGCCTTTCAGTTGCTGGCCCCCGGCGGCGTGCTACTGACCTACTCCTGCTCTGGCCTGATGGAGCAGAGCCTGTTTCAGAAGATTGTCGCCGATGCCGCCCTTGATGCTGGTCGCGATGCCCAGATCTTGGAACTGCTCTCTCAAGCGTCCGACCATCCCATCGGGACCGCGTATCCAGAAGGGTTCTATCTAAAAGGGCTAGCGGTGCGGGCGCGCTAAACTCCCCACGGTCCACGATCAAGAAGGCCCGCAGCGCGGGCCTTCTTCTTTCATACTGATTTCGACACCCTAAAAACGTCATCTGGTGCAGGGTCTGCGACCGACATCAGGCCGCCAGACCTATACGTTACCCCACATTGCAGTTCGTTAACTTCCAGATCCGATCCACATAATCTTGGATGGAGCGATCAGAGTTAAATTTACCCATGGTGGCCGAGTTGATAATGGCTTTGCGCGCCCACAGTGCCGGATCACGGTACCAAGTGTCGATGAGCTTGTGCGCTTCTGAGTAGGAATGGAAATCAGCCAACGTCAGATACGGGTCACCGCCTTCAAGCAACGAGTGCTTAATAGCAGCCAGTTCACCGGGACGACCTGGGGTAAAGTAGTCGGTATCAAACCAATCCAGCACCGCTTTAAGCTCTGAGTTGCCATAGTAGAAGTCATACGGGTTGTAACCACGTGCCTTCAAGGTTTTGACTTCATCCACATTGAGACCAAAAATGGCGCAGTTTTCAGCCCCCGCCTCTTCTGCAATCTCAATATTGGCGCCATCTAACGTGCCGATGGTGACTGCACCGTTCAATGCCAACTTCATGTTGCCAGTGCCTGACGCTTCATAGCCAGCGGTGGAAATTTGCTCGGAAACATCTGCGGCAGGGATCAACTTCTCCGCCAAGCTGACTCGATAGTTGGGCATGAACACCACCTTCAACTTACCTTGGATACGGGTATCGTTATTGACCCTGTCGGCCAGCTTATTGATGGCATAGATAATGTCCTTCGCCAACTTGTAGCCAGGTGCCGCCTTAGAGCCAAAAATGAACACCCGTGGGTGCATCTGATAATCTGGGTTGGTCAGCAGACGGCGATAGAGCGCCATGATATGGATAAGATTCAACTGCTGGCGCTTGTACTCGTGTAAGCGCTTGATCTGCACATCAAAAATGGCCTCGGCACTGACCTCAATGCCAGTTTCAGCCTTGATCACCTTAACCAGTTTCTCTTTATTGCGGCGTTTGATCGCCATAAATTTTTGCTGGAACTGTGGATCATCTGCAGATTTCACCACCTCACGCAGCTTATCAAGCGCCAGTGGCCAGGTGTTACCCACTGCATCATCATAAAGAGCAGACAACTCAGGGTTACATGCCAGCAACCAGCGCCGTGGCGTCACTCCGTTGGTCACGTTGCACATCTTCTCTGGCCACAACTGCGCAAATTCTGGGAACAGATCCTCTTTCACCAATTTAGAGTGGATCTCTGCCACCCCATTGACCTTGGAGGAGCCAATCACACACAAGTTACCCATGCGTACCTTGCGCACCGCGCCCTCCTCAATGATGGAGAGCTTGGCTTTGATTGCATCATTTCCCGGCCATTTAGGCTCGACCAGCTCGTCGAGGAAACGGGCATTGATTTCGTAAATGACTTCAAGATGGCGAGGCAACACCTTCTCAAAGAGATGGACTGACCACTTTTCTAAGGCTTCAGGCAACAAGGTATGGTTGGTGTAAGAGAAGACGTGATAGCAGATAGACCAAGCGCTATCCCAATTCAGCCCTTCTTCATCAACCAGCACCCGCATTAATTCAGGGATGGCCACGGTTGGGTGAGTATCATTGAGCTGAATCGCGATTTGCGCTGCGAATTGACTAAAGTCATTGCCATGAGCCCGCTTGTAGCGACGCATGATGTCTTTGATCGAGCACGCACAGAAGAAATATTGCTGGATCAAACGCAGCTCTTTGCCCGCATCGGTCTCATCATTAGGGTAGAGCACCTTGGAGATGGTCTCTGCTTGGGCTTTTTCAGCCTGCGAGTTGACATAACCACCGGCATTAAATACATCCCAGTCGAAAAACTCAGACGCGCGAGACTCCCACAGTCGTAGGATGTTAACGGTGTGGCCACCAAACCCAACGACCGGAATATCCCAAGGTACCCCTTTGATTTTACGACCGGCGTGCCACACCTTTTTTAGGCCGCCGTTATCGCCAAACACGGTTTCGACGTAACCGTAAAGCGGGATCTCTTGCACCGATTCAGGGCGGCAGATCTCCCAAGGGTTACCATACTCACGCCAAGAGTCTGGTCGCTCAATTTGGCGGCCATCTTGAATCTCCTGACGAAACAGGCCGTGCTCGTAATGAATGCCATAACCTACAGCCGGGTAGTTCAGCGTGGCTAATGAATCAATGAAGCAGGCAGCTAAGCGGCCTAAGCCGCCATTACCCAGCGCCATGTCCGGCTCTTGTTCGCAGAGATCGGTCAGATCCAGCCCTAGGTCAGCTAGCGCCTCTTCACACACTTTATAGAGTGAAAGGTTGTGCAGGTTGTTGGAGGTTAACCGCCCCATCAAAAATTCAGCAGAGAGATAATGGATCGCGCGAGTGTCTTTCTTGAAATGAGTCTGCTGCGTCCGGGTCAAACGCTCGTACACCTGCTCGTTTACCGCCGCCGCAGTCGCTTTCCACCAAGCATCCGGCGATGCTTTCTGCTCGCTGGTACCCAAGGTTGAGCGGAGGTGGCGCACGATGCTCGCTTTGAGCTGATCTTTATCTAGCTGAAGATCCTGACCTGTGTGCTTCTTGGTAGCCATAAATCCTGTTCCTTCGTTACAAATAATATTGTTGTTATCCCATGTTTATGGGGCCAGTGCTGTTGTTATCTAAAAATATGGACCGACATAATAATATTAACGAAACCCGGTGTATGAAAAGTTAACACACGTCACACTTCACCCCATAAGATTAGCGCATATCATGGTGAAAGCCCTTTCTTTTAATCGTCGATGAAAATAACTAATTTCTTTAAAAATTAATTAGTTATAAAAAATAATAAACTGTGTTTTTCTGAATAGGTTTTCAGTGGTTGCTATCAATTGAAAAAACTAGAAAATAAGCATTTCTAACATTTCGCTGAAAACCATTTCAAGTTAATGCCTCGGGAATATTAGACAAATATGAAGGTACTATTATAGCAACCTTATTTCGATGAATTAGAAACTCGACTGAGACCAATTGATGCACACTGTCATTCAGGCTGGTATTTATTCCTAATATCAGATTTATGTGGGGATGACGAGGCGTGGTACTCTGCAAATCGGTGACTGGGCAAAGCAGTAACAATGATGCAGGGTAATAGGACTGATTTATATTTGCTTGAGCAAGCCGCCGTCGCAGTTGGGGTTATTATTGCAAGTGTTATTTGCCCAATAAAAAAGGCCACTTAGAAAGTGGCCTTTTAATATATTGCGTTTAGTTGGTGCCCGAGGCCGGAATCGAACCGGCACGCCTCGAAAAGCGAGGGATTTTAAATCCCTTGTGTCTACCGATTTCACCACTCGGGCACCGTAATCGGTATCAAGCTAGCCGTGCAAGCTTGAGCTGTATGGAGGCACGTTCCGGAGTCGAACCGGACTAAACGGATTTGCAATCCGCTGCATAACCGCTTTGCTAACGCGCCATGCAAAAGAGAGTGTTCTCTCTAATGACTGAATTTGGAGCGGGAAACGAGACTCGAACTCGCGACCCCGACCTTGGCAAGGTCGTGCTCTACCAACTGAGCTATTCCCGCACTGGTCTGGCTAAGTGCCTGACTACGAGGACGCATTCTAGCGATGTTCCCCGTTCAGTCAACCAGAAATATTTAATTACCTGATCGTTCGAGCGTTTTTTGCTCTTTTCGAGCATTTTAACGCCTTTGCCTATTTTTTGCAGGGATACCATCAGAAATGGCGCTTATACCTCAGTGACATCAAAGGTTAGCGTGATGAGTTAAATCACCCCACGCCGCCTTCAGATACTGGAACATCGACCAGAAGGTCAGCACGGTGGCGACATAGAGCATCACGTAGGCAAGCCAGATCATCCACACGTTGTATTGCCATATCAACCCGGTGAGAGAGACCATCTGGATCATGGTCTTCCATTTACCAATCCAGCTAACCGCGACCGAGGAGCGCTTACCCAACTCTGCCATCCATTCGCGCAAGGCTGAGATAATAATCTCGCGGCCAATCATGGTCATCGCAGGGAGGGTGATCCAGATGGTGTTGTAATGCTCAACGATAACGACCAACGCGGCCGCCACCATGATCTTGTCGGCGACAGGGTCGAGGAAAGCACCGAACGCCGTGGATTGGTTCAATTTACGCGCAAGATAACCATCAAACCAGTCGGTAGCCGCCGCCAAGATAAAAATGATCGCCGCCGCAAGATAGGACCACTGATAAGGCAGATAAAACAGGATCACGAAGACAGGAATGAGTAGGATTCGGAAAAATGTCAGCAGATTGGGTATATTTGTCATTATTTTCAGCCACTTCTTTGTAGATCGCTACGTTACTACATGATAGTACGCCTTAGCCGATATCGATTCCAACCGCTCTGGCGCTCGTCCAAACCATTCACATTATTCGCACTTTTTAAGATGCACGTCATTATGACATTTACCGCCCCCTCGCGTCACGGCTGTTGTTCATCAATGAGTTAGCAGCGTTCCACTGCGGCTATGACTGGCGCAGACCGGTCAGGCTGAGTGCAAACCATCATAAATAGTCTGAGCCAGTTCGCTACTGATACCAGGTACCTTGGCCAATTCATCCACACTCGCTTTTTTCACCTCCTGTAAGCCTCCTAAATATTTGAGCAACGCTTGACGACGTTTTGGGCCCACCCCCGGAATATCCTCCAGACTGCTGCTGGTTCGGGCCTTGGCACGCCGCGCCCGGTGGCCGGTAATGGCAAAACGGTGGGATTCATCGCGGATGTGCTGAATAAGGTGCAAGGCGGGCATATCGGCAGGTAGATGCAGCTCTTCGTGGCTCTCCCCCATGATCAGGGTCTCCAACCCCGCCTTGCGGGTGACCCCCTTAGCAATCCCCACCAGCTGCGGGTATTTGCCACCGAGGAACTCCAGCTGACGCGCCAGGATCTCTTCGGCACGGCGCAACTGGCCGAGGCCGCCGTCGATAAACAGCACGTCCGGCACCTTGTCCGGCTCCTGCTGCTTGCCAAAGCGTCGCTCCAGCGCCTGCTCCATCGCCGCATAGTCATCACCGCCGGTGATACCGTCGATGTTAAAACGGCGATATTCCGATGAAAGCGGCCCCTCTCGGTTGAACACCACGCAAGAGGCCACGGTTCGTTCGCCCATGGTGTGAGAAATGTCAAAACACTCCATCCGCGTAATCGGTGCGGATAGCTCCAACAACTCTTCTAATTGGCTAATACGAGCGAGGGCGGTACTTTTGTGAGCGAGGCGAGAGCGCAATGCGGTCTGTGCATTGATAGCTGCGAGCTTGATAAAACGAGCCCGTTCGGCTCTGGTGCGGCTCACTACCCTCACCTTGTAACCCGCAGTGTGGCTTAAGGTATCGGCAATCAGGTTTTCGTCTTCTAACGCGACATCGAGCAGCACTTCACTTGGGATCTGCCTTCCCCCCAAGCCCGATAAGTAAAACTGCAGCAAAAAGGATTGCACCACCTCATCGAGCGGGGTGTCGGCAGGCACTTTCGGGAAGTAGCTGCGCGAGCCCAGCACCTTGCCCTGACGGATAAACAGCACATGAATGCAGGCACAGCCCTGTTCGAAGGCCACCCCCACCACATCCAGATCATCGAGGACATTGCCGCTGACCGATTGCTGCTCGGTCACCCGCCGCAGTGCCTGGATTTGATCCCGATAGCGGGCCGCCTCTTCAAAACGCAGCGCATCGCTGGCGGACTCCATCTTGCCAACCAGCTCAGCCACCACCTGCTGGTTCTTCCCCGCCAAGAATAAGGTAGCCAGTGCTACCTGCTGGGCATATTCAGCCTCGCTCACCAAACCTGCAACACAAGGGCCAGCGCACCGTTTCAGTTGATAAAGCAGGCACGGGCGAGTGCGGTTGGCATAGACCGCATCCTCACATTGGCGCACCGGAAAAATCTTCTGCATCAAATGCAAACTTTCGCGCACAGCCCCACCGGAAGGGTATGGACCGAAATACTCACCTTTCACTTTGCGGGCGCCGCGATGGACGCCAATACGTGGATGCTGGTGCGCGGTGATGATGATCCAAGGATAAGATTTGTCGTCCCGCAGCAGCACGTTGTAACGGGGCTGGTACTGCTTGATGAGGTTATGCTCGAGGATCAGTGCTTCCGTCTCGGTATGGGTCACCGTCACTTGCACATCGGCGATTTGACGCACCAACGTACGGGTTTTAATGCTATCGACCTGGGCACGAAAATAAGAGGCGAGCCGTTTTTTCAAATCCTTAGCCTTGCCCACATAGATCACGGTGCCGCCACTGTCATACATGCGATAAACCCCACTCTGGTGGGTCACGGCACTCAAGAATGCCTTGCTATCAAACTGGGGCTCGGAGGAAGGAGACATCGGCAACTCAACTCTATCAATAGACACACGAGATGATGCTGAGCATACCGTCCTGCGCCGCTAAAAAACAAAAGGCGGCTGATGCCGCCCACTCAATCACCCGATCCCACATTACAGGGTATCGGCATCTAACATACCGTAGCGAATCGCTAAATGGGTCAGCTCCACATCCCCACTGATCCCCAATTTGCTGAACAGGCGATAGCGGTAACTATTGACCGTTTTCGGGCTCAAATTAAGCTGCTCAGAGATCTCCGTCACCTTCTGCCCCTTGGTGATCATCATCATGATCTGCAACTCCCGCTCGGAGAGCGATTTGAACGGATTCTCATCCGCTGATGCAAATTGGCTAAGGGCTATCTGTTGGGCAATCTCTGGCGAGATATAACGCTGGCCTGAGTGAACCAAGCGAATGGCGTGGATCATCTCGTCAGGCGCTGCCCCTTTGGTCAGATAACCTGAGGCGCCAGCCTGCATTACCTTGGTAGGAAACGGATTTTCAGAATGAATGGTCAACACGATGATGCGCACGTCGGGCCGCACTCGTAGGATTTTTCGGGTTGCCTCCAGCCCGCCAATACCAGGCATATTCATGTCCATCAAGATCACATCAGGGTGATTCTGACGGCAAAAGGTAACGGCAGCTTCGCCACTTTGCGCCTCACCCACGACTTTGATCCCGCGTACATCTTCCAGAATGCGTCTTATCCCTGTACGCACTAGCTCATGATCATCGACCAGGAATACATTTATCACCCGCACACCCCGTTTTATCTTGTTGTAGCCACCCCGTTAGGGTTAACAGGGCGCCTTGCATCATAACCAAACTAGCTGGTTTGGCAAACTCTGGCCAAAGAAAGTTTGTCAAATAGCATTAATAACATCTTTAAATCAATCAGTTAAGTAAATTTTAGGCATAAAAAAACGGTGCACTCAGGCACCGTTTTCTCGGTCACTGTTACCCCATTTAGGTGGCTAACAATGCGCGTACTTTGTCGAGGTCTGCTTGGGTATCCACCCCAACCGCAGGCGCTTCGAGCGCCTGTGCCACATGGATTTTTTCCCCATACCAAAGCACCCGTAGCTGCTCTAACGCCTCCACATGTTCCAAGGCACTCGGAGCCCACGCAACATAGCGTTGAATAAAACCCGCGCGGTACGCATAGATACCAATATGACGCTGATAATATGCCCCCACCTGCGCTTGGCTACTGGCAAAGCGATCTCGGTCCCAAGGGATCGTGGCACGACTGAAATAAAGGGCGTACCCGTCTTTATCTGTCACAACCTTCACCGCGTTGGGATTAAACGCCTCCTCGGCATCCACAATCGGGACTGACAAGGTGGCCATCGGCGCAGCGGCACTCGCCAAATTATCGGCAACCTGACGAATGATGGCGGGGGGGATCAGGGGCTCATCGCCCTGCACATTGACCACGATGGTCTCTGCACTAAAACCGTAATAACGACATACCTCGGCTAAGCGTTCGGTGCCGGATTGGTGATCAGCAGAGGTCATACACACCTCGATGCCTTGGCTTGCAACGACAGGCATCAAGGCTTGCTGCACCCGCTCATCATCGGTCGCAACAATTACCCGATCCGCCCCTGACTGGCGCGCTTTTTCCACCACATGTTGCACCATGGGCTTGCCATGGATATCCGCCAGTGGCTTGCCCGGTAACCGAGTCGAGGCATAGCGAGCAGGGATGACGACCACAAAACTCATGATGGCAACTCGTCACTGCTGAGCTGACGCGCCCGATTCTCCAAGAGCACCGGGATCCCCTCCTCCAGCGGATAAGCCAGTTTATCAAAGCGGCAAACCAGCTCTTCAAGTCCCTTGTTGTAGTGCAACTTTCCCTTACAAACGGGGCAGGCAATGATGTCGAGTAACTTAATATCCAGTGCCAAAATGAAACTCCTTTAATGAACTGATAAACGCAGCCCAGCCAGTGATCTCGCCAGGCAGCCTGATCTTCATGATCTGCGACCAACACGCCCCTTCGCTACGCGTCCGCTCTCAGCCAGTTTGTGTAACAGGCTATCGAGCAGCGCACTGGGTAACGCGGCGCTGACCGGCAGATACCACCAATTCTCCAACGCAAACTCGCGGCACTTAACGGCATCTTTCTCGGTCATCAGCAGTGGCTTACTGGCAAAACGTTCGACCAGCTCATCCCGTGCAAACGGGTGATGGTCGTCATACGCCACCTGTTGATCTAACTGATATCCCAAGGCCGTCAGGGTGGCAAAAAAACGGGGCGGGTGACCAATGCCCGCCATCGCATCAATCGGTGTCGATAGCGCCGCCATCAACGGTGCATCATCACACACCCGCCGTGGCTCATTCGCCACCAAGCCCATGGCATACTCCCCTGGGGCAGGCGCACCGCCGTTGCACAAGATGGCATCGACCCTCTTTAACCGAGTAACCGGCTCACGCAACGGACCCATTGGCAGCAGGCAGGCGTTACCAAAGCGGCGCACCCCATCGACCACAACCAGCTCGATATCGCGCGCAAGGCCGTAGTGCTGCAAACCATCGTCGGTGATGATGATATCCACCTCACCGCGCTGCTCCAGCAGGCGCACCGCCTCCGCCCGCTTGGGGGCAACGACCACGGGGCAGCCACAGCGCCGCGCGATCAACACCGGCTCATCCCCTGCCTCTGCGGGGGTCGTGGTGACATCAAGCGGGTAGGGATAATAGGGGGCCTTGCCGCCATAACCACGACTGACCACCCCGGGGTGAAAACCGCGTGCTTGTAATTGCTCCACCAGCCAGACCACCACAGGAGTTTTGCCGTTGCCCCCCACCGAAATATTGCCCACCACGATGACGGGCAACGAGGAGCGATAGCTCTGACACCAGCCGTGACGATAGGCGTAACGGCGAATACCGCTGATCATCGCAAACAACAGGGCCAAGGGTGCCAGCCACCAACGCCACCCACTCTGGCCATACCACAGGCGCGCCAGCATCAGGCTGGGTTGCCCATGTTGCCAAACTGGATAGCACGCAGTTGGGCGTAGGTCCCCTGCAGGGCCATCAGGGCCTCGTGGTTACCACGCTCGACGATCCGGCCTTCATCGATCACCAAGATCTCATCCGCTTTTTCGATGGTCGAGAGGCGATGGGCAATCACCAGCGAGGTGCGCGCCTTACACAATTCATCAATCGCCGCTTGGATATGGCGCTCAGACTCGGTATCGAGGGCCGAGGTCGCTTCATCGAGCAGCAGCACCGGCGCATCCCGCAATAACGCTCGGGCAATCGCAATGCGCTGACGCTGCCCGCCGGAGAGTGAGGCCCCATTTTCGCCCACTAAGGTGGCGTAGCCTTGCGGCATTTTGCAAATAAATTCATCGGCATGAGCGATACGCGCCGCCTGCTGGATTTGCTCTTGGCTATAACGTTCTTCTGCCGCGTAGGCAATGTTGTTAGCCACCGTGTCGTTAAACAGATGCACATGTTGAGAGACCAGCGCGTACTGCTTGCGCAGCTCACTTAAGCGGTATTCACGAATATTGACGCCATCAAGCAAGATCTCCCCCTGATCGATGTCGTAAAAACGGGTCAACAGGCTAGCAATGGTGCTTTTACCTGAGCCAGAACGCCCCACCAGCGCCACAGATTTACCTGCCGCCACCTTGAAGCTGACGTTGTGCAGCGCCGGCGTCTCTTTGGTTGGGTAGGTGAAGGTGACGTTACGAAACTCAATCTCACCGCTAGCCCGCGCCAAGGTGCGGCTACCGGTATCCTCTTCGGGTGCGGCATCGAGCAAACCAAACAGGCTCTGACACGCGGTGATGCCGCGCTGAAACTGGTTATTGACGTCAGTCAGGCTTTTTAGCGGCTTGAGTAGCATCATCATGGAGGTGACCATGACGGTAAAGGTGCCCGCCGTCAGGGTAGCCTTGACGCTATCAATGGTCGCGACGTAGAGAAATACCGCCAGTGCAACCGAGGCCACCATCTGCACGATGGGGCTACCGATGGCATCGGCCGCCACCATCTTCATGGTCTGTTGCCGCATCCGGTTGCTGACCCGAAAGAAGCGCTGCTCCTCTACCTGCTGGCCACCAAACATCAACACCTCTTTGTGACCCTTGAGCATCTGCTCGGTCGAGGTGGTGATATCCCCAACCGCCTGCTGAATGTGGCGACTGATCTTGCGAAAACGGCGGCTGATCAAGCCAATAATCACCCCCACCACTGGGCCGACCACCAGAAAAATGACCGACAGTTGCCACGAGTGCCAAAACATCAGACCGAGCAGGCCGATGACGGTCGCCCCTTCGCGCACCAACGAGACCAAGGTGGAACTGGCTGCCGAGGAGACTTGGCCCGCATCGTAGGTCACTTTGGCCAAGAGGTTACCGGTATTCTGGCGGTCGAAAAAACTCATCGGCATCGCCATTAAATGGTTAAACACCTGCTGTTGCAGCCGCATCACCACATGATTACCGACCCATGCCATGCAGTAATTGGATAAAAAGTTGGCGCAACCGCGCAGCGCCACAATGCCCAGCACGAAGAAGGGCATCCACTTCAATACGTTGCTGTCGTTGCCATTAAGACCTTGATCAATGAGCGGTTTGATGGAGTAAACAAAGGTGGTATCTACCGCGGCATAGCCCAGCATCCCGATGATGCCGCCGACTAAGCCGAGCTTGCGGTCCCGAACATAGCCAAGCAGCCGTTTGAAGACAGGCCAGCTCGGTTGTGAAATTTCTGGTTGCATGAATCGCCGTTCGTAAGGGAAATGACGGGCTATTCTAGCCAAAGCTTGGGTTTCCACCAAGCGCCACTGCGTCGATACCAAGGGCCATGGTCCCGCTCGGCCCGAATGGCGAGGCCATCACCGCGAGGTTCAATCAGGATGGCACCATCATGACCAGTGATCCATTGGCGAGCGGTTTGGTAACGCGCCACCACCTCAGGGCGTGGAAAATCCCAGCGATTCATAAAACCAGCGCTGTGCACCACATAGCGCGGCGCAACGGCCTGCACAAACGCTGGGGTCGATGAGGTGCGGCTGCCATGGTGCGGGCTCACCAGCAAGGTACTGGCTAAGCCCGCCCCCTCCAGGGCGACCAGCCGCAACTCTGCTTGCCGCTCAATATCGGCACTGAGCAACACCTGAGTGTTACCATCGCGCATCTGCACCACACAGCCGTCATTATTACCACTGCCTCCCGCTTGCTCGGGCCACAAAACGGTAAACTCCAACCCCTGCCAGTGCCAATGTTGCCCTCGCTGGCAGCCTTGGGTATTGCTATCAAAGGGATAGGAAGAGAGCTCACTGCGCACCGTCAGCGCCGCTAATAAGCGGTCGCGGTTACCTGCATGATCCCGGTCTTGGTGGCTGATGATCAGTCGGTCAATGACCGAGATCCCCAGCTGGCTGAGTTGCGGCAAGATCACCGCATCCGCCATGTTATAGCCACCTGGGTAACGATCCCCGGTGTCATAGATCAGGGCCCGATCCCCTCGGGTGATCAGCACCGCCAACCCCTGCCCCACATCTAATACCCGGACTTGCCAGCGGGCAGGGGCGGGCCACCACGTCAGCAACACCGCCATGCCCGCTGGGAACCACAGCCAGCGCGCCGCCCGCCACCTGACGCTTAACCACAGCAGCAAAGCGAGTGATCCTAACGGGAGCCACTGACCAGACAGTGGCCACCAGAGCTGCAAGCGATCCCCCAGCCAGCTCAACCCGACCATCACCCCCTCTAAACCGAAATCAGCCAACCAGAACAAGCCATAGGCCAAAACACCAGAGATCGGTGCCACTAGCACACCGATTAGCGCCAAGGGGATGATGGCCAGACAAAACAGCGGCACCGCCACGAGATTGATCACCATGGCCAGTGGGGCAATCCCCTCAAACAGGGCTAATTGCAACGGTAACAAGCCAAGCAGCAGCCAGAGTTGGATCTGCCACAGATTCGGTTTGCGGTACCAGTATCCGGCCAGCAACAAGATGGCAACGGCCAAGAACGAGAGCCAGAACCCCGCCGAGTAGAGTGCGAAGGGGTCCCACCAGGTCAGCACCACAAACGCCCATAACCAGATGCGATAGGCAGGCCACTCACGCTGACACCCGCGCAACACACTCCAGACCAGCACCATGATCAATGCCCGTTCGGTGGCCACGGCAAACCCAGCCAAGGCACTGTAGATAGCCGCAAACAGCAGGGCGGTCACCAAGGCCGTTCGCAGCCCCACTAACCGCCCCAACCACCAGCCAAGCACTGCAACTAATGCAATATGCTGACCGGATATCGCAATAATATGGGTCAAGCCGCTGCCACGAAACAGCGCCCACTGCGCATCGGTGATGCCAGCCTGCTCGCCAAACGTCAGCGCCGCCAGCAACGGCCCGTGGGCCAGCGACTGCCAACTGTTCGCCGCGCGGCTCAACCAGCGATCACGCCAATTGGGCTCTGCTGGCTCAATGTCGATGAGGCGACTGATATTTCCGGTGGCAGTGATCCCTTTGCCCAGTAGCAGGCGACGACCATCCATCCCCGCCTCATTCGCAAGACCGTGGGCCGGTTTTAATGATCCTGCAAAGGTCAATACACTACCGCTGGGCAACGGAGGCAGCGGCAGATAGGCATTAACTCGGATCAGTGGCAACGATCGGACAAATTGGCCATCCAGTTGCCGTATATTCAGAGTCAGGCGGGTAAACTCATCCCCTTCTGGCTCTGCGCTTTGTAGCTGGGCGGTGATGATATGCCGGTGTTTGTCCGCTAACTGGGTCAGCCACCCCAGTTGCCAACAGAGACTGACCTGCATCCAGAGCATACCGAGCAGCACAAAACATAGCGGCCAAGCGCGATAATATGCAAGGGGAACGAGCAGGCACAGCAGCACGCCTCCCCATGCCAGTGAAGGTAACCATGGCCACAGCAGTGAGGAGCTTGCCCCAAGGGCAAACGACAATAGACGCAGATCCATGGAGTAAGTATTTAGCAAGGTTTCAATATGCCCAAACGCCTCATTACCCGCTGGCTACCAGATCCAGCAACCCTGAAGCAACACAAGCACTTACGCCTATTTGGCCCACGCCTGCTCGATGCCAATTTGTGGCACCTGAATCGTCGTTCAGCGGCAGGGGCATGCGCGGTCGGTCTCTTTATGGCGTGGATCCCCCTTCCCTGCCAGATGCTGCTGGCGGCAGGGGGGGCCATCTTTTGTCGAGTCAACGTGCCCCTTGCCGTGGCGCTGGTCTGGCTCTCGAATCCATTAACCATGCCCCCCTTGTTCTATGGCGCCTACCTGACTGGCTGCGCGCTACTCGGTCACCCCTCGGAGCCCATCGCCATCGAGTTCACTTGGGCATGGCTGGCCTCTGTTTTGGAGACCGTGGCCTCTCCACTGCTGCTTGGCTCCTTGGTGCTGGCACTGCTGAGCGCCATATTGGGCTACACCTTGACCCGCCTTTGCTGGCGCCTGAGCACCGTGCGCCAGTGGCACATGCGCAGAACCCTGCGTTCCGTGGGATAAGCCTATGACGGATCGCAAAGGGCCAGCGCGACGATCAGTGGCCAGTGGCATCACGTGGCGTGACCTCGCTACCCACATCACTTACAGCCTGTTTTTATTCAGCATTTATCCATCAACCACCTAATTGATAACTCTTTTCATTATCTTTACCACGTTATAAACTTGCCCCTCCGAGCCAGATATGGCTCGGTGTTGGAGCTGTATATGACACCCCTTTCCCTCTCACCCCGACCATGTTGGCAGTGGCTGGCCTATCACCATCAGGCCGCCGAGGGCTCCCTCTATCTGATGTTCTGCTCCGGCCTGCTACTGTGGGAGCCGCTGACCCCGCTCTGGTCGCTGGCACGCTGGAATCTGTTTTTGCATGTGATGCTCTCACTCACCCTGTTTCCCCTGCTGTTTGGCGCCTTCTGGCTCTCCCATCGCGCGTTACTGAACCGTAGCAACAAGCCCTTTTTGCGCAGCACAGGACGGTTTATCGAAGCCTTGCTGCTGGTCTGTCTGGCCAGCGGCCTGCTGCTGGTGCTGCACGGCACGCCGGGCGATACCATGGGCAACCTCGCCAGTTGGGCCCACTGGCTGAGCGCGTTGGCGTTAACTCCTCTGGTGCTGCGCCACGCCTGGCGCTGGACCATCTTGAAATGGCGCTCCTGACACCATGTTGAAGTCATCGTTCTCTGCATATTTGTCACCCCTGCTGGCCCTCGTCCTGCTGCTGGCCAGCCCCTTCGCGTTTGCCCAGCAGATGGGCGCTGGGATGCTTGCCTATGAAGAGGGAAGCGCCCCGCGCCTCGTCACCGCCAACCTGAGCGCAGGCTCGGTTACCCTGCTTGAGCGCGATAGCGGCAAGCGGCTGAAAGAGGTGCGGCTGGGGGGCGATCTGCGCCAGCTTGCCCGCGCCGATGACGGCACCCTGCTGGTCACCGACTACAGTGGCGATCGCCTGCTGCTGCTGGATGATGATCTCACCCTGGAAAAGGCGATCCCCACCGGCCATCGCCCCTACGGGGTCATCTTCGATGCCAAGCGGCAGTGGTTCTGGGTCACGCTGTTCGAATCAGCTCGCCTGCAAGCCTACGACACCGCCGGCAACCTCCAGCTGGATGCAGCAACCGCCGAGACTCCCCGCGGGCTGGCTCTGACCGACAACGATCGCCTGTTGCTCACCCACGCCATGACCGGCCAGCTCGCCATCTATGATCTCGCCAAGCTTGGCCACGGCGCCAAGGGATCTTCGCTTCCCAAGCCCAAGCTCATCACCTTGGCCGAGACCCATAGCGTGCCTCCTAGTGGAAAAACGAGCGACTCTCAGGGATTGCCGCGCCTGCTGGACGGCATCGCCCTCTCCCCCGATGGCAGCGAAGCCTGGCTGCCCCACGTGCTGTGGAGCTTCAGCCACCCCTTCCAGTTTCAGAGCACCGTCTTTCCGGCGGTCTCCATCATCGATCTCGATGAGGAGAAAGAGCGGGTCGATGAAAGAAAACAGCTCTTTTTGCAGATCAACCTGCCCAGCGTCGGCAACCGCAGCCAGATCGTCTCCAACCCGTTTGCCGCCCGCTTCGCCGCCGACGGCAAGCGGGTCTATCTGACCCTGGCGGGCTCGGAAGATCTGCTGGTGTTTGATCTCTCCCGCAGCGGCAAATCCAACAACAACCGCCACCGCCGCAAGAAGTTTCAGGGGGGCGCCAAGGCGACCCAGCTCTTGCGCCACCTGCCGGGCCAGAATCCACGGGATTTGCTGATCGATGGTGACCATATTCTGGTGCACAACGCCATGGGGCAGGATCTTACCCGCCTCAATAGTGGTGGCAGCGGCCCATTTGCCCGAGTCACCGTCGATGTGCCCCACTTCGCCAAGCTGGTAGAGACGGATCCGCGCCCCGAGCCGCTTCAGCGCGGCGAGCGACTGTTCCATCTTGGTAACACGCTTGGCAACAACGGCGCCAACTCACGCTTCCCCATGGCGGGGGACAACTGGATGAGCTGCAACTCCTGCCATCTGGACGGGTTCAACTTCACCAACCGCTATCTGATGGCGGCCCATCGCCAGAAGAGCGGCGACAACGCCATCAACGGCCACGCCAACCTCGCCAACATGGTGGCGGGGGACTTTATCGGCGAATACCTGCGCATGACCCAGCAGACCCAGGGTGGCATGGGCCATGACACCCGCGATGGCGCCGAGGCGGTTGACCCTGCCAAGCCTCAGCCCGAGGTGAAGGCGATGATGGAGGACTTACACGCCTTCGTCACTGCCGATGGCAACCTCCCCTATCTCGCCAACTGGCTGCGACTCGATGCTCCGCGCACGGATCCGGCCAAGGCGCCGACCACTCACCCGAAGGCGTGGCTCAACTCCGCCTCCTGCCAGAACTGCCACCAACAGGCCTTCAAGGACTGGAGCGAGAGCAACCACCGGCTGATGGGCAACTCCCACCCCTACTACAAGGTGGTGCAGGCGCTGGCCCGCGAAACCGAAGGGGAAGCGTTTGGCCAATGGTGTCAGGGCTGCCACATGCCCCAGCAGGTAATGAACGGCCAGCTGGATCTGCCCAAGGGCTCCCACATGTTCGAGCAGGGCGGCGCCTCGCTGATTGCCGCCCGCATCTTCCACTTTGGTGATGCGATGGCAGAGCACACAGCCGGTGCCTTCCTCCACCACAGGTTCGCCTGCTTTGTGGGCGGCAATCAGCGAGGCGC
>NZ_PGGC01000173.1 GCF_002795305.1 Aeromonas cavernicola
GGTTGATGCCGAGGCCATGCGCAACGGGTTTCACCACGACCATCATGGGCGACGGGGCCGAGCCCGCTTTACACTGACCAGACCATCTGTACTTTCCTGATGCTCAAGGGGATGTTCAACCTCAGGCTGCGGGCCACTCAGGGACTCCTCGACTCCCTGTTCGAGTTGATGAACGTACCGCTTTGTGCCCCCGATTACAGTTGTGTCAGCAAGCGAGCCCGCACGGTGACGGTGGCTTATCGGCAGCCCCCAAAGGGACGCATTACCGACTTGGTTATCGACTCAACCGGGCTGAAGGTGTTTGGTGAAGGCGAGTGGAACGTCAGAAAACACGGCGCAAAGAAGCGGCGAGTCTGGCGCAAGTAGTATCTGGCAGTAGACCTAGCAACCCACAATATCGTGGCGGCGGAAGTGTCACTGAAAAATGTCCATGATGCCGAGGTGCTGCCCACCTTGCTCAACCCTCTGCGGTGCAAGCTGGGGCATGTTTATGCGGATGGCGCTGACAGCAAAGCCAGCCATCAGCTAAAGCAGGTAAAGGAGCGAGAGCCTGTATCCCGCTTCGTAAGAACGCTGGGCTATGGGAAAAGGGACATCCAAGAAATGAGGCGGTGCTGGTAATGCGCAAGGAAGGAGTGGTGCACTGGAAGAAGATATCGGGGTATCACCGTCGTTCGCTGGCAGAAACGGCAATGTATCGGTTCAAGCAGTTGCTAGCGGAGAAAATCAGTCTGCGAAAATATAACGCTCAGGTGGGAGAAGTCATGGCGTATGTGAGTACGATAAACAACTGAACACCCTAGGTCTGCCTGTCAGACAGCTCCGAGTGTAGCTGGTACTTGAGGCTGGCGACGTTGTGACTTGATGGTTGATTTGGGAAACAACGCAACGTTCATGGTGAATATGGCGTTAATGGGATAGTCGC
>NZ_PGGC01000174.1 GCF_002795305.1 Aeromonas cavernicola
CGGATGGCATGGCGGCGCTGCACGGTACTGGCCTTGTCCCTGACCGGGTGACCTTGATTGGTGGGGGGGCCCGTAGCGCCCTGTGGAGCCAGATGTTGGCCGATATCAGTGGCATGACCTTTGATTATCGCAGCGGCGCTGAAGTGGGACCGGCACTAGGCGCGGCTCGGTTGGCCCAGTTGGCGAGCCATCCGCATGTGCCATTATCCACCCTGTTGCCTGTGTTGCCACTGGTGCGGGCCTACCATCCTGATCCGCAGCGGCATGGTCGCTATGCTGAGCAGCAAGCAACCTTCAGGGCAATTTATCAGCAGTTAGCTCCCCTGATGCAGGGGTGACCCCTGACCCTGAGCGCTGCCGCTAAGGTGGCGACACCCCGCCAGATAACTATCTGATGAAATGAAAAAAGGCCGCAACTGCGGCCTTTTTGACGGGCGGAGCCCATTCAGAGCAGGGGAGGTTATTGCAACACCACCTGCTGGAACCCTTGTACCAAACTGATCACCGGTTGTGGATAGATACCCAGCAGCAGGACCAGCACGGCTGAGAGCAGCACGACTACACCGCCGGAGGAGAGTGCCCAGTCGGCACTGGCATCGCGCCGCTGCATCCCTGGCTCAGCAAGATAGAGGGTGACCATGACCTTGAGGTAATAGAAAAGCCCCAGGGCGCTGCCGAGCACGATGGCGCCAGAGAGCCACCAAAGTTGCGCCTCGACGGTCACCCCGATGAGGTAGAACTTGCCGATAAAGCCGAGGGTCATCGGAATGCCCGCCAAGGAGAGCATCATGATGGTCATCACGGCGGTCAGGTAGGGCCGCTTCCAGAACAGGCCACGGTAGCTGTGCAGAGAATCTGCATCTTTACCGCGGTACGGGCTCGACATCATGCTCACCACCCCAAATGCCCCCAGACTGGTGAACAGATACATCAACAAATAGACCCCAGCCGCTTCAACGGGCATCTGGCCATGGCGGCTAGCGACGATCACCGCCAGCAGATAGCCAAAGTGGGAGATGGAGGAGTAACCCAGCATCCGCTTGATATTGGTCTGCACCAGTGCCAGCAGGTTACCGATCAAGATAGAGATCACCGCCATGGCGGCCAGCAACCAGTGGATCATCGGGTCTGCGGTGGCGGGGACCGCCAGATAGAAGCGCAGCAGCACAGCAAACACTGCAACCTTGCTGACGGTCGCAAGAAAGGTGGCGACCGGTGCAGGTGCCCCCTCGTAGACATCGGGGGTCCAGAGGTGAAAGGGTGCCAGCGACAATTTAAAGGCAAAGCCCACCAGCATCAGGCCAAGCCCCCCCATCAGCAGTGGGTGATGGGCTGGGCTCTGGGCAAGGGTCAGCCCTAAGTCACTGAAGCTCAGGCTGCCAGCTTGGGCATAGAGCAGCGCCATGCCAAACAGCAAGAACGCGGTCGCAGCAGCGGAGAGCACCATGTATTTGATGCTCGCTTCTAAAGAATGGCGCTCGCGATAGGCGTAACCGACCAGACCAAACATCGGCAGGGTCAGCATTTCAATGCCGATAAAGAGCGATGCTAAGTGGCGGGAGCAGGCCAGCACCAACCCACCAGCGGTCGCGATCAACAGCAGCAGGAAAAACTCTTCTCGGTTGTCTGGATAGGTCTTTAGCCATGACTGGCCAAAGGTGCAGGTAGCGAGTGCACCCACTAACACCAGCCCCATATAGAAGACGGCATAGCTATCGATCTGGAGCAGCGGGGTGACTCCCTGATCCCCCTGAGCCATTACAATAGGCAAAGAGAAGAGTGCCAGATTAAGACCGGCGATGGTCACAATGTAGGCTGTGGTGACGCAGCGGCGCCAAGCGATGGCTAGCATCAGGACTGCCATTGCGCCCGTGGTGAGCAGCAGGGGCAGCAGAGCCAGCAGTTGGGAAGCGGAGAAGGTCATTACAGGGCTCCAGCAGTCGGCAGCAGATACCAGTGCAGCACGTTGATAAGGCTGCTGCTGGCGGTATCGATCACAGGTTGGGGATAGAGTCCCAGCAGGACCAAGAGCGCTGCGATCACCATCATCATGGTCAGCTCTCGGCTATCTAATCCTTTCAGGGGCCGCTCGTCGTGGGCCGGACCAAAGCAGGCCCGTTGCAGCATGATCAGTGAGTAGACCGAGGCCAGTACCAGACCGAAGGTCGCCACGGCGGTGATGACCGGCGCAATCTGGAAACTGCCAACCAAGATCAGAAACTCCCCGACAAAGTTGCCGGTGCCGGGCATACCGAGCGAGGCGACCGAGAAGAACAGCATCACCCCTGGCAGGTAGCGCAGGCGGCCCCACAGACCGCCCATCAGGCGCAGGTCACGGGTATGCAGCCGTTCATAAAGTTGACCACATAAGATAAAGAGACCGGCGGCGGAGAGGCCATGAGCGATCATCTGTACCACGGCGCCTTGCAGTGCTAACTCGCTGCCGGAGTAGATAGCGATCATCACAAAGCCCATGTGGGAGATGCTGGTGTAGGCGACCAGCCGCTTGATGTCGGTCTGGGCAAAGGCAACCACGGCGCCATAGATAATCCCGATAAGACCCAGCACCATGGCATAGGGAGCAAACTGGGCGGAGGCGTCGGGGAACAACGGCAGGGCAAAGCGCAGCAGACCATAAGCCGCGGTTTTCAGCAAGATACCAGCCAAATCCACCGAGCCTGCGGTAGGCGCTTGGCTGTGAGCATCAGGCAGCCAGCCATGCAGCGGCACCAGCGGCATTTTGACCGCGAAGGCGATAAAGAAGCCCAGCATCAGCAACCACTGCACTCCACTGCTCATCGGCGTGTCTAACAGATCCAGATAGTTGAAGGTGAACACCCCAGTGGCATGTTGGTGGGCCAGCACCAGTCCGATGATGGCCACCAGCATGATAAGGCCCGAAGCCTGGGTGTAGATAAAGAACTTGGTAGCCGCATTGATCCGTGATTTACCGTCGGTGACCGAGTGGCCCCACAGCGCGATCAGGAAGTACATGGGAACCAGCATCATCTCCCAGAAGAAGAAGAACAAGAACAGGTCCAGCGCCATAAAGACGCCGAGCACCCCGCCCAAGATCCAGAGCAGGTTGAGGTGGAAGAAGCCGATACGCTGCACGATCTCTTGCCACGAGCAGAGGATGGCCAACACCCCGATAAAGCAGGTGAGGATCACCATCAGCAGCGATAAACCATCCACCGCCAGATGCAATGAGATGCCAAAGCGAGGTATCCAAGGTAGCTGCCACTCGGCAGCCCAAGCGGAGGCAGTGCCGGTCACGCCTGCGCTATCAAGGCCCGTGGTAGCGACAGAGAAATCCCCGCCCAGCCAGATAGCACAGGAGAGCAGCAGGCTGGCACTCATGGAGAGCAGAGCAACCCAGCGGACAAATTGCCCACCCAGACGCTCCATTTGCCAGCAGAGCAGGCCGCCGATAAAAGGAATTAGCAAGATCCAGAGTAAAGTCACGGTATCAGCTCTCGTTCAAGTTCATACGGGGTTGCGCGTCACATTCCATGGGCGCTAGCCAACAAGATGGCGGTAAAACGGCTTGGTGTTTCATCCCATCACCCCAACAACAGCAGTGCCAGCACGACGACCGCGCCGATCCCGATGGAAGCCGCATACCAGCGCAGTTTGCCAGTTACGGTCCAAGCTAATAGCTGATTGGCGCGCAGGGCAAGCCAAGCGGGCAGCCCCATGATCCAGTCCAGCGGATCGCGGGCCAACAACCGCGTAGCCAGCAGATAGGGTTTGACCCACAGCTGGTCATAGAGCCAATCAAAGCCCCACGCATTGAACCAGAGGGTGCTGAGTAGACGACCCGGCGCACTGTTGGCGACCGCGCTGGCCAGCCGCCGCTCACCGAGGAACAGGAAAGCGGCCAGCACAATACCTGCGATGGCGATGATGCCGGAGGTAATCTCCAGTGCATGGCGCCCCTCTTCGATATGATCGCCAGGGCCTGCCGGCAGCACCCCGGCCAGCGGCGGAGTAATAAGCGCCCCAATCCCAGTAGAGAGCACCAGCAGCACCAGCAACGGTAGGTGGTGAGCCAGACCGTGGCCCGCATGGGCTTTGGTTTGTTCTTTGCCATGGAAGGCGATAAAGATCAGCCGGAAGGTATAGAGCGAGGTGAGGAATGCCCCCACCAGACCCGCCCACAGCAGGGCGCTTTGGCCTGATGCCTGCACCTGCCACAAGATGGCATCTTTACTGTAGAAACCGGAGGTAACCAGCGGCAGCGCGGCCAACGCCGCCCCGCCGACCAAGAAGCAGGCATAGACCAGTGGCAGGCTTTTGCGCAGGCCGCCCATCTTGAAGATGTTCTGCTGATGGTGGCAGGCAACGATAACCGCACCGGAGGAGAGGAACAGCAGCGCCTTAAAGAAGGCATGGGTCATCAGGTGGAAGATAGCCCCTTGCCATGCCCCTACGCCAAGCGCGAGGAACATGTAGCCAATCTGGCTCATGGTGGAGTAAGCCAAAATCCGTTTGATGTCGGTCTGCACCAGGGCCGCAAAGCCAGCCAGCACCAAGGTGATGGCGCCGACCAAGCCGACCAGATGGAGGACGTCCGGTGCCAGCAGGAACAGGCCGTGAGTGCGCGCAATCAGATAGACCCCAGCGGTCACCATGGTCGCGGCGTGGATCAGGGCTGAGACTGGGGTTGGGCCTGCCATCGCATCGGCTAGCCAAGTTTGTAGCGGCAGCTGGGCCGATTTACCGACCGCCCCACCGAGCAACATCAGACAGGCTAGCGACAGGGCAGGGGAGCCTTCGGCAAACTGGGCCGGAGCCCGTACCAGCAGCTCATGGATATTGAGGGTGCCTAGCTCCTGATAGAGGATGAACAGGCCAATGGCAAGAAACACGTCACCGACCCGAGTGACCACGAAGGCCTTGAGCGCTGCGGCCCCATTTTTTCGGTCTTGGTAGTAGAAGCCGATCAGCAGATAACTGCACAGCCCCACCCCTTCCCAGCCGAGATAGACAAACAGCAGATCATCGGCCAGTACCAAGAACAGCATACTGGCGATAAACAGGTTGGTGTAGGTGAAGAAGCGGGAGTAGCCCTCTTCGCCGCGCATATACCAAGAGGCAAACAGGTGGATAAAGAAACCCACCCCAGTCACTACCCCCAGCATGGTCAGCGACAGGCCATCCAGTGCCAGATTGAAGCTTGGGGTAAAGTTGCCCACCGCTATCCATTGCCACAAATGTTGGATATAGACTCCGCCCTCGGGCGGGTTGGCGAAAAAGTCTATGCCAACCCAGAGGGTGGTGAGGGCCGATAGGCCGATGCTGCCGACACCGATCAGCGCAGCGGTGCGCTCATTTAAGCGGCCAAGGGAGAAGGCTAGCACCAGCCATCCCAGCAGCGGAAAAAGGAAAGTCAGGTATAAAAGGCTCATCCGCGCATCTCGCTCACAGTGTCCACGTTCAGGGTGTGGTAACGACGATAGAGCAGCAGTAACAGGGCGAGGCCGATACTGGCCTCTGCTGCTGCCAGAGAAATCACCAAGATGTACATGATCTGGCCATCGGCTTGGGCCCAGCGGCTACCGGCCACCACAAACGCCAGTGCGGAGGCATTCATCATGATCTCGATACTCATCAGGATGTAGAGCAGGTTGCGGCGGATCAGCAGACCGCACAAGCCGATGCAGAACAGCACCGCGGCCAGCAGGAGGCCGTACTCCATAGGGATTCCATTCATGGCTGAGCTCCTTCCTGAGACGGGGTGCGAGGTACGGAGAGGACTTCACCACTCTTCTCTTCACGGCCTAGGTGATAGGCCGTTACTAGACCGGCTAACAGCAGGATCGAGGCGAGTTCCACGGCCAGCACGTAAGGGCCAAAGAGTGTGACACCGACCTGCTTGGCAGTCACCTCGGTCGTACCTATCTGGCCGCCGGTGACGCCAAGGATGCCGTAGGCCAGAAACCCGAGCAGGATAAGCGAGAGCAGCGCAGGGCCAGCCCAGGTCATGGGGGTGAGCCATTTTTTCTCTTGTACCTGTGCCGAGCCGAGGTTGAGCATCATCACCACAAACACGAACAGCACCATGATGGCGCCTGCGTAGACGATCACCTGCAGGGCGCCAGCAAAGGCCGCTCCCAAGCAGAAGAAGATCATGGCGACCGCGATAAGAGAGATAATGAGATTGAGCAGCGCATGCATCGGATTGCTGGTGCTGATCACCCGCAGTGTGCTGTAAACGGCCACCAGGGCCGAGGCATAAAATGCCAGTTCCATGATTGACTCCTCAGGGCAGCAGGCTCTTGACATCAATAGGCTTGGCTTCGTTTTCGGCATCCCCTTTCGGTTTACCGTCGATGGCCATGCCGCTCATGCGATAGAAGTTGTAGTCAGGGTATTTGCCTGGGCCGCTTATCAGCAGATCGTCTTTCTCGTACACCAAATCTTGGCGGCGATACTCGCCCATCTCGAAATCCGGCGTGAGCTGGATAGCGGTGGTGGGGCAGGCTTCTTCGCACAAGCCGCAGAAGATGCAGCGAGAGAAGTTGATGCGAAAGAACTCCGGATACCAGCGGCCATCCTCTCGCTCCGACTTTTGCAACGAGATGCAGCCGACTGGGCAAGCCACGGCGCAGAGGTTGCAGGCTACGCAGCGTTCATCCCCGTCGGGGTCACGGGTCAGCACGATGCGGCCACGATAGCGGGGCGGGACATAGGCTGCTTGCTCTGGGTAGTTCACGGTTTCACGGGGCCGCCAAGCATGGGAGAACACCATGGCTAAACTACGTAACTGGGTACCGACACCTTGGATAATGTTCACAATTTTCATCGCATGCCTCACTGCATATTCATCAGTACAACTGCCGCGGTGACCAGCATATTGAGCAGGGTCAGCGGCAAGCAGACTTTCCAACCAAACGCCATCACCTGATCAAAACGCGGGCGAGGCAGGGAAGCCCGCAGCAGGATGAAGAACACCATGAAACAAGCGGTCTTCAGCGCAAACCAAACGAAGGGCGGCAACCAAGGGCCATGCCAGCCACCGAAGAACAGCGTGACGATAAGGGACGAGACCAACACGATCCCGATGTATTCCCCCACAAAGAACAGGCCCCACTTCATCCCCGAATACTCGATGTGATAACCATCGGCGAGCTCCTGCTCGGCTTCTGGTTGGTCGAAGGGGTGGCGGTGGGTAACGGCAACGCCAGCAAACAGGAAGGTGATAAAACCCAGAATTTGGGGTACCACGTTCCACAGCCCTTGTTGCGCTTCGACGATGTCGCGCAAGTTAAAGCTGCCAGTTTGGATCACCACACCCATCAAGGCGAGACCCAAAAACACCTCGTAGGAGAGGGTCTGAGCGGAGGCGCGCAGGCTGCCAAGCAGCGAGTATTTATTGTTACTCGACCAGCCAGCGAACAGCACCGCATACACCGCCAATCCCGCGATGGCTAAGATGTAGAGCAGGCCGACGTTGAGATCCGCCACGCCCCACGTGGGAGTGATGGGCACCACCGCAAACGCCAAGATAAAGGCAGTAAAGGCGATGATGGGTGCTAGTACGAAGGTGCGACGGTCGGCAAAGGGGGGGATCCAGTCCTCTTTGAAGAACATCTTGATCATATCGGCGGCTAATTGCAGTAGGCCGAATGGGCCTACGCGGTTAGGGCCATAGCGATCCTGCCACAGGGCTAGCAAGCGGCGCTCGATGAAGCTCATGAAGGCCCCAGCCCCCACGATCCCTACCAGCACGATCAATGCTTTGCCCACCTCCAGCAACAGATCGATCAGCGACTCGCTCATGCGATCACCTCCTGCAGGTGAGTGATGGAGGCTTGTTGCAGCGCTGTTGGCAGGCCGTTCACCCCTAGCGGCAGCCCCACCAGACCGCAGCTCAGCTGCTCGCTCAAACGCAGCCGCAATTGCCAGTGGCTACCGCCCCAAGAGAAGGAGACCTGACTGCCCGCAGGGAGGGCAAAACGCTGCGCATCCACGGGGTTGAGGATCAGTTCGGGCTCGTTCATCCGGCTCTGGATCACTGGGCTGCGCGCTGACAGCTCCTCACCACCAAACAGCTGGGCATAATTGACCACCTGCAGTGCCTCTGTGGCCTTGAACGGGGCGGGGATAGCCGCAAACCAACCGAGCGGAGCTTTGCCTTCTGCTTGCGGAACAGTGGCTTCCAGCAGGCGACGACCAGTATCCCCAGCCCGTAGCTTGCCGCCCACCTCGTCTTGAAACTTGTTCCACGCGGAGGGGGAGTTCCAACCCGGTGCCCAAGCAAACGGCACTTGCGGGATATCTTGGCGGGCCCCAGCGTACCCTTCCATGGAGAAGTTGAAGGGGGAGTCGGGATCTTGCGCCACCCGTGGTTCATTGACGTTTTTATCCGCCAGCATGGAGGTACGCCCGCTGTAGCGGTGTGGCTCACGGGCTAGCCGCATGCCACGGATCCGCAAGCCTGCGTTGGGTGCGGCTTCCAACATGGTGGCCAGCAATGGGGTGCTGCTGGCACAGTCGTGATTGATTTGATCAAAATTTTGCCAGCGCAGTGGCTTACGCTCGAGGGCTCCTTGCAGCGCGGCCAGCCAGCGCCACCCTTCACGTACCTGAATATCGGCATTGTAAAAGGTGGGGGCATAGACCTGGAAGAAGCGCTGGGCGCGGCCTTCCATATTGACGAGGGTGCCATCGGCTTCGGCAAAACTGGCCGCGGGCAGCACTAGGTCTGCCTTGTTAGCGGTTGGCGTCGCCTGATGGTCGATGACCAGCAGGTGTTGCAACCGAGCCAGTGCTGCGTCCACCCGGTTACGCGGTGCGCGGCGGTAAAGATCGTTCTCCAACGTGACCAGCGCCAGCCCCTCTTGTGCCTCAATACGCGCCAGCGCAGCTTCCAGAGGCTTATCAGAGAGGGTATTAGCACCCAGCATGGCCAGCCCCAGCGAGTTAGCCTCTTGGCCAACCAGCGCGATGCTGGCTTCCAGTCCACGGCCTTTCAGGGCGCGGGCAATGTTGCTGGCCGCCTCAAGCAGCGCCACATCGCGGGCACTGGAGCCTGCAATGATGAGCGGCTTTTTGGCGTTGCCTAGCAGTGCTGCCCAGCGAGCCGCTTGTGCCTGCTGCTCGGGGCCAAGATCGGTCACGGCTGGTGCACTCGGGTCGAGCAGGTTGGCGATAGCAAAGCCAAGGCGCGACTGATCAGCATACGGGGCGTGCAGCATGTCGGCCGCCACATCATCAAGACGGGTGGTGTCGAGACTGGTAATGAGCAGCGGGTAGCGCTCGTTCTGCCCCAGCGTTTGCACGGCGGCAACCTGCCACAGATCCACCTTCATCTTGCGCGCCAGTTCGCGGGCCTTGCCCTTGACGGCCTGACGCAGCGCCAGCGCGATACGGGCAGCGCTCATGGTGACATCCTCGCCAAGGACCAGAATGGCATCGGCCTCTTCCATGTCGCGCAGGCTTGGGGTGGGCACATTGCCATGCTGCAGGATCTGCAGCATCTGTTGCTGACAGGCCCACTCGGTCTGCTCGACGCCAGCGTAGAAGTTGGCTTCACCCACCAGCTCGCGCAGGGCAAAGTTGCTCTCCAGTGAGGCGCGCGGCGAGCCGATGCCGATGAGGCCGCGGGCCGTGCGCAAGGCATCGGCGGCGCGGTTAAGGGCGCCATCGACCGTGATGGTCAGCTGGTCATTGCCCTCTTTGAGCTGCGGCTGGCGCGGGCGGTCCGCCAGATTGACATAGCCATAGCCAAAGCGGCCACGGTCACACAAAAAGTAGTGGTTGATGCTGCCGTGGAAGCGGTTTTCAATCCGGCGCAGCTCGCCATAACGCTCACCCGGGCTGATGTTGCAACCCACGGAGCATTGCTGGCAGATGCTGGGGGCAAACTGCATGTCCCACTTGCGGTTGTAGCGTTCGGAGTGGGTCTTGTCGGTGAAGACGCCGGTGGGGCAGACTTCCACCAGGTTGCCGGAAAATTCGCTCTCCAGGGTGCCATCCTCGACCCGCCCGAAATAGACGTTGTCGTGGGCACCGTAGACCCCGAGATCCTCGCCACCGGCATAATCCTTGTAATAACGGACGCAGCGATAGCAGGCGATACAGCGGTTCATCTCGTGTGCCACAAAGGGGCCGAGATCCTGATTCTGGTGGGTGCGTTTGGTGAAACGATAGCGGCGGCTATTGTGGCCGGTCATCACCGTCATGTCCTGCAGGTGGCAGGCGCCGCCCTCCTCACACACCGGGCAGTCGTGGGGGTGGTTGGTCATCAGCCACTCCACCACGCTCTTGCGAAACTCTTTTGCCTCTTCGTCTTCGATGGCGATGTAGCTGCCATCGGTGGCCGGAGTCATGCAGGACATGACCAGACGACCGCGCTTGTCATCGGCGTTTTGATACTGTTTGACCGCACACTGGCGGCAGGCACCCACGCTACCGAGCGCGGGGTGCCAACAAAAATAGGGGACGTCCAGACCCAGCGACAGACAGGCTTGCAGCAGGTTATCCGCCCCGTCTACCTCGTACTCTTTGCCGTCTACATAAATGGTTGCCATACAACTTCCCTGAAACCTGTTTGGTGAAATCTGTGCTGTCGTTACCAGCGCTCGCCCAGCAGATTGGGCTGGATCCCTTTGACGGCCTTGCGGTTATCACCGCTGCCTGTGATCCCAGCCTCAAATTCGGAGCGGAAATATTTGATGGCGCTGGCGAGCGGCTCGACGGCGCCCGGTGCGTGGGCGCAGAAAGTTTTGCCTGGGCCAAGGAAGCCACAGAGTTGCTCAAGGGTCGCCAGATCGCCGGATTGCCCTTCGCCACGCTCCAGTGACCGCAGCAGCTTAACGCTCCAAGGCAGGCCGTCGCGGCAGGGCGTGCACCAGCCGCACGATTCGCGGGCGAAGAACTCTTCCATGTTGCGCAGTAAGGAGACCATGCTGATGCTGTCATCCACCGCCATGGCAAGGCCGGTCCCCATCCGGGTACCCACCTTGCCGATCCCCGCGGTATACATCTGGGCATCGAGGTGCTCTGGTAGCAAGAAGCCGGTACCCGCACCGCCTGGTTGCCAAGCTTTGAGGCGATAGCCGCTCTTCATGCCACCGGCGTAGTCTTCAAAGAGTTCACGGGCGGTGATGCCAAAGGGCAGCTCCCAGACACCTGGGTTGTTCACCTTGCCGGAGAAGCCCATCAGCTTGGTGCCGTGATCTTCCGAGCCCGGCAGCGCCAGCCCGTGGTACCACGCGACCCCGTTGCCGATGATGGCGGGCACGTTGCAGAGGGTTTCGACGTTGTTAACGCAGGTGGGTTTGCCCCAGACGCCGGAAACAGCAGGGAAGGGCGGTTTGGCGCGCGGATTGGCGCGGCGCCCTTCCAGCGAGTTGATGAGGGCTGTCTCTTCGCCACAGATGTAGCGACCGGCGCCAGTGTGGACGAACAGCTCGAAGTCAAAGCCGGAGCCTAGAATGTTTTTGCCCAGCAGCCCGGCGGCCTTAGCCTCTTCCACCGCACGGCGCAAGTGGATGGCGGCATCCACGTATTCGCCGCGCAGGAAGATATAACCGCGATACGCCTTGAGGGCGCGCGCCGAGATAATCATTCCCTCGATCAGCAGATGGGGCAGTTGCTCCATCAGTAGCCGGTCTTTCCAGGTATTGGGCTCCATCTCATCAGCGTTGCAGAGCAGGTAACGGATGTTCATGCTCTCGTCTTTGGGCATCAGGCCCCACTTAACCCCAGTGGGAAAGCCTGCGCCGCCGCGGCCTTTGAGGCCGGCGTCCTTGACGGTGCTGACAATCTCGTCTGGGCTCATCTGACCCAGTGCCTTACGGGCGGCTTGATAGCCCTGTTTAGCTTGATACTCCTCCAGCAACACCGGCTGGCCGTCGTCCCGCAGCCGCCAAGTGAGCGGGTGGGTCTCTGCTGCACGGGCCGTGCGGTTGGCAGTGCCAAGCGAGGCGAGGATTTTGTGCTGTGGCAGGCTCATGGATAAGCCTCCAGGGTTTTCAGCAATGTCACCGGATCGAGGCCGCCATAGGTATCGTCATCGATCATGATGGCTGGCCCCTTGTCGCAGTTGCCAAGGCAGCAGACGGGCAGCAGGGTGAAGCGACCATCGGGGCTGGTTTGACCGGGGGCGAGGTTCATCACCTCCTTGAGACCGGCCATCAACTCTTCATGACCATTGATGTAGCAGACCATGCTGTCGCAGACGCGGATGATGTGGCGTCCCACCGGTTGGCGGAAGATCTGGCTATAGAAGGTGGCGACCCCCTCCACGTCGCTGGCTGGGATGCCGAGCTCGGCGGCGATGGCGTGAATCGCACCATCGGGGACCCAGCCGCGTGCCTGTTGCACGATCTTAAGCGCTTCAATGCTAGCGGCGCGGGGATCTTCGTAGTGGTGCTTTTCATGTTCGATGGCATCGCGTTCAGCTTGGCTCAGAACGAAATCATTCTGATTACTGCTGCATACGCCTAGCCCCTCTGGGGTCTGATTATTGTGACACTGACATTGCTGGCTCATGACTTGACCTTTGGTGGCTTGTCCCTTTACTGCACGTATCGTGTTCTATTCCCTTTGCCATGGCGCAGGGCGTTGCAACACTTAACGGTCCACATCCGACATAACAAAATCGATACTGCCCAGATAGACGATGAGATCCGACACCATGTTGCCTTTGATCACCGAGGGGATCTGCTGCAAATGGGCAAAGCTGGGGGTGCGGATCCGAGTCCGATAGCTCATGGTGGAGCCATCGCTGGTCAGGTAGTAACTGTTGGCCCCCTTGGTTGCCTCAATCATCTGGAACGACTCGGCAGCGGGCATCACTGGACCCCACGACACTTGCAGGAAGTGGTTGATCAGGGTCTCGATGTGCTGCAGGGTACGCTCTTTCGGTGGCGGGGTAGTGAGCGGATGATCGGCCTTAAATGGCCCCTCCGGCATGTTGTTCATGCACTGCTCGATGATCGACATGCTCTGGCGGATCTCTTCGATCCGCACGGTGGCGCGATCATAAGCATCGCCATTGCTACCGACCGGCACTTCAAAGTCGAATTGCTCATAACCCGAGTAAGGGCGCCATTTACGGATATCGAAGTTGAGGCCGGTGGCGCGCAATCCTGCTCCCGTGGTGCCCCACGCCAGTGCCTGTTCGGTAGTGTAGGCTGCCACGCCGATGGTGCGGCCGCGCAGAATGCTGTTACGCATTGCTGCTTTCTCATACTCCATCAGTCGCTTGGGTAGCCAGCTGAGCAGGTTATCTTGGATCAGGCGTTGCCAGCCGTTGGGTAGGTCATGGGCAACCCCGCCGATGCGAAACCACGCAGGGTGCATCCGCGCGCCGGTGATCGCTTCAATGATGTTGTAGATACGCTGACGGTCAGTGAAGGTGAAGAAGACCGGCGTCATGGCACCCACGTCTTGGATATAAGTACCTAGGAACAGCAGGTGGCTTTGGATGCGGAATAGCTCCGCCATCATCACCCGGATCATGTCGACCCGCTGGGGCACCTTGATGCCAGCCAGTTTCTCGACCGCCAGCACATAGGGCAGGTTGTTCATCACCCCGCCCAAATACTCGACCCGGTCGGTATAGGGGATGTAGCTATGCCAAGACTGACGCTCGCCCATCTTCTCGGCACCGCGATGGTGGTAACCGATGTCTGGCACGCAGTTGCGGATCTCCTCGCCATCGAGCTGCAACACCAGCCGGAAAGCGCCGTGGGCAGAGGGGTGGTTGGGGCCGAGGTTTAAGAACATGTAGTCCTCGTTCTCGCTGCCGCGTGCCAGACCCCACTCTTCCGGTTTGAACAGCAGGTTTTCTTGCTCCATGTCTTGCTTGGCGGCATCGAGCATGAAGGGATCAAATTCAGTCGCGCGCGCTGGATAATCTTTGCGCAGCGGGTGACCCTGCCAGCTCTTGGGCATCATGATCCGAGTCAGATGGGGGTGACCATCGAAGGTAATGCCCAGCAGATCCCACACTTCCCGCTCGTACCAGTTGGCATTGGGGAAGTGGTGGGTGATGGTGGGCAGATGCAGGTCACTTTCGGCCAGCGCCACTTTGAGCATCACATCGGCATTACGGTCGATGGAGATGAGGTGATAGAAGACGGTGAAATCGCTCTGGGGCAAGCCATCGCGATGGCTGCGCAGCCGCTCGTCGGTGGCGCTGAGATCATAGAGCATCACAAACGGGGCGGGCAGCTTGCGCAAAAAGCCGATCACGTCGATCAGCAGTTCGCGGGGCAGCCAGACCACCGGCACGCCGGTGCGAGTGGTTTGCACGGTGAAGTGCTCGGCGCCGAAGTGGGCAAACAGGTCGCCAACGACGTGGGCATCTTGGTGGTCGCTTGGCTGCCACTGGGCCATGGTGCTATTGCTTGGAAAATCACGAGTCAGTTTCATGGTCAGATCTCATCCGGCGTGCGCAGGTTGGTCACATTGATCCGCTCGCCGCGCTTGCGGTCCTTCTCGGCCGGCATATCAGGACGATAGATACCTTGATCACCCACTACCCAAGAGAGGGGACGACGCTCTTTACCAATGGAGTCTTGCAGCAGCATCAGTGCTTGCAAAAAGGCTTCTGGACGCGGTGGGCAACCCGGAATGTAGACATCGACCGGCAGGAACTTGTCCACCCCCTGCACCACGGAGTAGATGTCATACATGCCGCCGGAGTTGGCACAGGCACCCATGGAGATCACCCACTTGGGTTCGAGCAACTGTTCGTACAGGCGCTGGATGACCGGTGCCATCTTGATGAAGGGGGTCCCGGCAATCACCATAAAATCGGCCTGACGCGGCGAGGCGCGGATAACTTCGGCGCCGAAGCGGGCCACATCGTGGGGGGAGGTGAAGGCAGTACACATCTCTACGTAGCAGCAGGAGATACCGAAGTTGTAAGGCCAGAGCGAGTTTTTGCGGCCCCAGTTGACGGTGTCTTGCAGCACCTCCTCGAGACGCCCCATCATAATGCCGCGGGTCGCTTGTTGGGCTAGCGGGTCATCGACAGTTTGGCGCTGTTCCTGGGGATAGCGCTCAACGGGCGCATCCGGGTCAATCCGGGTCAGGGTGTACTTCATGGTGCAACCTCAAGGAAAGGGTCTGTGATTCAGTCAGTTTTTTTGTCGTTTAATTGCGCTTTACGTGGAGCCCAGTCCAAGGCGCCGATACGCCAGAGGTAGATCAGGCCGATAAGCAGCAGCACGATGAAAATAGTGGCTTCGATAAAGCCAACCCAGCCGCTTTCCCGAACGGAAACAGACCAGGCAAACAGGTAGAGTGCCTCGACATCAAAGATGACGAAGAACATGGCGACCAAATAGAACTTGGCGGAAAAACGAAGGCGGGCACTGCCCACTGAATCGACACCCGATTCGAAGGGTTTATTTTTAGTTCGGCCATGAGCACGGCCACCGAGCAGGGCTGCTAGACCAATCATCCCTAGGCAGAGACAAATGGCTGCAATGATATAAACGGCAAAAGCCCAATGTTGAACAGCGATATTGGCAAACATAGAGGTTTTCCCTAACCAAATTAATCATGTGGCGTAACATTGACGTCACGTATTATGCCACTTTCGTCCTGATTTACATGTCATTTTTATGGATTAATTATTAATCGGGTAACTGGTAATTAAAATATGTTTAAGAGACTTACTTCTGACATTTTGAGATGACGCAGTGAGTTGGTTTGCATAATGGGATCAAGATCACATAAGTCATGGTGCTCGCTCACGGAGTTAATACGTAATCACAGCTGCTTTGGGTTCAGTGCGGGTAACGAATTATCCACTATCAGTTTGTGTTGGCAGCGAGAGGGCCTGCTCCCCCCTCTTGCTGCCATGTGATGTTACAGCACTTGACTGAGAAATTGGCGCAGTCGAGGCGAAGGGGGATGGTCAAAGAAAGTGGCCGGTATTTCATCAACCAACAGTTCGCCGCCCTCCATAAACAGCACTCGGTCAGCGACTTCACGGGCAAAGCCCATCTCATGGGTCACCACCACCATGGTCATCCCCTCCCGAGCCAGCCCTTTCATGACCTCTAAGACCTCACCGACCATCTCGGGATCGAGGGCACTAGTGGGTTCGTCAAACAACATAATGCGGGGCTGCATCGCCAATGCTCTGGCAATAGCCACACGCTGCTGCTGACCACCAGAGAGCATCGAGGGATAGCTGTCTGCTTTATGGGCCAGTCCGACTTTTTGCAATAACGCGTTGGCTCGCTCTTCGGCATCACGGCGCGATAAGCCACGCACCTTTTGCGGCGCAAGGCTGATGTTATCCAGCACGTTGAGGTGGGGAAAGAGGTTAAAGGATTGGAAGACCATGCCCACCTCTTCACGCAGTTTATTGACATCGCCAGGCTCGGTGAGGCTAATCCCATCGACCATGATGTTGCCATCATTAATGGTTTCTAGTTGGTTAAGGGTGCGCAGAAAAGTGGACTTCCCTGAACCACTTGGCCCCACAATCACCACCACCTCGCCTTCCGCGATCTCGGTACTGACACTTTTGAGCGCATGAACGCCCCCAGCATAGATCTTATCGACCTTAGACGCCTTGATGATGGGGGTGGCATTAGTTGCTGCGTGCATATTTATGCTCCAGACGACGCACTACAAAAGAGAGACTACCCGTCAGCACCAGATAGAGCAGCGCGACGGTAAACCAGACTTCAAACGGGCTGAAGGTTGAGCTGACAATCTCCCGCCCCGCTTTGGTGAGGTCGGTAATGGAGATAACTGACACCAGTGACGAGTCTTTGATGAGGTTAATAAATTGGCCAGCCAGTGGTGGTAACACGCGCTTAAATGCCTGAGGCAAGATGACGTAGCGCATGGTTTGCGCTGAGGTCAGGCCCAGACTGCGGCCCGCTTCCATCTGCCCTTTGTGAATCGAGCTGATACCAGCCCGCACAATCTCCGCCACATAGGCACCGGTAAAGACGGCCAGTGCGGCGACGCCGGCGGTGAAGCGATCGAGGTTGAGTACGGTGCCAATAAAGAAGTAGACAATGAAGATCTGCACCAGCAGTGGCGTGCCACGAATCAGCTCCACGTAGGTGACGGCCACATAACGCAGGGCAGGATTGGGGGAGAGCCGTGCTAGTCCAGCCAAGGTGCCCAGCAAGATAGCAAAGACCCCAGCGACCAGCGAAAGCTTGACGGTCACCCAGATCCCCCACGCGATCGGGCCTGCTTTCCAGCTCAGCTCGGTCGCGAGGACATCACCACGAAAAATGGTATCGCCTTCGGCTACCTGAATCCCCGTTGCGGCAATCGCTTGGTGCTGCTGCGGGTCCAAATCGTTTTGCAGCAATAATGCGCCGTTGTTGCTGGCAACCACTGTGCCATCAAAATCGGCGTAGGTTTGCTGCTCTGCTTGGTAGGCGATGTACTGGGGGATCCGTTCCCAACGCCAGGTGTAATCTACGGACTGTACTGCTTGGTAGATGCCAAACGCAGCGGCACACATCAGCAGCACAAATACGCAATGCCAGAGCAACGGGTTGGGTTGTTTTTCCATTTGTCTGGTCGGTTTTGGGGTGCGCACAGTCACAATCTCTTTTCGTTATAGTGGGGGCTGCGTACAGGGGCGCCGTTGCGCCCCTTGAAGGTTATTTCAGCTGATTTAGCCAGACGGTGGATTCAAACCACTTCTTATAAAGACGGTCGTAACTGCCGTCCCCTTTGATTTGGCGCAGGTAGTTATTGAACCAGTTCAAGGTATCCTGATCCCCTTTGCGAATGGCCCACGCGAGCGGTTCAAAGGTGAACGGTTTGGCAAGATGGACAATGGAGTCAGCATTCTGGGAGGCAAAAATGGCGTTGTAGGGCAGGTCATAAACAAAGGCATCGACCTTGCCGTTGAGCACTTCCAATTTGGCATCATCTTGGGTTTCAAACTGCAACAAGGTCGCTTTGGGGATCAGCCGTTTCACCGCTTGCTCACCGGTGGTGCCGAGTTTGACGGCAATCTTGTACTTGGGATCGTTTAGATCGAGCGACGATTTGATGGCGCCCGCCTTGTCTTTGCGCAGCACGATGGTTTGGCCAATCACGATGTAGGGATCGGCAAAGTTGACCCGCAGGTTGCGCTGTGGCGTGACGGTCATGCCACCCATAATGACATCAAATTTGTTGGTGAGCAGGGCAGGAATAATGCCATCCCAGCTGGTATTCACGAACTCGACTTTCACCCCCATCTCTTTGGCAACCATCTTGGCCAAATCGACATCAAAGCCGACGTATTGGCCTTGTTTATTAGTCATTTCAAAAGGTTGGTAGCCAACGTCAAAACCGACACGCAGCACTCCACGGGCCATGACATCATCGAGCATGGAGGGAGTTGTGGGCGTGGGGGCTGCTGTGGCCAATCCGCAAATAAGCAGCGTAGATAGCATCAGTTTTTTGATCATAAGGACTTCTCTGTCGATGGTGTATTCAGCCTTGGGCTTGATCCTGTGGCGATGTCAGTAACATGAACGATTGCTGCATACAGCCATCAGCAAGCCAAGATACATGGGATGAGGTGAAAGATTCATATGAGGTGCTGCATATGGCGAGGTAAGTAACACATCGACCTACATCAGATGGATTCAGATAACTCAATAGGTTAGTGACGCTTTGTGCTCAGACGGGCACTCATAAAATCTTATCAAAACAACATAACTATCTAATGAGGAGGGTTCAAGCCTAAATTGTTTTCAACGTCCTTTTATGTGAAGAAAGAGACCTAAATGGGCTTATTTTTGGCTTGAAAGGGGTTATATGAGGCTTTTGTCGCCAAGGGCGAGGGTATCAGGGGGCATGACGCCCCCTTGGTATGACGGCCGTGATAAATGATGGCCCCGTTATCAGGGGGTAGCAGCGTCACGTGTTGGGCGTGGTGGGAGAAGCTCGCTGTTAGCAACCCGTGGCATGGCCTGTATAGGGTTCGCATCAGCCTGAGCACAATCTGCTTTCATGGTCTTATAAAGGCCGACCATGAACAGGATCAAGATCACCGAGAAGGGCAAACCTGCCAAAACCACCACGGTCTGCATGGCGGTAAAGTTACCGGCAAATAGCAGCCCGATGGTGACTACGGTGATCACCACAGACCAGAGGATCCGCAACCAATGGGGCGCATCTTCATCGAGATCCCCTCCTTGGCGCGACAGGTTAGCCAGCATCACCGAGCCTGAATCGGCGGGGGTCAAGAACAGCACAAAGCCGACAAAAATAGAGAGACCGATCACCACTTTGGCAAACGGGTAGTGCTCCAGCAGCAGATAGATAGACATGGATGGCTGCTCCAGTGCAGCCTTGGCCAAGGCTGTCGCATCTTGATTGAGCACCAGATCCATAGCGCTGTTGCCAAACACCGAGAGCCACATCAGGGTAAATGCCAGCGGGATCAGTAACACCCCCAGAACCAGCTCACGCACAGTACGTCCCCGTGAAATGCGGGCGATAAACATGCCGACAAACGGAGCCCAAGAGATCCACCACCCCCAGTAAAACAGGGTCCACAGGCCTAACCACTCGACATTCTTACCAGGGGCGCCATCGGTATAGACATACAGATCAAAGGTCTTCAAGATCAGCCCGTTAGCATAATCCCCAAGGTTTTGCACAAAGCCGTTGAGCAGATCTAGCGTGGGGCCAAACAGCAACACAAACAGCAGCAGTGAGCTAAACAGCAAAATATTGAGGTTGGAGAGACGACGAATGCCTTTCTCCACGCCCGATACCGCCGCCAAGGTGGCGACCACGCTCATCACCAGCAGTACTACCAGCAGGGTGGTGTTGGAGTGGGTCATACCGAACAGGTATTCCAAGCCGGATGACACTTGCAGTGCCCCTATGCCTAAGTTCGTGACCAGACCAACCAAGGTCACAAAGATGCCAAAGCAATCTACGGCATGGCCAGCAGCCCCCTTGACTCGGCGTGCGCCAAGGATCGGCAACAAGGCCGAGCGCAAGGCGAGTGGTTGCTTGTGGCGGTAAGCAAAATAACCCACGGCCAACCCGACCAGCGCATAAATGGCCCAACCATGAATGCCCCAGTGTAAGAACATCAGCTGGATCGACTGACGAGCGGCTTGGCTGCTCCCTGCGACCCCTTCTGGCGGGTTGTAGAGGTGGTCGATAGGCTCTGATGCGGCAAAGTAGAGCAAGGAGATGCCGATTCCAGATGAGAACAACATGCCTGCCCATGCGCCATAGCTGAAGTCTGGCTGCTCATGGTCGGCCCCCAGCTTCAACTGGCCAAATCGGGAAAACGCGACCCAGCAGACGAAGAAGAGATAGCTGCCAATGGCCAGCATGTAATACCAGCCAAAGCTATGGGAGAGCCACGTTTGGGTGCGCCCCAGCCACGCCCCCGCCTGCTCAGGAAAGAGCATTAAGGCGGCGGTGAGCAGCAGGATCAACGAGGTTGAGCCGTAGAAGACAATCGGGTTGAGACGCGCCTGGGCAGGCGTCGTGATCGGTAAAGGTGTACTCATGCGAGGTTTGCCCCTATGGCAATAAAGGTATCTCTACCCAGCACCGCCCCCTGTGGTACGGCAGTGGATGGTTGAACAGACAGATGACTCAAACACATGTGCGGTCAATGTGGCGGCCCGTGCCCACGCAGGGAGGGCAGCGGTATCGATATGGCGGCATTTGCGCGCTGGTGAGCAGGGGGGTAGTACGTCCCTTCTCACCTGACTGAGTGCTCATTAAATGTTTTCTTATTGTTAATTTTTGGTTTCGCGGAGTTTAGCAAAAAGTTTGTTGAACGTTCAATTAAAAAAAAATAGACTGGCCCCCGTCGCTGTGGGCCGTCTGATTTACCTGTTATGACGACCCATAAAGGAGAGCAATATGCCCAAGGTAGGAATGCAGCCCATTCGCCGTTCGCAACTGATCCAAGCCACCTTAGACGCGGTGGATCAGGTTGGGATGAATGACGCCAGCATCGCCCTGATCGCCCGCTTAGCGGGGGTCTCCACCGGCATCATCAGCCACTATTTTCAGGATAAAAATGGCCTGCTGGAGGCCACCATGCGCCACCTGATGGCGGCACTGCGTCACGCGGTTCGGGAGCGACAGCGGGCCCAACTCGATGACTCGGTACGTTGTCAGGTACGGGCCATCATTGAAGGCAACTTCGATGCCAGTCAGGTCAATGGGGCGGCGATGAAAACCTGGTTAGCGTTTTGGGCAACCAGCATGCACCAGCCCGCCCTGCGCCGTTTACAGCGGATCAATGACCATCGGCTCTATGCCAATTTGTGCTGCCAGTTTCGCCGGATATTACCGACGACGCAGGCCCGCACGGCAGCCCGAGGGCTGGCGGCACTGATTGACGGTTTATGGCTGCGAGGTGCGCTATCTGGCGCCCAGTTTGATACCGAGCAAGCGCTAACCATTGCGTACGACTATCTAGAACAACACCTGACCCAGCAGACGCCCTAGCGGCTGCCGTGGTCGAACACTTATATAAAGAGGACTCAACTCCATGGCTCGATTCCCCCTGCAACAACTCTATATTGGTGGCCGCTATGTCGCCGCCAGCGGCACTGGCACGTTTGACACGGTCAACCCTGCTAACGGGGAAGTGCTGGCGACCGTCCAGCGTGCCACCCAGGCTGATGTCGAGCGCGCGGTACAAAGTGCGGTGGCCGGTCAGCGGGTATGGGCGGCCATGAGTGCCATGGAGCGTTCCCGTATTTTGCGTCGTGCGGTCGATATTTTGCGTGAACGCAATGAAGAGTTGGCGCAGTTAGAGACCTTGGATACCGGCAAGCCGTTATCCGAAACGCGCTATGTCGACATCGTGACCGGTGCTGATGTGCTGGAATACTACGCGGGCCTAGTCCCTGCCATCGAAGGGGAGCAGATCCCGCTGCGAGAGAGCAGTTTTGTTTACACCCGCCGTGAGCCGTTAGGGGTGGTAGCGGGGATTGGCGCGTGGAATTATCCGATTCAGATTGCCCTGTGGAAGTCCGCGCCGGCCTTGGCGGCAGGCAATGCCATGATCTTCAAACCCAGCGAAGTGACCCCGCTGAGCGTCCTGAAATTAGCGGAAATTTACACCGAAGCGGGTCTGCCCGATGGGGTATTTAATGTGCTGACGGGCAGCGGCCGTGAAGTGGGACAGTGGCTGACCGAGCACCCCTTGATTGAAAAAATCTCCTTCACCGGCGGCACCACCACCGGCAAGAAGGTGATGGCGAGTGCCTCAAGCTCCTCCCTCAAAGAGGTCACCATGGAGTTGGGCGGTAAGTCGCCGCTGATCATCTTTGATGACGCCGATCTGGATCGCGCCGCCGACATTGCGGTGATGGCTAACTTCTATAGCTCAGGCCAAGTGTGTACGAACGGCACTCGGGTCTTTATTCCCCGTCACCTGCAGGCCCAGTTTGAAGAAAAAATTGTGGCGCGAGTGGCGAACATCCGACTGGGTGACCCCCAGCAAGAGAGCACTAATTTCGGGCCCTTGGTCAGTTTTGCCCACATGGAGAGCGTGCTTGGCTACATCGAGTCAGGCAAAGCACAGCAGGCCCGGTTGTTGTGTGGTGGCCAGCGGGTGACCGACGGCCCATTTGCTAGCGGCGCCTATGTCGCGCCGACGGTATTTACCGATTGCCGCGATGAGATGACCATCGTGCAAGAGGAGATCTTCGGCCCAGTCATGAGCATCTTGACCTATGACAGCGAAGAGGAGGTGATCCGCCGTGCTAACGCCACCGAGTATGGCTTGGCGGCAGGGGTGGTCACCCAAGATCTGGCCCGCGCCCATCGGGTTATCCATCAGCTTGAGGCGGGTATCTGCTGGATCAATACCTGGGGTGAGTCCCCAGCCCAAATGCCGGTTGGCGGGTACAAGCAATCAGGGGTGGGCCGGGAAAATGGCCTGACCACTTTAGCCCACTATACCCGGATCAAGTCGGTACAAGTCGAGCTGGGCGGCTACCAGTCGGTGTTCTAACGACTCATCTTGGCACTAGCAAAGCTGGCCTATGCGGCCACTGATCAGCCAAGGGGCCGCGCTGGCGTGCCCCTTGGCGATATCTCTTCACAACCGCTTTGCACTCGTTATCGCTTTGTTCATTTTAAGGAGACCCTTTATGTCTCAGGAATTCGATTACATCATTGTCGGCGCGGGATCAGCAGGTAACGTGCTGGCGACTCGCCTGACCGAAGACGCAGGCGTCAGCGTGCTGCTGCTGGAAGCGGGTGGCCCGGATTATCGCGCCGATTTTCGCACCCAGATGCCGGCCGCATTGGCCTATCCACTGCAAGGGCGCCGCTATAACTGGGCTTACTTGACCGATCCTGAGCCCCACATGAATAACCGCCGCATGGAGTGTGGCCGTGGCAAGGGGCTAGGGGGATCGTCTCTCATCAATGGCATGTGTTACATCCGTGGCAACGCCATGGACTTCGATGGCTGGGCGACCCTCAAAGGCCTAGAGACATGGAGCTACCTCGACTGCCTGCCCTATTTTCGCAAAGCAGAGCGCCGTGACATTGGCCCCAATGATTACCACGGCGGAGATGGTCCGGTCAGTGTTACCACCCCTAAAGTGGGAAATAATCCGCTGTTCCATGCCATGGTCGCCGCGGGTGGGCAGGCGGGCTTTCCCCTGACCGACGATCTTAACGGCTACCAGCAAGAGGGGTTTGGGCCGATGGATCGCTCGGTCACCCCACAAGGGCGCCGCTCCAGCACGGCACGGGGCTATCTGGATCAGGCCCGCGCCCGCCCCAATCTGACCATCGTGACCCACGCCCTGACTGACCGAATCTTGTTTAGCGATAAGCGGGCGAGTGGGGTGAGCTACCTGCGCGGTGATAACAACACCGCCATCGAGGCGCGGGCACGGCGTGAGGTGTTGGTGTGCGCGGGCGCGATTGCCTCTCCCCAATTGTTGCAGCGCTCAGGGGTGGGGCCGGCGGCGTTACTCAAGCGAGTGGGGATCAAGCTGGTCCATGACTTGCCTGGGGTTGGTCAAAATTTGCAGGATCATCTGGAGATGTATCTGCAATATGCCTGTAAGGAGCCGATCTCCCTCTACCCGTCCCTGCAGTGGTGGAATCAGCCTGCGATCGGGGCCGAGTGGCTATTTAAGGGCACTGGAATTGGCGCCAGCAACCACTTTGAAGCGGGTGGATTTATCCGAACCCGTGCCGAGTTTGCGTGGCCCAACATTCAATACCACTTCCTGCCGGTCGCCATTAACTACAACGGCAGTAATGCGGTGCGGGAACATGGTTTTCAGGCCCATGTGGGTTCTATGCGCTCGCCCAGCCGAGGCCGTATCGAGATCACCTCCCGCGACCCACGCCAGCACCCGAGCATCCTGTTTAACTACATGGCCACTGAGCAGGATTGGCAGGAGTTTCGTGATGCCATTCGCATCACCCGCGAGATCATGAACCAACCCGCGCTCGATCCCTATCGTGGCCGTGAGTTGAGCCCAGGGCTTGATAAACAGAGCGATGCCGAGTTGGATGCGTTTATCCGCGATCATGCTGAGACCGCCTTCCACCCCTCTTGCTCGTGCAAAATGGGTGAGGACGAGATGGCGGTGGTGAATGGCCAAGGGCAAGTGCACGGCTTGCAAGGACTGCGGGTGGTCGATGCCTCCATCATGCCGCTGATCATCACCGGTAACCTCAACGCCACCACCATCATGATGGCCGAGAAGATTGCCGATAATATCCGTGGCTTGCCAGCCTTACCGCGTAGCACAGCGGCTTATTATCAGGCCAATGGCGCCCCAGTGCGTGGTGAACCACTGCGCCAGCGTGAGGCGCCCGCTGCGTTAGTGTAAGCCTCGTTTATGTGCCGATCAGGGCTTCCTGATCGGCACTGTTATCCTTGCCAATCCCCCCTCAGCCGCGCCCTCGTTGCTGGCCATTTTATCGTCAAAATCACCCATTTTTTTACATAAAAATTCATCTATTCATTCCATTATTCCCCTGCTGTTTATCGCCCATTCGTCACTGCTGATGTGCCCTTGTTAACCATCATGATCAATAACAAAGAAAAAATTTTAGATTGATTTTGGCAAAATCAATCGTTTATTTCGTGGTGTAATTAACGGGAGATGAGGGTCAAATCGGTAAGGTGACTGAGTTTAGCAACTCACTATCAATATTTAACCCCATGAATGAAGGAGATATTTTAATGGAAAAGCTTGTGCGAGAGATCGATACCATGCGCCAGGACTTTACCGAGCAAGGGCAAAAACAGGCCCAAGATAAGTGGCAGGCTAGGGTTGAAGAGCTGCAGTCAGTGCGTTCCGATGAGAACCAAGAAGAGGATGTCACGAGCTAATGATGGCAGGGGCAGCGTCGCTGGCTAGCCCGATCTCTTTGCCACGTTTAAGCAAAAAATATGCATTGTTCACGGTCCTGTCTGGGACGAATAGGCAGGGCCGTGAACAGACACAAAACAGAACAATTGCGCCTTATTTTGGCTGACGAGGCTTCTTGCTCGCGGCCAGCCGCTTGAGGCGCTGACCCTGCAGCTTGGCTTCGGCCATCACCTGGGCCACGGCGTTATCTTCACGCTGGGGGCGCTTGCCGAAGCGGCGACGCTCCTGCAACTGCTTGATCAGCTCGTCACGGCTGCTCACCTCGTAGCCCGGCACCATGATGCGGCGGATCTGCTGGCCGATCAGCGCCTCGATCTCCAGCAGGGTGCGCTCCTCTTCACGGCTGACGAAGGAGATGGCCATGCCGCGCTTGCCGGCGCGGCCGGTACGACCGATGCGGTGCACGTAATCTTCCGCCAGGAATGGCAGATCATAGTTGACCACGTATTCCAGATCCGGAATGTCTAGGCCACGGGCGGCCACTTCGGTGGCGACCAGTACCCGCACTTTGCCTTCCATGAACTCGCGCAGGGCGCGGCGACGGTTGCCTTGGGCTTTCTCGCCATGGACCACGGCGGACTTGATGCCGTCGAGGTTGAGCTCCTCGACCAGCTCGTCACAGCTCTCGCGGGTGCTGGCAAACACCAGCACCTGCTGCCAGTTCTGCTTGCCAATTAGCTCGGAGAGCAGCTCGCGCTTGCGCTTCTGTTCGACCGGATAGACGGTGTGGCTGACGGTGTCGGCGGTGGAGTTCTGCTTGTTGACGCTGACGATCTGCGGGCGGTCCAGCATCAGGTTGGCCAGCTTCTTCACCGCGTCAGAGAAGGTGGCGGAGAACAGCAGG
>NZ_PGGC01000175.1 GCF_002795305.1 Aeromonas cavernicola
GTTAACCTTGGTTGAGGGGGCGGGGGGATGGTGTCTCCCTCTCGATCGCAAATACCTGTTCTCTGAGTGGGTCAAGCAGGAGAATTTGCCCGTTATTCTGGTGGTGGGGGCCAAGCTAGGTTGCCTGAATCATGCCTTGTTGACGTTTGCGGCGATTCGTCATGATCAACTTCCGGTAGCAGGCTGGGTGATGAATCGTTTGTATTCATCCATGAGCCATTATCAGGAGAATTTGGATACCCTAAGAGGCTTACTGCCTGCCCCATTTTTGGGAGAAATTCCGTTTGTAAAAAATCCATTTGAAGCAGATTTGTGCGGGCATCTTGATATTTCGCCACTGCTGTGAGCGTGACATTCAGCACACATTCATCGACGCTATTTAGTATGTGATGAAACATGGCCCACCTGAGTTACACGGTGGGCCATGAGCCTTTGTTTAATAAGGAGTTAATATGAAGCGAATAATGCTATTCCTAGTGACCAACCTAGCCGTCATGCTGGTGCTGGGGGTGGTACTCAATATCCTGTTCTCGGTGCTTGGGATCAACAAATCCAGTATTGCCGGAATGTTGGTGTTTTGTGCGGTGTTCGGGTTTGGGGGTTCCTTTATCTCCTTGCTGATGTCCAAGTGGATGGCCAAGCGTAGCTATGGGGTTCAGGTCATCGAGCAGCCCCGTAACGAGACTGAGCATTGGCTGGTGAGCACGGTGGCTCGTCAGGCTCGGGAAGCGGGGATCAAGATGCCGGAAGTGGGGATCTACGATTCCCCCGAGATGAACGCGTTTGCCACGGGGGCTCGCCGTGATGATTCGCTGGTGGCGGTCTCCTCTGGCCTGCTCTATAGCATGAGCCGTGACGAGGCCGAAGCGGTGCTGGCCCATGAAGTGAGCCACGTGGCGAACGGTGACATGGTGACCCTGACCTTGATCCAAGGGGTAGTGAACACCTTCGTGATGTTCTTCGCTCGGATCGTGGCAGGCATTATCAGCAACTTCTTTAGTTCTAACAACGAAGAAGAGGGCAGCAGCAACGGTGGTTTTGCCTACATGATCACGGTGTTTGTGCTGGAGATGGCATTTGGGGTGCTTGCCTCCATCATCGTCATGTGGTTCAGCCGTCAGCGCGAGTTCCGTGCTGATGCCGGTGCTGCCAAGTTGGCGGGTCGTGACAAGATGATCGCCGCCCTTGAGCGTCTTTCTCGCGGCGCCGAGCCACAGATGGAAGGCACCATGATGGCGTTTGGTATCAACGGCAAGCGCTCCATGAGCGAGCTGTTTATGAGCCATCCGCCCATTGAGCAACGCATTGCTGCTTTGCGCAGCTAACGACGACCATGATGAAAAACGGCTGCCTTGGCAGCCGTTTTGTTTTCCGCGATTGCCTTTTTTTGCTAAGCACCACATCTCTCTGTGTTCGGTGTGTTAGCCGATCACGATGTCGGTCAGGGGCACCGCGCAGCAGGTGAGGATCTGGCCTTGGGCTCGCTCGGCTGGGCTAATGGCGGGCGCTTGGGGGTGATCGACCTCTCCTGAGACCAAGTGTTGTTTGCAACGCCCGCAGATCCCAGCCCGACAGCTCCACGGTAACTCAACCCCATGCTGGTGTGCCTGATCGAGAACCGTGTGCTGGTTATCGCCGGTCAGGCTGTGGTCACCTATTTGTATCTGGACTGCACGCGGTGGGCGGGCCTGTGTCGGGGCGGTACCACCAAAGCTCTCTTGCTGAATCCGTTCGGGGGCCACCCCCAAGGCGAGCAGGCGGGCCTGGGCATCAGCCATAAACCCGTGAGGGCCACAGATAAACACATCCCGCTCGGTGAGTCGGTTAATGTGGGTGAGATGGTCATCGCTCAGTCGTCCCGATAGCCCCTGCCAGTGGCTATCGGGTTGACTTAACATCACCGTCAGGGTCATCCCCTGCAAGCTCATGGCGTGCAATTGAGCGGCGGCGGGAATATCGGCCTCGCTACGGCACAGGTGCATGAAGTGGACATGGTGCAGTTCACCGCGCAGGGCAAGTGTGCGCGCGATGGCAAGCATGGGCGTCACACCCGAACCGGCAGAGAGCAACAGCAAGCTGCGGGCGTGGCCGAGGTGGAATGTCCCCGCCGGGGCCGCCGCCAGCACTGTCGTACCGACCTGCATCTGTTGGTGTAACCAATGGGAGATGCGCCCATTAGGGATCTTCTTAACGCTGATGCCATAGCGTTCGGGTTGATCGGGGCTGCTGCTGAGGGTGTAGTGCCGTTGCACTCGCTCGTGGGTTTGTCCCGTACTGAGGTCGATGCTGATGGGCAAGTGCTGACCGGGCAGGTAGTCCGGCAGCGGTTCACCGTCGGCGGCAGTAAACCAAAAGGTCTCCATATCCCGGGCGAGGGGTTCTCGGGCCACGCAGACCAGATCGCGCTTTTTCGGCGCCGCATTGGGATAGACCGGGGGCCGCACCGTGTCGAGCACCTCGATCTCACTGCCCGCCTCAATCCAGCCCTCATTTTGCGGGATCAGGTTCTGGCCAAAATAGACCTCTCCATCTTCACCACGGCGATAGCGGGTCAGGGTGGCGAGGGGTTCTTTGCGCTCATTGAAGCGATGGGTACTGGGCTCGACCGTGGTCATGATGCAGCGACTGCACGGCTTGGCGACCACAAATTCCACCTCGCCGATGCGAATACGTCGCCAGCTATCTTCGGCAAAGGGGTGGGTGCCGCTGGCCACCAAATTGGTACGAAATTGGCTCATCTGGTGCAGTGCATCGGATCGCAAGTTGAGATCGTCAAGGGACGCTTGGCTGATCAGCAGCAGCGGGTAGCCGTCGGCAAAGCTCACCCTAGTGCCGGTTTTTTCACGAAAACGGTCGGACTGCTCCCCTAACCAGAGGAGGTGAGCGGGCTCTGCGACCACCTGACTTAACCAGCGATCGGCGCTGGCATGGGTGCGCAGGGCATCAAAGTGATCCTGCCACACGCTGGTGGTCTGGGGTGTCAGGGTAAAGTCGGCTTGCAGCAGGGTCAGGGGCGGCAGCCCTGGGTAGCGCAACTGCAGGCCGCCGGTGATTGGCGTGGCCACGACCTGCTGCAATTGCGGGTGGGTGCGGGCGGTGATAAAGGTGCCATCTGGCTTGATCACCATGTAGCGGCGATCCCCTTGTAAGCCCTCTTCGCTGACAAATGCGCGCGGTAGCGCCATCCCTGCGGTCGATTTAATGGGATAGAGATGAATACTGGCGAGAGTGGGCATGGCATCTTCCTGTGTGGTGGCTGAGGCAAGGTCATCGGCAAGATAACGGTTCATGCAGGGGGCGGCAATGGTGTGTGTCGCGCAATAAGTTAGCTTTTTTTGCGTTATTTCATGGTTAAGGGTCGAGTCGCTGCCGCTTTCCCGTTAAAATTCCGCTTTTGCACTTGCCCGTGAGTCTTGATGTCTGCATCTCCTCTTTGTTCAGATAGTTATGCGTTACTCAGTGCGCTGCAATTGCAACGTGTTGCCACTACTCGTCTGTTACAAGCCCAGTTCGCTGCGGGCCATTTTCCACTCGATGTGTTGCACCAGTTACATGATACGGGGCTGATCCGCCTACGGGGCGAGCAGCAATGGAGCTTGACGGCCGAGGGGACGTTAGCCCTGATCTTGGGGGTGCGCGCTGGCGATTGCCCCGCACCGGCTTGGCACCAGCTTCCTTCGGTGACCGGGCAGGATCTGGCCTACGGCATCGTGCGTGAGCTCTGTCGTGGCCAGCAGGGTGAGATCCCCGCTTATTTCTCGCCAAGTGATCTGCTGACGCTGCTCGATACCTCTGATGCGCCTTTGCTGCTGGTTGACTCCAGCCCCGCTTGGCAGCAGTTGCTACTGACCCACTTTGCCTTGCAACAGCTGCTGGAGGGCCCCTATGACAGCGGCTGGCCGTTGGCAACTTATGTGCAGCAGTGTGCCCCCGATGTGCAGACCTGGGCTAAGCCACTTGAGGCAGAGTGGCTGTGGCTCTGTGGCGATCACGGCAACGGCCAGCAAGCCATGGGATGGCCCGCCTTGCAGGCGCTGGCATCACAATCTCAGCCAGGCCCCCTTGGTGAGCGGCTGTGCGCGGCGCTCGGTCAGTGGCAGGCCGAGCAGATCTCAGGTGCATGGCCTCGTTCGTTCAGTGGTTTGCTGTGGCTTGGTTGGTTGCAACAGGCCGATCCGGTGCTGGCCAGTGAACGGCGCAAAAAGTGGCAACGTAGCGTCGGTGGCCAGTGTCCATTGCTGGCAGACCTGCTCGCCCAATGGGCGGGCGATCGTCATGGCCAAGCCGTGGGATTGTTCGATACCTTGCAGCTGCCAGTGGATGAGCTGCACTGGGGCTATCTGTGGCTCGATCTCTGTGCGTTATCCCGCCATGGCGCCAGCAGTGCGCAGGTGATGATGCTGAATAAGTGGGATCTCTCCCATCTGTTGGAGGCCGCTCCCTATCATCGTTTGATGGGATTTTGTCAGGATCTGTTGCGGCTGCTATTGGGTGTGGCGCCACTGCTGCCGCCGTTGGACGGGCTCCATCTTGGCGAGCCTGTCGCTGAGCAACCTCCGCAAACGCCAACCAATACGGAGCAAGATAACAGTGCGGCCTCTGCTAACTGGCTTAACTGGCTGCAAGGGCTGGGGCGGGCCAGTGGGGTGAGTAAGCCCCGCGAGCGGCTGGTGTGGTTACTCCATGCCGAGGGGCCTGAGCTGGAGTGTAAGATCCAAAAACAGAGCACGACGAATGGGGAATGGACCGCTGGGCGGCGAGTCGATCCCGCCCTGCTATCGACCCAATATGCGGCCTTACTTGATGAAGAAGATTGGGCATTGGTGCGCACCTTACCGCGTACGATGGGGCGACTACCACGAGAAGCGTGGGCCCCTCTGGCCAACCATTCGCGCTTATTGAATGCCAAAGGGCAGAAGTTACAGCTGGCCATCGCTGCTCCCCTGCTGCAGATAGTGGCCACAGGCCAGGGGATGAGCGCTCGCTTGAGCCCTTTTGCTGCGACGATGGGGGTGCATGTCTCGCTCCTTGCCCAAGATTTATGGCAGGTGATCCTAACCCCGCCCGCCTTACTAGACCGGCTACCGGCACTTGAATCGATCCCTTTGTTATCTGATCCCGAGCTGCAGACCCTGCAAAGCACGCTCGATGCCATCCCCGATTTGCCTTGGTTCAGTCAAGTGCCAGGGTTGGCGGGGAACGCGCAGTTGGCGCCTTGGCCGGGTATGCCCTCAGTTCAGCTGGATTGGCAGGACAGTCAACTGTCGGTCAAGTTAGTGACCCGTTTTGAGCTATTACCTCCATTGCCACTGGGGAGCGGAGAGGCCATTGTCCGGCAGGGAAACCGGGCTTATCACTATTGGCAGCGAGATCTCGAGAGCGAGAAAAAAGAGGCGCAGCGGCTACGTGAGGTCTTGCCAATAGGCTTGCCCGGTTATGAATGGCTGCTACAAGGGGAGCCTGCGCTAGCCTTGGTCAACGCGCTACCAAACTTGGTCGAAGCTGGCGTAGTGATCCATTGGCATCAAGACAGTGCGCGGCTTAAAAGCTTGGATGACGCGGCGCTGAGCCTGCGGATTGAGCGGCGACAGGATTGGTTCCAGGTCGAAGGTGTGTTGGCGCTTGATGAGCACCAAGTCCTCGATCTGCGCTTGATTTTACGGCAGATGACCCCCGGCCAGCGCACGGTCCAGCTTGATGAAAAGACCAGCTTGATGCTCAGTGACAAGCTGATGGAGCGGCTGACGATGCTGGGGGCCATGCTCGATGAGGAGCAGCGGGTCAACAATAAGCTGGCCTATCCACTGACCCGCCTGCTATCGGCCATTACCACTGAAGGAGATGCGGCCTGGCAAACGTTGCAGCAGGAGTGGCAGCAAGCGGTAACCTGCCCCTCAGAACTACTGGCGCCCCTGCGAGATTATCAAAAAGAGGGGGTTCGCTGGTTGGCTACCCTTGCCCATCACGGTTTTGGCGCCTGCCTTGCCGATGATATGGGGCTGGGTAAGACCTTGCAGGCGCTGATGGTGCTGCGGATGCGCCAGCAGCTGGGGCCGGCGCTGGTGGTGGTGCCAAAATCGGTAGTCACCAACTGGCAGGAAGAGGTTGCGCGTTTTGCCCCTGAGCTGGAGGTGGTGACCATTGATCATCCTGCCCAGCGAGCTGGAGTGATAAAAGCGGCCAAGGCTGGTCAGCTGATCCTGATCAACTACGGTATGCTCGGTAGCTTATCAGCAGTACTCAAATCCCGTTGTTGGCCCTCGATCGTGCTGGATGAAGCCCAGCAGATCAAAAATGCCGGCACCCAGCGCGCCAAGTTGCTGTTTCAGCTTGATGGGGAGTTTCGTCTTGCGCTCTCTGGCACCCCCATCGAAAACCATTTGGGGGAGCTGTGGAGTCTGTTCACCTTTATCAATCCAGGGCTACTGGGCAGCCTAGGGGAGTTCAAGCGCCGTTTTGGCCGAGCAGTGAAAGACCCGCAACACATGGCCCTATTACGGTCAGTGATCAGTCCCTTTATCTTGCGCCGCCTTAAGCAGCAAGTGCTGACCGAGTTGCCCGATAAAACCGATATTGTCCATCACATCAGCCTCTCCCCCGAGGAGCGCCAGCTCTATGAAGCGACGCGGCGCGAGGTGGTGCAGCAGGTACAAAGCAGTGACGGCCGCGCCCTGATGCATGTGTTAAGCGGGTTGACCCGGCTGCGGCGGCTCTGTTGCTCTCCTGCACTGGTGATGCCTGATTGGGCGCATGCTAGCAGTAAGCTCGACGAGGCGATGGTGCTGTTAAAAGAGGCCATTGAGGGGGGGCACCGGGTGCTGGTCTTTAGCCAGTTTGTGGACTTGCTCAGTTTGCTGCGGGTGCGGATCGAGCAACAAGCGTGGGATTACTGTTATCTCGATGGCGGCTGTTCGACCAAGGCTCGCCAGGAGTCGATTTTGCGTTTTCGCCATGAGGACGTGCCGCTGTTTCTGATCAGCCTCAAAGCGGGGGGCACTGGGCTGAACTTGACTCAAGCAGACACGGTGTTGCACCTCGATCCTTGGTGGAACCCAGCGGTCGAAGATCAGGCAAGCGATCGTGCCCACCGGATGGGGCAGACCAATCCGGTGACCGTCTATCGGCTGGTGTGCGAACAGACGGTGGAGGAGAAAATCGTGGCGCTGCATGACGAGAAACGGGCGCTGGCCGATGGCCTGCTCAGTGGCCAGTCGGACGTGCGAGGATTGGACATGGAGAGCCTACGCGCCTTACTGCTTGGCTAACGGGTTGTGCTGCCTTTGGTTAATCGGTTAATAGCACTACTCGGGGTGATAGAGGTAGAGGTGTAGCCGCTCGATGATCGGATCGCCGCCAATTTTACGGTCACTACGGGCTTGGCGGCTTTTCGGTGGATAGTGGCCAAGGTGGGTCACCACCGGTGGCGTATCTGAGCAGAGCAGCAGGGGTAAGCTCGCTTTCAACTGCTGTTTGCGCGGCGAGCGGTCCTGCCAAAGCAGATTGATCATCGGGTGGGTTTTGACCGGACGTCGGATCCGCAACTGGGCATCAGCAGGCAGGCGACGAATATCGTACACCTCTTGATCGACCATCTTGCTCCACTGCGCGTTGTCGCACAGTGGGGGAATATAACGGCGGCTGCGTTCGAGCATCTCCAGTACCTGTTCGCGGCTGAGGCGGTTGATGCTCTGTTTATCTGCCCAGGTAAACCCCAACGAGTAGAGCGCTCCACTTAGCAAGGTTAACTTGCGATAGACCTGCAGGGTGATGACACCCGGCAGCGCCGTGTGCACCAGCTCGAATTTTTCATCTCGCCCACCCGCCTGCTGTACTTGCGCCTTAAAATCTTGCTTCAGTTGGTTTATCTCGGTCACCAGAGGGGTGAGCCGCGAAGCTGCCTCGGTGGGAAAACGCAGCCAACCAGGGAGGCGATGGGTTGCCTTGGTGGAGCAGCCCGCTCGGGCGCTGTGGTCGCGATAGGCCGCTAAGGTGGTGGTGAATGCGGCATCCCCACTCAGGTAGCCGACCTCAATCTGCTCAATCGGGTCATGTTCTGTCCCTTGTGCCACCGGGGGCAGCGGATAGACATGCGCCTCGAGTAACGGCAGCTGTGCCAGCTCGCTAGCCAGTGCCATCAAGGCCTCGTCGATCGTGACCATCTGCTGGCGCAGTGCGGCGGTAGGGGTGAATGTCTCCATTAGGGTATCCTGCGGTCACTCCCCGTATTGGTTGAATACACTGCGGCAAAGAGAGCCAGAGGGCGGGGAGAAAAGTGAACTACTGTATAAATAACCATACCAGCATCCCTGTGTTAGGCCAAGTTTCTACTATCCCGTGTACATGCCCCCATCTATCGGCTCCTTCCGAAAGTGGTTGAACATATCTAATTCATACGAATCCCATTGGGTGCGCTTTCACGCTAATCAGTCAGCCTCCTTAAATCAACAGACTTGTCCTCGCTGTATTGCACCACTTCACCTGTACTTCACCGATGTGGGGTAGGGTGCGGTTTTATTTTTTAGGACGTAGCCAGATGCCAACGATGATCACTCATAGCGCCGTGCCCCTCTGCCTTGGGCTGGGTCTTGGCAGCCGAATTATCCCGCTGCGCCTGCTGATGGCAGGCATGACCCTCGCCATGTTGCCCGATATTGATGTGATTGCCTTTAAATTGGGGGTCGCCTATGACCATGTCTTTGGTCACCGTGGCGTTACCCACTCCCTGTTGTTTGCTGCTGTTCTGCCAACCTTGGCCACGGTGTTTCACCGTCAGCTCAAAGCTTACGCAGTCACGGTATGGTTGTTTCTGCTGGTTTCGTTACTTTCCCATAGCCTGCTTGATTCGCTGACTACCGGCGGCAAGGGGGTGGGCTGGCTCTGGCCATGGCGTGATGAACGCTTCTTTGCCCCGTGGCAGGTTATCCGCGTCGCTCCCTTCAAATTAGAGGCTTACCTCACCGCCCGTGGTGAGTCCGTCATCCTTTCGGAGCTTTACTGGGTTTGGTTACCGGGGGGAGTGCTAATGCTGGCATTGATGGGGTGGCGCAGTGGATGGCTGGCAGAAAAAAGGTAGGGCATCTCGCTTGCACCAACAGAAGCCCCAGCTTTTTCTCATTCTCTTGGTCAGTGATGGCGATGCTGCCGCTGGCGTACTAGCGGTGAATGACCTCATCGGGAAGGGAGGTTAATAAAGGAGGGAGGTTAGCCGCCCTGCTTAATGATATGAGTAGGGATGCCATCAATACTGAACTGGTTTTTCTCAGCCCAGTAGGCTTTGATCCCCTCGTCCCTTTTCTGGGTGGCCCAGTTACTTAATAAATCTCGATCTCCTTGATAGCTGAAATAGGGGACGGCCATGCCGCAGGAGGACTGCACCAACTCGACCTCCAGATCGAAGATTTGGCGCGCACCGGGCAGTGGGGGGAAGCGTGCTTGCAAAGTTTGCCACTCAGGATCGGCCGGATGAATGACAGTTGCCCTGCCATAGAGCCGAAGAATTAGCGGGGCGCCTTCCAATGCAAAAAACATGATGGTCATCCGGGGGGTGGACTGAATATGGGCCGCAGTTTCATTGCCACTGCCCGTGACGTTCAGCCACACGACCCGTTTACTATTGATGATACGGAAAGAGTCCATACCTTTTGGAGAGATATTGACTCGGCTATCTCCAGTGGCTGTGCCGACGAAAAACAGTTTTTGTTGTGAGATAAACTCAATGTGTTTTTCTGATAATTCAGGATATTTCTGGCCCATATCATTGCTCCTGTGGAATAGGGACTAACGTTTGAACTGGTCAACAATTATGACAGAGGAAACCGAGCGCCCACTTTCTTAAGGACTGTGAGAGCAAGGTGGCGCGCTATGCTCGAAGCACTACTTATGGCGAGGAAAATCAGCCTGTGGACATATAATAGTCAGGAGGGAGAGGTGACAGCGTATGTGAGCGCGACAAAGAAACTGAACAGTTTTGGTCTGTTTATCAGAAAAGCGGTCACTTAAAGCTGGATAATTGATTTGGGAAACAATTTGGCGTAACCGCACCAGCACCACTACGAGTCTATAACAACCATTTTTGCAACACCTTGTCGTGCATCGATATCAGCCGATAGCAACACGTCATACATTATGTTGAAAAATACCAAGTAAAATTTAAAAAAAATGTCATCGTGCTTTGTAAGAATAATCTCATTTTTACAAATGAGTTATTTGTCATAAAAAACGGATCAAGATTAATGTATTGATTTATATGGCTTAAATATTAATTTAAAGAATTTTCTTCATTTATCATTGGCTGTTTTTGCTGTTGACGTATTTTTTTTCAAAATATATGCTGCGGCGCAAATGACTCTTTCGCTAATATGACCTCTGACCAGGTGTAATTAAGCGATTAAAGAGTGAGGGATAACAATAAAATATTGTGTTTTTGGTTATTTAGGGTATTTACTTTATTGATATCAAAATCACATCGTCAGCACTTTCAATTAATACAACTGTCATTTATTTCAGTTGTTGAGGTTGACAAGGGCTATAAGCTATCGGGTCATTGTCGATCCATAACTTGGTATTTAGAGCATGGGAAAAGGTATTGACGGCGCTACTGTTGCGCCTAAAGAACGCATTAATATTAAATATGTTCCGGCAACGGGTGGTCAGCAGGCGGAAATTGAGCTGCCGTTGACCATGATGGTTGTTGGTAATATGAAAGGACGTACTGAAGAGACTCCTATTGAGGATCGTCAGACTGTCTCTATCGACAAAAACAACTTCTCTTCGGTGATGAAAGAGTCGGCACTGGAATTAAATTTTGCAGTGCCAAATTGCCTAGAAGAGAACAGCCAAGATGATTTGCCTGTCTCAATTAAGATCGATTCACTGGCCGACTTCACCCCTGACAATGTAGCCCAGAAAGTGCCTGAGCTGCGTAAGTTGTTGGAACTGCGCGAAGCGTTAGTTGCGCTGAAAGGGCCACTTGGGAATATCCCATCCTTCCGCAATCGTTTGCAGGACCTGTTGGCTAGTGATGAAGCTCGTGAGCAGTTACTCAAAGAGCTGGATTTAATTAAACCTGCTGAGTAATCAGCAGGTTGTGTAGATTGACGAGAAAGGAATAATCATGGCTTTGGTCGAAGAACAGGTTCAAACAGGGGCAAGCGTTGCCTCCTCGTCCTCTTTGCTGGACGAAATCATGGCGCAGGCCCGCATCACGCCAGTTGATGAGGGGTATGGGATTGCGAAGCAGGGCGTTGCAGCCTTGATCGCCAATATTCTAGATAGCGGTACTACCGCCGAGCCTGTTAATAAGGCATTGGTTGACAGCATGATTGTCGAACTTGACAAGAAGCTGAGCAAGCAAATGGACGTTATCCTGCACGCTAAGCCGCTGCAGGAGCTGGAGTCCTCTTGGCGTTCACTGAAATTGTTGGTGGATCGCACCGATTTTCGTGAAAACATCAAAATTCAGGTCCTTCATGCGACCAAAGAAGAGTTGCTGGAAGATTTCGAGTTTTCGCCCGAGATTACCCAATCAGGCTTTTACAAGCATGTTTATTCCAGTGGTTATGGCCAGTTTGGTGGTCAACCAGTAGGTGCCGTGATCGGTGATTATGCGTTCACCCACAGCTCACCTGATATCAAGCTGATGCAGTATGTGAGTGCGGTCGGCGCCATGGCTCATGCTCCTTTCATCTCCTCTGTCGCACCCAACTTCTTTGGGGTTGATAGCTTTACTGATTTGCCTTCAATCAAGGATCTTAAATCAGTATTTGAAGGGCCCTCCTATACCAAGTGGCGTTCACTGCGCGAATCTGAAGATGCCCGTTATCTCGGTCTGACCGCTCCGCGTTTCTTGGCACGTTTGCCCTATGATCCGACAGAAAACCCGATCAAAGGTTTTAACTATCAAGAAGATATCAGCTCGGATCACGATCACTATCTGTGGGGTAATACCGCTTATTTGATGGGGTCTTCCCTGACCGATAGCTTTGCTAAGTACCGCTGGTGCCCGAACATCATTGGCCCGCAGAGCGGTGGTGCCATTCAGGATCTGCCAGTCCATGTCTATGAAGCCATGGGCCAGCTGCAAGCCAAGATCCCGACCGAGGTACTGATCACTGATCGTCGTGAGTATGAGTTGTCAGAAGAGGGTTTCATTACCCTGACCATGCGTAAAGACAGCGATAACGCCGCTTTCTTCTCTGCCAACTCCGTGCAAAAGCCGAAAGTGTTCCCCAACACCAAGGAAGGCAAAGAAGCGGAAACCAACTACAAGTTGGGTACTCAGCTGCCTTATATGTTCATCATCAACCGCTTGGCGCACTACATCAAAGTGCTGCAACGTGAGCAGATCGGTTCTTGGAAAGAGCGTCAGGATCTTGAGCGTGAACTGAACGGTTGGATCAAGCAGTACGTTGCGGATCAAGAGAACCCGCCCGCAGATGTTCGCAGCCGTCGTCCACTGCGTGCCGCCCAGATCAAAGTACTGGATGTCGCGGGTGAGCCGGGCTGGTATCAGGTTGCCATGTCAGTGCGTCCGCACTTTAAGTACATGGGCGCCAGTTTTGAGCTCTCCTTGGTAGGCCGTTTGGACAAGGAATAAAGCCTGATGCCGTATCTCTCTGCCTGGGATAGAGGAAATGCGGCCAGTCTGTTTGATCGTATTAGGGGAGAAGGGGTAACCCGCTCCCCTCAAACGGAGGTTGAGGATCTGATCGATTCTGTCAAACGGCAGTTAGAACAGATCCTCAACACCCGTCCAGGTAACTGCCGCAGTGCACCAGATCTGGGTGTCGTTGATCTTAACGATGCTAATCAGGGCAGCGCAGATATCAAAGGGCGGATCCGTGAGGCGATCAGGCAATGTATCCGTCGTTATGAACCACGGATCATTCATGTGGAGGTGACTTCCGCTGATTATCAGACAAGTCCACTTGAAATGTCGTTTCAAGTGAAAGCCCACGTGAGACTTGACCATATCGAGCAAGTTACCTCGTTCAATGTCCATATGGACAGCCACCGCCACTACCGCATGGTTTGATCAATGTCGCTGGAACATTATTTCAGGGATGAGCTCGCCTTTTTACGTCTTCAAGGACGTGAATTTGCTGATGCCTATCCCGAACTCACCCGCTTCCTATCCGAGCAGAGTACTGACCCGGATGTAGAACGCTTGCTGGAAGGTTTTGCGTTCCTCACCGGTAACTTACGGGCCAAGATTGAGGATGAGTTTCCTGAGCTGACCCATGGCCTGCTCAATATGCTCTGGCCTAACTATCTGCGGCCCGTGCCAAGCATGACCATTATGCAGTTTACGGCGATGCCGGGGGCGATCGCGCAGCCTGCATTTATCAAACAAGGCTGTGAGCTAGACAGCTTGCCTCTTGATGACGTGACCTGCCATTTTCAAACGTGTCACGATACCTGGGTCTATCCAGCCGATATTCGTGATATATCAGCCCAAAGCGGCAATGACTTGTCCACGATCTCCTTAGATATTGGCCTGCATGCCCCCTTGCCATTGAGTGAACTCCAGCTAGATAAACTGCGCTTTTTCCTCGGTGGCGACAGCTATACCGCTTACGAGCTCTATTTTTGGCTATCCAACCAGCTCGATTATATTGAGATAGAAATCAATGGGGTGCGGTTTCGCCAAGAGCCCAAATCGCTCAAACCCATTGGTTTTGAGCGTGGTGATGCCCTCCTGCCGTACCCGAGCAACGTCTATTCCGGCTATCGAATTTTGCAAGAGTACTTCTGCTTCCCTGAAAGCTTTCTCTTTTTCGAGTTCTCCGGCGCCGTGTGGCCCAAGCAGCCGCAATCCATAGACAGCTTTAAACTCCATTTCTGCTTTGATCGGCCCTTGCCTGCTGATCTGAAAATTCGCCCTGACTCTTTCTTATTGAACTGCGTACCGGCGATCAACTTGTTCCACCATGACAGCGAGCCGATTAACCTCAACGGACGTCAGGCGGAATATCCGCTCAAAGCAAGCTATCGCAATGCAGAGGGTTTTGAGATCTTCTCCATCGATCAAGTGGAAGGATGGGTTGAAGGCAATCAGGGGCGAGCCCGTGGCATACCGCGTATTTACCATCCATTTGAAAGCTTTCAACATCAAATTGAACGGGCGAAGCAGCGTTTAGCGCTCTATTACCGGATCAGGGTAAAAGAGTCCGTCCGTGGCCATGGTTTTGAACATTACTTGTCGTTTGTGCGTGGTGATGAAACCAGCACGGTTGATTTGGATGAATCCATCTCTGTCTCGCTGACCTGCACCAATCGTTCACTCGCGGCGCGTCTAAAAGTGGGCCATATCTGCATTCCAACAGGTAATTCCCCCTCGTTTGCGACCTTTCGTAACTTGATTAAGCCAACCCAGCCGCTGCGCCCAGTGTTAGATGGCAGTTTGCACTGGACGCTGATCTCTAACTTGTCGCTTAACTATGTCACCTTGCTTAGCCGAGATGCGCTGGTGCAAGTGCTGCGCACCTACGACTTCCCTGCGCTCCACGATAAGCAAGCTGAGCAAGCGTCACGTAAACGGTTAGCGGGCATTGAATCGATTGAGACTGCACCGGTTGATCGGCTGGTACGGGGAATGCCGGTTCGTGGGCTGAAATCGATCCTCTCGATTCGGCAAAGTGCCTTTGGCAGCGAAGGTGAGCTCTATCTCTTTAGCACGGTGTTGGCCCATTTTTTCTCTCTGTATGCCAGCGTCAACGCCTTTCACCTACTCGAGGTGGTGAACCTCGATAACCAGGAGCGCTATCAGTGGCCAGCACAGATCGGTCAGCACTCCCTGATGTAACCTCCACTAAGGAGGCGCCTCGCTTTAATTTTTTCCAGCTGGTGGAGTTACTCCATCGGCTCGATGGCGCCGATCAAGAGCGTGGGCTCGACCATCTGCCCAGCGATGAAAACATCCGCTTCAAGGCCACCGCCTCGTTGGGGTTTCCAACCTGCGATGTGCTGCAAATAGGTCGTGATAAAAATGGTCGGCATGAACTGGAAGTGGCCTTTCTTGGCCTGCATGGTAGCCAGTCCCCCCTGCCGGGCTACTACCTTGACTCACTTGCTTGGGAATATGCCCAAGGTGAGCCCAAGCTCGGGCTGTTTCTGGACTTTTTCCATCACCGCTTACTGAGCTTGTTGCACCGTATCTGGCGTAAATACCGCTATCACGTGCGTTTTCAAGACAATGGTGAGGATGGTTTTTCCCGCTTAATGTTCGCCCTGTTGGGCTTGGGGGATGAAACTGTCTATCGCAGTTTACCGGTCAACCGTGCCAAGATGCTCTCGTATGCAGGCATGCTGGCCAGCCCCAGCCGCTCTCCCGAAGTGGTGGCGGGTCTGGTTGCCCACTGTTTTGATCTAGCGGATGTTGACGTCGAGGCTTGGCAATGGCGTAAAGTACCGATCCATCAGGATCAGCAAAATCGGTTAGGAAAAGCCTGTGCCACCTTGGGGAGCGATTTTGTTATCGGTGATAAGGTCAATGATTGCGCAGGTAAGTTTGCGCTAAAAATCAATAATTTGGATTTTGATCAATTTCTTGAATTTCTCCCGAACGGGGAACATTTCCAACCATTAGTGACGTTTGTCTCCTTTATCCTGCGGGATCAACTGGCTTGGGATCTGCAACTGGGCTTTGGCTCAGAGCAAGCAAAAGGGCTCAGTTTAGGAGAGGAGCAGAGCGCTCGTTTGGGGTGGAGTACTTTTCTTGGTCAGCCGCCGAGCGAACCGTTCGTGACCATCTGTGTGCAGGAGTGAATGTGGACAAAATAAACCAGCAACTTTCTCTGGTGGTGCTCAACAGCGAGCAGCTTGACGCTGGGCTAAAAGTGCAGTGGAGTTTTGGTGACGCGGGCGGCAGTATCGGCGCTGCTGACACAGACACCTGGCGGCTGCACGATCGGCTGGATGGCGTCGTTGCCAGCCATGCGGTGATCGAGCTGCAACATGGCCGCTTCTGCCTGTGCGATGTGAGCGGGCAAACTTACATTAATGGCGCGACCTCCCCCATCGGGCGGGGCCGTAAAGTCGAGCTCAAGCAGGGTGATGATCTTCAGATAGGGCCTTTTCGCATCAGAGCCTACTTGGGCGAAATCGAGCAAACGCAGAGCCTACATCAGGTGATAGGCCACCACCCAACAGAGCAGTTTGAGGAGTGGTTAACGAGCGATGAGCCCGTCACCGCCCTTGCCGATCCGCAAGTATTGGCTGCCGATCCCTTGCTGGCGTTGCAGCAAGATCGTTCAGAATTGACCCCACTGGTGGCCCCCCTGTTACAGGGGCAGGCATACTCGCCCTTAGATACCCCTCCTTTGGCCCCTTTTTCTGCTACCGAGAGCACTATGAACCAAGAATTTTTGGATATGCCAACCATCGAAAACCACCCCGATTACCTGCCCCAGCAAGGTGAGGTCGATCATGTTGCGCTCACCCCGTTGATGCGCGGTCTGGGGTTGTCACTGCACTTACAAGATACCCAGCAGGCTCACGACATGCTCGAAGAGATGGGTAAAGCGGTGCGCGCCATGGTCGAGGGGCTGCTGCAACTGCAAAACGAACAAGCGGCGCTGGCGGATCGCCATCTGCGTCCTATTGAAGATAACCCGCTGCGGCTGGGCCTTGACTATAACGAGACCCTCTCGGTGCTATTTGCGGAGCAAAAAAGCCCGGTGCATCTGAGTGCACAAGCGGCGGTGGCAGAGAGTCTGCGTAATGTGCGGATCCACCATATCGCTAACCAGCAAGCCATCGGGGTAGCGCTGGACAGCATCTTACAAGCCTTTTCGCCAGAGGCCCTGCTTGGCCGCTTTGAACACTACCGCCGCAGTGCCACGGCCAGCGTGGACGATGCCAGCTGGGCGTGGGATATGTACCAGCACTACTACCGTGAGCTGACCTCGGCGCGCCAACAAGGGTTCGATAAGTTGTTCCATCAGGTGTACGCCCAGGCATATGACCAAGCCGTGCGTAAAGCACAGGGGTTATTGTGATGTTTCGCCTCACCCTGTTGACGTTGGCGCTGCTGCTTGGCGGCTGTGCGTCAGAACCGGAAAGGCCCAAAGATCAACCCAGCATGATCGGTTTTAGTCTCTATGCCGAGGGGGATGTGAACCCTAACGAAAGCAGCTGGCCATCGCCCATTGCGCTGCAATTAGTGGTGATGGCTGAAGATTCGAAACTACTGGCCACCGACTATGACCAAGTGACTGAGGATGTTGAAAAAGCCCTTGGCAAAAACTACCTCGATCATCAGGACTACACCTTGTTACCGGGCCAGTTTAAATACCTGCCACCGGTCAAGGTGAGCGAAGAAGCTCGTTATATCGGGGTGATCGCCCACTATGCCGATCCTGAGAGTGCGCAGTGGCGCAAAGTGATCAAGATCCAAAACAAGGGTCGCGCTTACCAGGTGCTGGTGCGGTTACGCCAAGATGAAGTCGAACTGTTAAAAGAAGAAGAATAATTATGTCGAGTCGAAATCGGGTTATCTGGCGTGAAGGGCTATTCATCAAACCCCAACACTTCCAGCAACAACAAAGATACGCAGATTATGCCTTGCAAGCCAGATTGAGTGCGCTGAGCGATTACTTTTATGGTCTGCAATCCATTGTTATTAATGAAGATTACTTAAGCTTTGGCCGGATCTCCTTAGTTGGGGCGACCGGCATCTTACCTGATGGCACCGTCTTTAATATCCCTAACGATGATGTGTTGCCTGCCCCGCTAGAGATCACCGACGCCTCGGTGGCTAACCAAAAGGTTTATTTGGCGTTGCCACTCTCGGTAGCTGGGGTCAACGAGGTCAGTGAAGGGGGCCACATTGCCACTCGCTTACAGGCTGATCGCCAAGATGTGCGCGACCTGCACAGCGAAGGTGGCGATGTCGCCTCCCTTGAGGTTGGGCGGGTCAGCCTGCGCTTGATGCTTGAGCGCGAAGATCGCAGTGCGTATGCCTCCCTTGCCATCGCCCGCATCCTCGATAAGCGGGCAGAAGGCGGTTTGGTGATGGACCCGAACTTTATGCCTTGCAGCATCAGCGTCTCCGCCATCCCGACTCTTAAGCGCTTTTTGGGCGAATCGGCGGGGCTGGTGGCAGAGCGGGCCCGTAGCCTATCCCAGCGCATTGCGGCCCCCGGCCAGCAAGGGGTTGCCGATGTGGCGGAGTTTATGATGCTGCAACTGCTTAACCGCGCTCAACCTCAGCTAGCCCATCTCTCTCGTCTGGGCACATTGCACCCTGAGCGATTGCACGAAGCCTTAGTGCAACTGTGTGGGGAGCTGATGACCTTTACCGATGAGTCACGCTTGCCGCCAGAGTTCCCCGCCTATCGGCATGAGGATCAGCAGGTGAGCTTCGAGCCGGTCATGCTGGCGCTGCGCCAAGCGCTCAGTACCGTGCTGTCGCCACGGGCGGTCTCGATCCAGCTGCGTAAGCATCAATATGGGGTCATGGTCGCGGTGGTAAACGAAAGCGAACTGATGACCAGCGCCGAATTTGTGTTGGCCGTGCGGGCCCGGATGCCGCAGGAGCAGCTGCGCAAGCAGTTACTGCAACAGACCAAGGTGGCCTCCAGCGACAAGATCCGCGAGCTGATCAGTTTGCAACTGCCCGGTATTCCTCTGCTGCCGCTGCCCGTTGCCCCCCGGCAACTGCCCTATCACGCCGGCTATAGCTACTTCCAGCTGGATCGGCAAAGTCCGGCGTGGAAGATGCTGGCCATCAGCAACACCCTCGCGTTCCATATTGCGGGTGACTTCCCCGAGTTAGATATGCAGCTTTGGGCTATTCGCAGCCAGTAATTGGCTGCGCTATTCACCATTCGGTCCGTTATTCACGATTAAGGAGAGAGGTCTATGGCGAACCAGACCGGCTTGCAGTTTACCGTCAAGGTCGGGGCGCTGCCTGACAGCACCTTTGTGGTGGCCAGTTTTAAGCTCGATGAGGCGCTAAACAGCCCGTTTAATCTG
>NZ_PGGC01000176.1 GCF_002795305.1 Aeromonas cavernicola
AGTTTGTGCGCAGCTTGCCACAGGGGATCCACACCCTGATGGAGGAGGGAGGCAAGAACCTCTCCGCCGGCCAGCGCCAGCTGCACCTCGCCGAGCGCCTGCCAAAGCCGCGTGTCATCTATTCCGGCGCGGCCGAGACGCAGGTTCTGCGCCAACGTGCCGACGAAGATAAAGGGATCCTGCTGCACCAGCCCGATGCTACGGCGCACCGCCGCCAGCGACAGGGTGTCCAGTGCGTGATCATCGAAGCGGATCTGCCCCTGATCCAGCGGATAGAAGCCCATCAGCAAGCTGATGATGGTGGACTTGCCGCTGCCGGTATGGCCCACCAGCGCCAGCATCTGGCCCGGTTTTGCGGCAAAGCTGACCTCCCGCAGCACCTGCTGCTCACCATCGTAGGAGAAGCTCACCCGCTCGAAACTGACCCGCCCTTGCAGCGGGAGCGTCTCGCCGTCGGTACTCTCGCGGGTTTCATCAAGCAGGGCAAAGACCCGCTCCCCCGCCACCATCGCCTGCTGCAACTGGTTAAGCTGGTTGGTCATTTCGATGAGCGGCTCGATCATCCGTCCCAGATAGCTGATAAAGGCGTAGAGCACCCCCACCTGAATGGCACCCGCGCTACTCAGTCCCTCGTGGGCGAACAGCGCCAACAGACCGATCAGTACCATCATGTAGAAGAGATCGATGAGCGGGCGCAGCAAAAGACCGTTGATCTTGAGGCCCTTGATCCGCGCCGACCAATGCTGCCGATTCACCTCAGCAAAGGCGTTGGCAAAGTGGCGCTCCTGCACCATGGCCTGGATCACCGGCATCCCCTGCAGCGACTCGTTGAGGCGGCTGTTGATGTCGGAGAGCAGGCTGCGGGTCACTCGTACCACCGGCACGCTTAAGTGCTGGTAGAGCCACATCACCCCGCCCACCGCGGGCAGCAGCAGGGAGCAGACCAACATCAGCCGCAGATCCAGCAGCGCCATGGAGATCAGGATGCCGCACAGCAGCACCACCTTTTGCACCAAGAGGCCAATCACCTGCACATAGAGGTTCATGATCGCCTCGGTGTCGTTGGTGATGCGGGAAATCAGTGAACCGGAGCGATGCTGGTCAAAGTAGCGGGCCGGCAAGCGGATCGCGGTGGCAAATACCTGCTCGCGCAGGGTTTGCACCACCGCCTGGGCGATGCGATTGAAGCGCAGGGATTGCAAATAGAAACCCGCCGCCGAGAGTACCTGCAAACCCAGATAGCCCGCCGCAATCAGGGCAATGGTGGGCAACACGATATTGCGGGGCGCCAGATAATCATCGATAAAGAGCTTGATCAGCAGCGGCCCGGCCACTTCGGCGCCGGTGGCAAGCAGCAAACAGATCCCCGCCTGAATAAGCCAGCGAGGATAGCGGGTGCAGTAGGCGAGCAGTCTTTTAATGGTCGGATTCACAGGCTCTCCTCCACCGCTTCTTCGAGTCGCTGGTAACGCACCATATCTGCGTACCAGCCATTGTGCGCCATCAGGGCACCGTGATGACCCCGCTCGCTGACGGCCCCCTGCTCCAGCACCAGGATCTCGTCGGCCTGCTCCACCGCCGTCATGCGATGGCTGACCAGGATCAGGGTGCGACGATGGGCTTTGAGAGCGTGCAGAATGTGCTGCTCGGTGTGTGCATCCACCGCCGAGAGCGCATCATCGAGCACCAGTATGGGCGCCTCCAGCAGCAGGGCGCGGGCAATGGCCAGCCGCTGTTTCTGGCCGCCGGAGAGGGTCACCCCTTTCTCTCCGACCTCGGTCTCATAGCCCTTGGGGAAACGCACGATATCATCGTGGACACAGGCAATGCGCGCCACCCGTTCAACCTCCTCGCGGCTCGCATCGGGTTTGCCGAGGGCGATATTGGCGGCGATGGTGGTGGAAAACAGGAATGGCTCCTGCGGCACATAGGCAAACTGGCTGCGCAGTGTGGCGAGCGGCAGCTGGTCAATCGGAACGCCACCCATGACAATCGAACCGTCAGTCGGGTTGGCAAGGCGCATCAACAGCTTGAGCAGGGAGCTCTTGCCTGCCCCGGTGCGCCCCACCACCCCGAGCATCCCCCCTTGCTTGAGGGTAACGTCGATATCCGCAAGCAGGGTGCGCTGCTCAAGTTGATAGCTCACCCCTTTGATCTGCAAAGGAAAGGCAGAGGCAAACGCCGCTGGCTGGGCGGGCTCTTCGATATCGCTGCGCTCCCCAAGCAGGCTCTCGATACGGGAGTAGGCAGCGCTGCCCCGCTCGATGATGTTGAACAGCCAGGCGATGGCAAACATCGGCCAGATCAGCTGGCCGAGGTACATGGTGAAGCTGGTAAGCTCACCCAGGGTCAACTCACCCTGCAGCACCAGCACGCTGCCCCCCGCTACCGCGAGGAAGTAGGAACAACCGATACAGAGGTAGATGACCGGATCGAACTTGGCATCGATGCGGGCCACCGCCATATTGCGCTCCCCCGCCTGTCTGGTCAGCTCGGCAAAGCCTTCATCTTCCAGCGATTCAACCGCATAGGATTTCAGCACCCGCACGCCGGAAAGGGCCTCCTGGGTCTTATTGTTGAGCTTGGAGAAGGCCCCCTGCGCCGCCTTGAACTGGGTGTAGATCTGGGTGCCGAAACGGTTCATGAAATAGGCCATCACCGGCAGCGGCAGCAAGGAGACCAGTGTCAACTGCCAGGAGTACTGGCTGCACATGATGGAGAGCACCAACACCCCGACCATGATGGAGTCCACCAGGGTCAGTACCCCTTCGCCAGCGGTCATCTCCACCGCCTGAATGTCATTGGTGGCATGGGCCATCAGATCGCCGGTACGGTGGCGCTGATAAAAATCGGGGCTCATCCGGGTGAAATGGCTGAACAGGCGATTGCGCAGGACATAGGCCAGGCGGTAAGAGGCACCAAACAGCATCACCCGCCAGACGTAGCGCAGCAGATAAATCAGCACACCCAGACCAAACAGCCCCGCCAGATAGCGCATCAGGGTGCCATTGTCGAGACCGCCCTTGGCGATGCCATCCACCACCCAGCCCACCACTTTGGGCGGAATCACGGTCAACAGGGCCACCATCAGCAGCAGGGAGATGGCGGCCAGATAACGAGGCCACTGCTCCTTGAAAAACCAGCTCAATCGTAGAAATACGCTCACACCACCGACCTTTTAGTCCTCGCCAGCCAAACAAGCTCTTATGGAGCCACCATCAAGCCGACTACATCAAAATAGAGAAGGAAAACAAGCGCCCCCAATAGGGGGCGCGATAGATGAAAGGGAATCATATCGTGAAAACCGTAACAACGGTTACTGTTTGACTTACTGCGATAATCGCTCATCCCCCGAACCATAAGGGTTGAACGGATTGTCGTGCTGCTCACCGGTGAGCAAAAAGTGAGAGACTTCTTCTCGGGTCTGGCTAAAGACCTGTTGCAGCTGCTCCAGGTCAGGCTCACCAAGCTCTTCCTGCTGTCGTAAACGCCACTCCAGCTCACCCGCAACCACTTGTAACCGTGCCGCAGAGATATTGGCAGACACGCCTTTGAGGGTGTGAAGTAATCGGCTAGCGATCTCAGGCTGCTCACGGCGCAGTGCAGATCGTATTTCCCACAGATCATCTTTGTGCTCAGACATAAACAGCTTAAACAGGATCTGGAGCGCCTCTTTATCTTGATCTAGCCGTTTGAGGGCATCTTGCAGATCGAGGATCCCCATCATCTCCGGCGGTTTAACCTCCAACATGCCACGCTGCTCAAGTTCCTGCTGTTTTACCCACTGCAGCAAATTGTTGTAGAGATCTAACTTACTCACCGGCTTGGTAATGTAGCTATTCATCCCCACCCCAAGGCAGCGCTCTTTATCTCCGGGCATGGCACTGGCCGTTAGTGCAATGATGGGGACATCATGTTTATCAACCATTTTACGGATCTGGCGAGTGGCATCTAACCCATCGAGTACCGGCATTTGCAAATCCATCAAAATGACATCAAACGGTTGCTCAGCGGCCCGTTCTACTGCCTCACGGCCATTATTGACGATGGTAACGATGGCATCGACCCGCCGCAGATATTCCATGATCAGCTGCTGATTGACCCGATTATCTTCGGCAAGCAACACCCTGATCCCTTGCAGCAGCGATTTGAAGTGTTGCTGGTCTCCCTGCACTTCAGCTTGGCGCATGTGGTGGTCATATGAGCTGCCATTGATCAGCTCATCGACCTTAGCAAGCAGAGCATTCTCCGTCATGGGTTTAGGCAGAAAGTGGAACAAGCCCATGGCTTCCATCCTGGCGTGCAGCCCCTCCCTAGCCCAAGCACTGACGATCAAGATGGGTAAACGGCGCCATTGCGTGTGCTGATGCATCTCTAGCGCCAAATCCAAGCCATCTTCTTGGCCCATCCGCCAATCGAGAATGGCTAGGCGTACGTTCGTTCCCTCTTCACGCAGCACTTGGCGAGCGCGCAACAGGGAGTTGACTGCCACGACATTGACCCCCGCTCGCCCCAAAATATCCTTGGTGAGATCCAACACCAAATCGTTGTCGTCCATCACCATGACCATGGGCTGGTTTTCAAAAAAGACGCGCCGACCCGCTACACCATAGGTCGCTTTACTCATGGGAATATCAAATTGAAATAAGGAACCTGCCCCAGGCTTACTCTGAACGGTGATCCGACCACCCATCAGCTCCACTAATCGCTGAGAAATATTTAAACCCAGACCAGAGCCGCCATATTTACGGGTATTGCCCGCCTCAAGCTGGGTAAATGCCTGAAACAGTTGAGCTTGCTTATCTTCAGCAATGCCGATCCCCGTATCTCGGACACTGAACCTCACCCGCATTGGATTCACTTGATCCAGCTCAATGGCAATTTCCACTTCGCCACGCTCAGTGAATTTAATGGCGTTATTGACAAGGTTGACCAGCACTTGGCCTAACCGCAGCGGATCACCCTTTAAAAAAAGCGGCACCTCTGCTGACTTACGGATGATCACTTCCAAATGTTTGCGTTCTGCCAAATCGGCGAACATGCCCGCCAACGAATCGAGTTGTTCCCCTAGGTCAAAATCAATCTCTTCCAAGGTTAACTTACCTGACTCCACCTTGGTCAGATCGAGGATATCGTTGATCAGCAACAAAAGGGTGTCAGATGAGGACTTTATCTTGTTCAGATAGTCACGCTGCTGCTGATCTAGCTCGGTTTGCAATGCCAATGAACTAAAACCAATGATGGCATTCATCGGCGTACGAATTTCGTGACTCATATTGGCCAAAAAATCACTCTTCGCTTGGGCAAGCAAGCCGGTCTGGCGCGAGAGATCACTCAGTTTTTGGTTACGTCGCCACAGGGTAAATGCCACCAGTAAAAAACTGATGATGGCGCCCCCTAGCACCAGCAAGTAAAACAGGCCCAACAACGAAGAAGCTTGCTCAAGCTGCTCTTGCTTCCAACGCGCCAAACGATCAATGACGCGCATATCAATCAGTGAGGAACGTAAATTGTGGTAGGCGATGATCTGGCGACTAGCATCCTCGCTGAGCTTGACCAATGCGAGCACGTCAGGCTGATCAGGATATTGGGATTTTAACTGCCGCTGCAATTGCTCCAATTGCTGCTGCTCTCTTTGATCCCAGCTGCGCTTGAGGTAGCTGGTTAATTGGGCCACATCCGTCAAGTCTTGATAGAGGGGGCCATCGGCTTCGAGGCTGTTAAGCTTGGCTTGCAATAATCGGCTAAAAGGCTGCTCGATATAGCTAATGGCCATCTCGATGGCATTGAGCTTAGCGAGTTCAAGTAAGTAGGCATCCATCTCGTCAAGTAGCGTTTGGTCTGCGTCATCTAGCACGTTATGCGTATCGTTTTTGATGACCTGAATAAACGTATCGAGATTGGTCGATAACTGCGCCAGCCGCTGCTGTACGTTGCCATCATTGGCTTTCTCTCGGCCAAGTAGATAGATAGTATCTGCACTAATCCGGGTAAGCACAGCCTCGGCGGCCATACTCAACTTATAGGCTTGTTGCTGTTTGCTCAGCAGTTGCCAGCAATAGCTGGAAAAGCTCAGCAATAACACCAGTAACAGCCCGAAAAATACGCGGTTCAACCGTGATTTTTTATTCATCCCGTATCGACTCTCATCTTATGGTCGCTGATGACTCAGCTGAACATCTGCCGGTGGTCCCAACAGAGCCCACAATTACCTATCTGGATGTTACTACTATCACCACCTCAGTATCTAACGCTAGGTTGTGAATAATATCATTGACTATCACTGCCTAGTGTAGTCTCACACGTTGCCTATCGGCCCCCCAGTGACCGCTACTGCATCACTTATTATCACCACCACATACCTGCGCTTCGCCACCAGCTTATTGATATTGCACCACTTTGTATTAGCACGACGATGCATTAGGTAATAAAAAGCCCCGCCAATATGGCAGGGCTGACCAGATGAGCCGATGACCTGTCGCAGGCCTCGGCCTAATTACTGATGATTATTGATTATGACTAGCACGACGGGGACGACGGGCCTGAGCCGGTTTGCCTGCGCCATCAGCCGGACGCTGACCACCTTGCGGCTTGGGCTTGCCATCGTTACCGGTACGGGCACCACCTGCATTGCCATTGGCGGCGGAACGACCGGCCCCCTGCCGCTGGCCTTGAGCCTGCGGACGTGGGGCACGGCGCTGCTCGCTCGGATCACGGGGCTCTTTGCGCAGCGGCGCGCCGATACCACGGGCGATGTTGTCCAAGGTCTCGCGGGAGGCTTCAAAACCGGCTACCTGCTCGCACGGGATGTTCTGCTTGGTCAGACGCTCGATCGCCTTGATAAGCTTGCCTTCATCGGCAGCAACCAGGGAGATGGCGTGACCGGCAGCGCCAGCACGGCCGGTACGACCGATGCGGTGAACGTAATCTTCCGCCACGTTCGGCAACTCGAAGTTGACCACTTGCGGCAACTTGTCGATGTCCAGACCACGGGCGGCGATGTCGGTCGCCACCAGCACCTTGACGCTACCATCCTTGAAGCCGGCCAGCGCGCGAGTACGGGCACCCTGGCTCTTGTTGCCGTGGATGGCGGCGGCGCTGACGCCGTTCTTGTCGAGGGTTTCGGCAACGCGATTGGCCATGTGCTTGGTACGGGTGAACACCAGTACCTGCTGCCAGTTGTTGCTGGTGACCAGATGGCTCAGCAGCGCGATCTTGTTGGCCTTGTCGCACGGGTGCACCAGCTGCTCGATACGCTCGGCAGTGCTGTTGCGCGGGGCCACTTCGATCACCGCCGGGTTATCCAGCAGACCGGTGGCCAGTTCGCGGATTTCGTCAGCAAAGGTGGCGGAGAACAGCAGGTTCTGGCGCTTCTTCGGCATCAGCGCAAGAATGCGGCGAATATCGCGGATAAAGCCCATGTCGAGCATGCGATCAGCTTCGTCCAGCACCAAGATTTCCACTTCGTCGAACTTGACGGCGTTCTGGTTGTAGAGATCCATCAGACGGCCGGGGCAAGCCACCAGCACGTCCAGACCACGGCGAGTCGCCATCATCTGCGGGTTGATGCTGACGCCGCCGAACACCACGTGACTGCGCATCGGCAGGTGTTTGCCATAGTTACGCACGCTCTCGCCCACCTGGGCGGCCAGCTCACGAGTTGGAGTCAGCACCAGCGCACGAATGCGGTTCGGAGAAACTTTGCGCTTGCTCTCCATCAGACGTTGCAGCATCGGCAGGGTAAAGCCTGCGGTCTTGCCGGTCCCTGTTTGGGCCGCCGCCATCAGGTCGCGGCCAGCCAGAACGGCGGGGATCGCTTGCAGCTGAATGGGAGACGGGGTGTCGTAGCCTTGCTCGGCAACGGCACGCAACAAGGGTTCGGCCAGACCGAGGGAAGTAAAACTCATAGTTACCTGCTAGGGATAGGGGCGCCTTGGATTTGTGGTGGGGCTCCTCTGCTGAGCCGATGCCATCTCACAAGATCTGGGCCTATTGAGAAAACAACGATTTCCCCGGGGAGCAGAGCAAAGGGGAAAGAATAGGCGCGCAGTCTAACGGAGTTAACCAAGATAAACGAGAAAAATGTGATGGGCATGGCAAAGCCCACCGTCACAGCTTGCTTGCCGGATAAAAAACATCAGGTTGTCGGCCGCAAAGGACTCCCCATTCGATTTCCGATCTGGGTGCAATGGCGTCACAGGTAAACGGAGTGTTTGCAGCAGACCCCATCATCTCAAGGATGATTATCCCATTCATGACGACCCAATCTAGGGGGTGGGGCTTCCAGCAAACGGGCGCAAGAGATAGGATCAACGATTAACACAGGTCTTACCATTCCCCTTACTCATCCGCTTCCAAGGTTACTATGGCGCTCAAAGCAACCGTATTTAAGGCCCACCTCAGCTTGTCTGATATGGATCGTCACCTCTACCAAGATTTCTCTTTCACGCTGGCCCGCCATCCTTCTGAGACCGATGAGCGGATGATGATCCGACTCGCCGCCTTCGCGTGGCATGCGGCGGAGCGACTGGAGTTCACCAAGGGACTCAGCGCTGATGATGAGCCTGAGCTGTGGCGTAAAAACTACGCCAACGAGATTGAACTCTGGATAGAGCTTGGCCAGCCTGACGAAAAACGGCTAAAAAAGGCGTGCCACCGTGCCCAGCACGTGGTGCTCTATCTCTACGGTGGGCGCGGGACGGCGGTGTGGTGGAAACAAAACCAGGGGAAGCTAGGGCTACATGACAACCTCAGCGTGATCGAGCTCTCTGAGAATCAGACCTTACCACTGACTGCTATGGTAGCCCGTACCATGCAACTAACTTGTACCATTTCTGACGGACAACTCTGGATCAGTGATGGTAATCAAGAAGTGACGCTGGACCCAGTATTACTAATGGGGCGCTCAGCCAGAGATTTACAATAACCCATTATTATTTAACGCTTTTTATAACATCAGTAGGTACGCACTATGACGTGAGCCTGCTGTTCCTGTCATGCTATCCCACGCCTTAGCATAAATAGCGCAGCAAAATGAGGCTCGTACAGCCCCACACACCGCAACTGATATGCCGTAGATCAGGACATTGCATGTCGGTCGGTGCTGCGCCTATGGCCTCTCTTCAGCGCTAGGATAGGCCGACCGATTAGGCATCCCAGCGGCGTATCACGTAGAATGGCGCCGATATTGTGACGCTAGCAGAGGAAAACGTGAGCCAACCCCCCTTACATCACGCCCACCTAGATTGGAATGACGCAGGAACACCCATCTCTTGTCAATTCGGCGATGTCTACTTTTCCAATGACAATGGGTTAAGTGAAACCCGCCATGTCTTTTTGCAGCAAAATCAGCTGCCAGCCCGCTTCTCACAGCACGACAACGAGGTGTTTGTGATTGGTGAGACGGGGTTCGGCACTGGCCTTAATTTTCTGGCGACCTGTCATGCCTTCCTCGCCCATCGCGCGAACGCAGAGAATCCAGTCCGGCTGCATTTTATCAGTTTTGAAAAATACCCTTTAACCCAAGATGATCTGCGCAAAGCGCTCGCTGCTTGGCCAGAGCTGATGCCTATTAGCCAAGATCTGATCGACCAGTGGCCGCTGCCCCTACCAGGCTGTCACCGCCTGCACTTTGCCAACGACCACATCCGACTCGATCTCTGGTTAGGTGACATCAACGACACCTTGCCGCAACTCCCCCAGCATCAAGATGGGCTGATTGATGCTTGGTATCTGGATGGATTTTCACCGGCCAAAAACCCCGAGATGTGGACACAGACGCTGTTTGACGGCCTCGCTCGCCTAGCCCGCCCAACGGCCACGATAGCGACTTTTACCTGTGCCGGTTTTGTACGGCGTGGCTTGATGGCAGCAGGCTTTGCCATGAAAAAAGTGAAGGGTCACGGCAAGAAACGGGAGATGCTGGTAGGCGAGCGGTTGGCTAAACAATCGCAGCCAACCATCGCCCCTTGGTATGCCCGCCCTGTTGGGCGGCCGGGTGACGTGCTGATGATTGGTGGCGGGATCGCCTCGGCCATGACGGCCCTCTCGCTCGTCGCTCGGGGCCGCCGTGTGACGCTCTTGTGTCAAGATAGCGCACCGGCCATCGGCGCCTCAGGCAATCGCCAAGGCGCCCTCTATCCCCTGCTCAATGGCGAACACGATGCTTTATCGCGTTTTTATTCGCTCTCGTTTGGTTATGCGCGGCAACGGCTGCAGGCGTTAGCCAAGCGCCACCCTGTCGCCTTTGCATTATGCGGGGTGGTGCAGCTTGGCTATGACGAGAAGTCCAATACAAAACTCGGCAACATGAGTCAGGGCCCTTTTCCACCGGCGCTGATGCATCCCGTTACGAGCCATGAAGTCGAGCAGCTTACTGGCCTACCTTGCAGCCATGGGGGAATCTATTACCCACACGGGGGCTGGCTGTGCCCTGCCGATCTGACCCGAGCCGCCATTGAGGAAGCGCAGCTTAGCGGCCTGCTGCAGGTGGAGTACAGCACCCAGGTGTCCAGTGTCGCCGAACAACCCGACCTGTGGCAGGTGACCAGCGAAACGGGGCGCCAGTGGCACGCCCCCAATCTGGTGGTGGCCGCCGGCCACCACCTGCCCGCGCTTATCCCCTTTGCCGCGCTGCCGCTCTATCCGGTGCGGGGTCAGGTCAGCCACATTC
>NZ_PGGC01000177.1 GCF_002795305.1 Aeromonas cavernicola
GAGCAGCGCTGGCCGGCGCTCTGGAACGCAGCGCTCACCACGTCACGCACCACCTGCTCTGGCAGGGCGGTGGAGTCGACGATCATGGCGTTCTGGCCGCCGGTCTCGGCGATCAGCGGCAGGATCGCGCCATCACGCTGAGCTAGGGTCAGGTTGATCAGCTTGGCAGTCTCGGTGGAGCCAGTGAAGCAGACGCCGCCGATGCGCCGATCTGCCGTCAGCTTGGCGCCCACGGTGGCGCCGTCACCGGGCAACAGTTGCAGCACGTCGCCCGGAATACCGGCCTGATGGGCCAGGGTCACCGCCAGATGAGCAATAAGGCCGGTCTGCTCGGCAGGCTTGGCGATGACGGTGTTGCCGGTGGCCAATGCCGCAGCGATTTGGCCTAAGAAAATCGCCAGCGGGAAGTTCCACGGGCTGATGCAGACAAACACCCCGCGCCCCTGCAGCAGCAGTTCGTTGTGCTCGCCAGTGTAGCCGGGCAACAGAGTCGCCTGCCCCATCAGGCTGCGGGCCTGCACCGCGTAGTAACGACAGAAATCGACCGCCTCGCGCACCTCGTCGATGCCATCTTGCAGCAGCTTGCCCGCCTCGCGGGTACAGAGCGAAATAAACTGCTCGCGGTTTGCTTCCAGCAGATCCGCCAGCTTCTCCAGCGCCGCGGCCCGCTCGCTCACCGGGGTTGCGCGCCAGCGCGGGAAGGCGGCATGGGCGGATGCCAAGGCCTGCTCCACCGCCTGCTCGTCGGCCCAGTGGATCTTGCCAACGGTGAGGCTTACATCCTGCGGGCTCAGCACCACGCGGGCGCTGCTGCGCTTGAGGGTCTCGCCATCGACGATGGGGCCCGCCAGCCACTGCTTGCTCTCCAGCTCCTTTAGCTTGGCGAAGAAGGGACGCTGGATCGAGAGGATATTCATGTTAACGCCGCTGGAGTTCTTGCGGTCGCTGAACAGGTTGACCGGCTGCGGAATGCGGTCGTTGGCAAAGCCGGAGTAGCGCTTGAGGGTACGCAGCGGATGCTCGGCCAGTGAATCCACTGGGGTGTTGGGGTCCACCAGCTTGTGAACGAAGGAGGTATTGGCCCCGTTCTCCAGCAGGCGGCGCACCAGATAGGGCAGCAGATCCTTGTGGGCACCGACCGGCGCATAAATGCGGCAGTGCAGGCCGGGATTATCGTTCAGCACCGCGTTGTGCAGCTCCTCCCCCATGCCGTGCAGGCGCTGAAATTCAAACTGGCGATCACCGGCCATCTCCAGAATGCTGACCACGGTATTGGCGTTGTGGGTGGCGAACTGGGGGGCAATAAAGCCACGGGTCGGCTCGCTCAGCAGGTAGCGGGCGCAGGCGAGGTAGGAGATATCGGTGCCTGCCTTGCGAGTAAACAGCGGATAGCCGGGCAGACCGGCCTGCTGGGCATATTTCAGTTCGCTGTCCCAGTAGGCACCTTTCACCAGTCGCACCGGAATGAGATCCCCCTGCTCGCGGGCCAGCGCGGTGAGCCAGCACAGTACCGGCAGCGCGCGTTTGGAGTAGGCCTGCACCACCATGCCAAGCTTGCCCCAGCCACGGTTGGCGTCGGAGCGGTAGAGCTGCTCGAACAAGTCCAGTGACAGTTCGAGGCGGTCCATCTCCTCGGCGTCAATGCTAATGGCCACGTCTTTGCTGCGGGCCAACCGCACCAGCCCCACCAGCCGCTCGCACATCTCGCCAAGCACCCGTTCGCGGTTGGCCACGTCATAGCGCGGATGGAGCGCCGAGAGCTTGATGGAGATGGAAGGGGCCGGGCCGCCGTCGCTGATCCGCTCGTTGCCCACCGCCTCGATGGCGTTGCGGTAATCGGTCAGATATTTGTCGGCATCCTGCATGGTCAACGCCGATTCACCCAGCATGTCGTAGGTGTGGGTGTAGCCCAGCTCGCGGGCTTTGCGGCTCGCCTTGAGGGCCTCCTTCATGTCGCGCCCCAGCACGAACTGCTTGCCCATGATCTTCATGGCGGCATACATGGCGGAGCGCACCACCGGCTCCCCCAGCTTGTTAACCATGCGCCCCAGCAGGTTGGCCGGGTTGCCGTCGAGCTTCTTGTCCAGCTTGATGATCTTGCCGGTCAGCATCAGCCCCCAGGTGGAGGCATTGACCAAGGTCGAGTCGCTCTTGCGAAAATGAGATGACCAGTTGGCGCCGGAGAGCTTGTCCTTGATCAGGGCATCGGCGGTCTCAGCATCGGGAATGCGCAGCAGCGCCTCAGCCAGACACATCAGGATGATCCCCTCCTGGGTATCTAGGCTGTACTCCTGCAGAAAGGCGTCGATACCATCGCCCGAGCCGCTCTCCTTGCGCACCTTGGTCACCAGAGTACGGGCACGCTCGGTGACTTGCGCCAGTGAGCCACCATCCCCCGGCAACATGGCGCAGAGCTCGGCCAGATAGGCATTTTCATCCACCACGTAGTTGTGGGTGATGGCTTCGCGCAAGGCGGCGAGATCAGAGGGAATATAGTCAGCAGCAAGTACGTGAGTTGCTTTAAACATAGGGGGTCTTCCTGTACGCCCGAGGGCTGAGATCGACAAAAGCGGACGCGCCGCCGACACGCCGATAATGTATACAATGTCATCCGCTATATGAAATAAATTTGTTGCTTTAATTTAACAAAATTCAGTTGTAAGGCCCCCTTTGCCCCTATATTCCACCCCTCATCGCTAATGGTGCTCTTTTTTGTATACAATTTCAGGCGAAAATGGACGACCATCTGGCAGAAAAAAGGCCGCAAACGCGGCCTGAATAGTGCAGGTAGCGCCTTGAAGTCATCGGTGCCGCTACCAGATCAGTTATCAATGGGATCAGGCCAGTTTGAACGATTGCACTTGGCTGTCGAGGGTCTGACTGTGTTGTTCTACTAGCTCGGATGCTTCTTGTAACTCACGCAGCACGATCACCGAGCCTTCAGCTATCTGCTTAACCTGATCGAGATTGGTGCGCATCTCATCGGCCACCGAGCTCTGCTGTTCAGAGGCGGCGGCGATATGGCGGTTCATATCTGCAACCCCCTGCACTCTTGCCACTATGGTGGCGAGCTGTTCTCCCGCTTGGGTGACCTGCGCGACCCCTTTATCCGCCTGCGTCACACTCTGCTCCATCAGTTCGGCCGCCTGATGGGCACTGCCGTGTAACTGCTCGATCATCTTTTGAATCTCGACGGTGGCCGCCTGTGTTCGGTTGGCCAGCTCGCGAACTTCGGAAGCAACCACCGCAAAGCCGCGGCCTGCTTCACCCGCACGGGCGGCTTCGATGGCAGCATTCAGCGCCAGCAGATTGGTCTGCTCCGAAATACCACGAATGGTGTCTACCACGGTGCCGATCCGCGCCACCCCCTGCTCTACGTGGCTAACGGCCGTCGCTGAGCGTTGAATATTGCCCGACAAGATATCAATAGTGCCGACGGTATCTGCCACATAACGGCTGCCCTCTTTTGCTAATAGGCTGGCATCTGCGGTGGCATGGGATGCTTGATCGGCGTGGGCGGCCACCTCACGAATCGCCTCGACCATCTGGCTCATGGCACTGGCTAGCTGCTCAATTTGGGCAAACTCTTCTTGAATGGCGTCATTGGCTTCTTCCATGCAAAGCGTCACTTGGGAGGCAATTTCATTGAGCTCCTGACACACGCCACGCTGACGGCCAAACACCTCCTTGAGGTTCTCCTGCGAGTGGGAGACGGCTTTGGCGATGTCACCAAACTCATCGCTCGATTTCAGTTGTACCTTGTGGCTGAGGTCTCGTTTAGCAAAACGTTCCAGTAAGCCAACCAGATAACGCACTTGTTTGACCATCAGCCGCGAGCCGGTCATCAGTAGGATCACGAACAGTAGCCCGATGATCGCGGTTTCCATTAAACCACTCCACAGCAGGCGTTCAGCAATATCGCTTGCCTTGGCAGGGGAGAGTCCTTCACTGAGCAGCGTTGCTTCTAGGGTATTCGCATCAAACCAGAGCTTGATCAGTAACAGCAGGCTACTGAAAACCATCAGTAATACGACCTTGGGGACCAGCCTGATGTTGCTCATCCGTTTTTCAAGCGGGTTTAATTGCATACTATCCTCCTTGCTTTAAGACGTTTTTAATTTTGTCCTGAGCTCTGTCGCCATTATCTTCATGTTTATTAATTTGCCCTCAATTTAACGTAGGAAACCGTATGCGTCGCCATTTTACTCACCTGCGCGCCATGGATTTGTTAATCGCATTTTTGTCAATTGTGTCGGTGCTACTGGTCGCCGCACGTTGGTGGGGCCATCACACCCTGACCGAGCCCACGTTGCAGTTCCTGTATGACCTAGACAGCCTGATCTGCTATTTTTTGCTGTTCCATTTTTGCTATGGATGGTGGCAAGCCTCTGATAGAAAAGCGTATTTCAAGGCTAACTGGTTTTATCTGCCGGGGAGCCTACCGATGGTGGAAGAGCTACGTTGGGCCCGTTTATTACAGCTGTGGCGGGTCTATCAGCTGCTGCGTGACCATCCTGATTTGTTGGGGATGTTTCGCCGGCAACGAAATGAAACCACCCTGTCTGGCATTCTGTTTCTGTTTGTCTTGCTGCTGGGGGTGGGCTCCTGCGTCATGTACCTGATCGAATCTGGCCAGCCAGGCAGTCAAATAGAGACGCCTTACGATGCGTTTTGGTGGACTCTAGTGACCCTATCTACCGTAGGTTATGGTGATCTTGTCCCCAAAACGGAAGAGGGACGTTTCGTTGCCAGCTTACTGATTTTTTTTGGGGTGGGTTTGTTTGGTGCCATCAGTGGTTTTATGGCCAGCTTATTTTTGCAGCCTAATCGAGGCGATAACGACACAGACAAGTGGCGACGCAAATACCACGCCCAGCAGGAGGCGGTATTACAAGAGTTGCGAGCATTGCGGGCCGAGATCCAAGAGCTTAAGAAAAAGTAATGAGAATGAAGAAGTTGCAGATGAGCCGTAGCCCTGTCGTCACGTTCATACCGATCAGGCACTGTTTCTTTACTTGTTCTTTAACCTGCTGGCGGCTTAACATTCCACCTCTTATCCAATCTTAAACGAGAGAATCGATCGACCATGCGTGCCTTCCTCGGGATTCTGATCTGCTTGTGTGCCCAACAGGTACTGGCCGAGACCCGCTATGTATCAGATAACATCTTTACCTACCTCCACAATGGCCCCGGCACTCAATACCGGATACTCGGTAGCGTCAAAGCCGGTGAGTCACTGGAGGTAAAGGCCGTGAATAGTGAGGCTGGCTATACCCAAGTGGTGGATAGCCGTGGCCGTGAAGGCTGGATCAAAAATAACGAGCTGCAGGCCGATCTCAGTCTGCGCCAGCGTTTGCCACAGGTAGAAAAAGAGTTAGCCGAGCTCAAGGCACGACTACAAAACCTCAACGGTGATAACGAACAGCGCTTCACCGAGAAAGACGGCCAGATTGAGCAGCAGAGTCAAGAGATTGCCCAGTTAAAGGCCCAGCTCGCGACCCAAGATGAGCAAATTGGGACGCTCAAAGAGCAAAATGATGCACTCACTCAGAGTTACGATACCCAAGAGCATGACATGCAAATAGATTGGTTTATCCGAGGGGGCGCCATGGTGGGCGGTGGGATTTTGCTGGGGATCTTATTACCCATGCTGCCGCGTCGTCGTAGCCGCAGCGATCGATGGATGAACTAACGCGCAGCTGCCAGTGGGGCAGCCGCACAAAATAAACATAAGGCCGCGTTTGCGGCCTTATGTTTATTTATAACCCCCGAGGCGCTGCACTATGGGGAAAGCTCGTTGACCTCATCGCCGCATGGCCAATGAATGGACTGCACCATGTTCGGAAAGCTGACGCCCCAGCAATCTGAGCGTGAGCTGGTCACCCATGATGAACTTGCCTCCCAAGCGCACCACCTGCGTAAAATCGACATCAAGCAGTTAAGCCGACATGCCTAGTAGGCAAACCTTCAGCAACGCTGCCAAGTCTCGAAGCAGTAGGGGTGTGGGTTCTTCTCATCAGCAGGATGAGCCTCGCTGGTGATACGTTGCCACTGGCCATCATCAAAAGCAGGGAAGCAAGTATCCCCCTCTGCTGCCAGATCGATCTGCGTTAGGTAGAGGTAATTCGCTCTCGGCAACATCTCGCTATAAAGGTGACCACCACCGATCACCATCAACTCCTCCACCGCACCGCCTGCCAACAGGGCCAGCGCCGCCTCGACGGAGCCCACCACCTCGATACCCTCAGCCTGATAGCTGGGGTTGCGGCTGATGACCAGATTGCGCCGTCCGGGCAAGGGGCGGCCGATAGATTCAAAGGTCTTACGCCCCATCAAGACCGGTTTGCCAAGGGTGACTCTCTTGAAGTGGGCCAAGTCAGCAGGCAGATGCCAGGGCATCTGGTTATCCTTGCCGATCACCCTGTTATGGGCCATGGCGGCAATCATGGAAATCTTCATGGGGGCTTTCACTGTCTATCAAATGATGGGGCGATTACGGTACACGACCAAGGAGGGAATCGCCAAACCGAAGCTCAGCGCGCCGACAATAAACAGAGCCTTGAGGCCGTTCTCCACCGCACTTTGGATCAAGTCCATGGTCACGCCGCTGATATTGAGCTCTACCACCGCAATCATGGTTTTAAACGCATAACTGCCAGGGATCATCGGAATGATGGAGGCAACACTGAACACCGGCCGTGGCGCCAGCAAACGGCGGGACCAGTAAACACAGACAAAGCCGACCGTAGTTGCCGCCGCCAGCGTCGCCCACTCGATGGGCATGCCGTAGTGAATGAGCAGGGTACGCAGGCTGTGGGCCAGCGCGCCGCCCATGGCGCAATACTTCAACATTCGTGGCGGCACATTGAACAGCATGGCAAAGCCTACTGCCGGAATCGCCGACCAGAAGGCATCCTTGGCCAGTAGCCAGAGCAAATCCATCATACCGTCCACCCCCAGATCCCCGTGACTGACATGGCGAGAATGATGCCGATGGCCGCACTCACCGTGAGTAAGGTCGCCGTCCCCCAGCGCGCCAAGCCCATGTTGAAGTAGCCCTTTACCATGTCGGAGACCGCATTGATCAGCGGAAAACCCGGCACCAGCAGCAGCACGCTGGCCGCCATAGCGAGATAGGGTTGTTCACCCCAGCCAAAGAAGGTGGCGCTGGAGGAGAGCAAGGTGGCAATAAAGCCGGTGACAGCAAAGTTGATGAGCGGGCTGTGATGATGGCGAGCCATTAATTGACGCACGCGCATTGCCACCGCGGCACAGCAACAGGTCACCAAAAAAATGGGCCAGTCGCCACCAAACAGCAAGCTGAATGCGCCACATGACAGACCAACCATAGGGACGACTAACCAAGGGTGATAATGAAAGGGGGTAATCGCTTCGAGCCGTTGGCGTACTTCACGAGCATCGATCAGCCCTTTTTCCGTGATGATGCAGATCCGTTGGATTTCACAGACTACCTGCATGTTGATGCCATGTTCGCGTACTCGGCGGGTGGTCGTAATACAGCTGCCTTGGTAGAGGCTACTGAGCACAATGGCGCTAGAAGAGATGGCCATCTCGACGCTCTCAAGTCCCAATGCTAGCCCTAGTCGCACGGTAGTTTGCTCGATGAGGCGACTTTCTGCCCCAAATTGGGCCAACATCTGGCCTGACTTGGCGATAATCCGAGTAATTTCTGTCTGCTGCTCCCGCGACAGCACTCGCTTTGGTGGGATATTTATCATCATCCTTTCGAGCCACATAAATAGAGTTTTTGGCATGTTAGCCTAACTCTAATGGCTATTCATCTGGCTAATTCATACCAGTAACAAGGATTAAAATAAAATATGATCAAGGTCATTAAATTGCTTTTAAATCACAATATAATTGCAAGATATTAACAAATAAAAATGCCCACGCGGGGCTAATGCCAGTCAGTTAAGCCTGACTGGCATTGTTTTTATTGGCTTTTTGCACCGCATACTTTTGTGGTCTTGCCTTCACACTGCGGGGATAACTCCGCTCCCTTCGCTCCGGCAATACAAACTGCCCCGCCTGTTTCTCCAGCTCTGCTACCCGCTTCGGGATACTCCCCGGTGACAGGTACGGCATGCAGCTCAGTTCATGGACTGTCTCTTATACACATCT
>NZ_PGGC01000178.1 GCF_002795305.1 Aeromonas cavernicola
TGTCAGAGTTACGAGCATCGACGTCAGTGGGTGGTCGACAAGTTGGGGCAACTATCGCGGCTCTTTGCTATCAGCATTTGCGCCTATGCGGTGATGAGCAATCACTATCATCTGGTGCTCAAGGTGGAGGCTGATACCGCGGCCAACTGGAGTGAGCGGGAGGTGGCGCAGCGTTGGGCGGCGCTGTTCCAGTGGCCGCTGTTGGTCAGGCGTTGGTATCAGGGGGAGGCGCTTATCGAGCCGGAACTGGCTGTTGTGCAGCAATTGCTGGCTCAATGGCGGGAGCGGCTTCATTCCATCAGCTGGTTTATTCGGCTACTCAATGAAACTCTGGCCCGTCAGGCTAATCAGGAAGATGGTTGCAAGGGGCATTTCTGGGAGGGCCGCTTCAAAAGTCAGGCCCTGCTCACTGAATCAGCGGTGCTGGCCTGTATGGCGTATGTTGACCTCAACCCGATACGCGCCGCGTTGGCCGACCGGCCAGAGCAAAGTGACTACACCAGTATCAAACAGCGCCTTGATGAGCCCGCTACGCCTGAGGTTTTACCCCCCCTGTTGCTGCCGTTTGCCAGCCAAGGGAAGCCTGAAGCATTACCCTGTGCCTTCACGGACTACCTGATGCTGGTTGATTGGACGGGTCGTGCGATTCGGCCTGACAAACGGGGGCATATTCCGGCCCAACTTAGGCCCATTTTGGAACGGCTTGGCCTTGATGGTGTCCGCTGGTTGAAACAGGTGGCGCTGTTTCGGCGACAAGGGATCAGAGTGGTGGGCGGCAGAGAAGAGTGCCAGCAGTTTGCCCGCCACTGTGGCCAGCGGCGATGCCATCAGCCACGGCTTTGATTGCTTCACCTCCACCCTGCCGATTACGAAATCCGGGACACCCACCTTTCTGTATGGGGCGTATCACCACCAAATCCCACGCTACCGCCCGTGGATCACAGCTTCCAATATGCTCACTTGACCCGCGCTGGTAGCAACCCATCGCAGCTCAATAGGTTCTGGTCGGCTATGGTAAGCCAAACAAAACTACCGTGACGAGCCTTAAAATGATGTAACCATCAGAATTTCATCGTTTTTTGAA
>NZ_PGGC01000018.1 GCF_002795305.1 Aeromonas cavernicola
GCACGGCCCCTATCGCCAGTTCGATCCACGGATCACCCAGAGCGCCCTGCTGCTGGGGGCAACGCCATGGCGAGCCTGGTGGCAAGTGAAAGCGCCGCTGCTGGCGCGCCCGCTGCTGTTTGCCTTCAGCGTCGGGGCGGCGGTGAGTTTGGCCCAGTATCTGCCGACCCTGTTGTTTGGCGCAGGCAGGGTGGTCACCATCACCACCGAGGCGGTGGCCATCGGCAGTGGCCTCAACCGGCGGCTGGCGGGGCTCTACGGCCTGCTGCAACTGCTGTTGCCACTCGTTATCTATCTGCTGGCGCTCTGGCTGCCAGCGCGGATCAATCCGGCGCTCAATCCGGCGCTCAGGGGGAGCGGCTCACGATGAACTCTGATGATGGAAACAGCCATATGCTGAGCACCACGCCTCTTCGACTTTACCTTGATGAGAATCTGCTGCTTTCGCTGCCTGCCCTGCAGGTGGCCCCCGGCGAGGTGTTAACCCTGATGGGGCCCAGCGGTTGCGGTAAAAGCTCCCTGCTGGCAGGGCTGGCGGGGGTACTGCCCGGCACGCTGACGGGGAGCGGCCCGATCCGGCTGGAGGGGAAGGTAAGGCTCGGCGAGCGGCCACTCAACACCTTGCCTGCGCAAGCGAGGCGCATCGGCATGCTGTTTCAGGATGACCTGCTGTTTGACCATCTGACGGTGGCGGAGAATTTGATGTTCGGCATGCCTGCAACCATCAAGGGGAAACACGCACGGCGGGAAAAGGCGCTGACCGCATTGGCACAGGTCGCGCTGGCGGATCAGGCTGACAAGCTGCCACAGCGGCTGTCTGGGGGTCAGCGGGCACGAGTCAGTCTGCTGCGGGCGCTGCTGGCCGAGCCTGATGCACTGCTGCTGGACGAGCCCTTCTCCCGCCTCGACAAGCCGCTGCGGGCCGCCTTTCGCCAGCTGGTGTTCGCCCAGATCAAGGCGCTGGCCATCCCCGCCATTCTGGTGACCCACGACGAAGAGGATGCGCCGAGCACCATCCTTCACCTCACCGAAAATCGTTGTTAACCCTTATTTCATCACCAAGGAGTATTCATCTTGTTTGACCGCCATCTGATCCCCGTGATCCGCAGCCCCCTCACCCAGCTCGCCAAACCGCTCTGTCGCGCCGGGGTCAGTGCCAATCAAGTGAGCCTCACCGGCTTTGCCATCGGTATGCTGGCGCTGCCGCTGCTGGCCTTTGGCTGCTATCAGTGGGCACTCGTGGCCATCCTGCTTAACCGCTTGCTGGATGGGCTCGACGGCGCCGTGGCGCGGGAAACCGGCATCACCGACTGCGGCGGCTTTCTCGACATCACGCTCGACTTTATTTTCTACGCCGCCGTGGTGCTGGGCTTTGCTCTCGCCGCCCCCACCAACGCGCTGCCTGCCGCCACCCTGCTGTTTGCCTTTATGGGCACAGGGTCGAGCTTTCTGGCGTTTGCCATCATGGCGGGCAAGCGGGGCATCGACAATCCGGTCTATCACCACAAGTCCCTCTACTATTTGGGTGGCCTCACCGAGGGGAGCGAAACCATCGCCCTGTTTGTGCTGATGTGCCTGTGGCCCGCCGCCTTCGCCCCGCTCGCCTACGGTTTTGCCCTGCTCTGCCTCATCACCACCCTGACTCGGCTCTGGAGCGGCTACCACACCTTGCGCAGTATTGAGCAGTAACGGATTATCGCGCTGCCTTAACCTGACACTTGCGCATAGGCGGCAATGTTTTACCATGGCGACACTCTTTTTTAGGCTCTTGAGAACCTTAATGCGTCGCCTTGTCTGTCTACTTGCTTGCTCTGTGTTTCCGTTGGTTGGAGGCTGCAGCAGCACACCTGAACCAGTGACCACGCCAAAACCATTCAAAAGTGCGTTTATCAATCAGCCTGTACCGGAAAAAAACGTTTCCCAACCAGTAAATCGCCAGATTGTCAGTACTGGGGATTTCAACAATCGCCCTAATGTGGACCAGTTTGTTCAGCGCATGGTGACTAAGCACGGCTTTAACCATGCCCGCCTGCAACAAGTGCTGGCACAAGCAGAGCGTTACGACTGGATCATCCGGCTGATGGATGCCCAAGCACCGAGTTCAGGTCAACCAAGCGGCCCAAATGGTGCTTGGAATCGCTACCGCGCCAAATTCATTACCCCCGACAACGTGCAAAATGGCGTCAATTTCTGGCGTGAATATGCCAGCGAGCTAAGCCGAGCGGAGCAGGTTTATGGCGTCCCCCCCGAGATCATCGTCGGTATTATTGGGGTCGAAACCCGCTGGGGCCGAGTGATGGGCAAGACCCGGATTCTGGATGCGCTGGCCACGTTGGCCTTTGACTATCCCCGTCGGGCCGAGTTCTTTGCTGGTGAATTGGAGTCGTTTCTGGTGATGACGCGGGACGAGGGGCTCGATCCTACGGAACCGACAGGTTCCTATGCCGGAGCCATGGGCTATGGCCAGTTTATGCCATCGAGCTTCCAACGCTATGCGGTGGATTTTGACGGCAATGGCCACACCAATCTGTGGGACCCCGTAGATGCCATCGGCAGCGTCGCTAACTACTTCAAGGCCCACGGCTGGCAGAAGGGGCAAGCGGTGGCGGTGCGCGGTCAGGGCCAGTTACCCGGCTATGAGCATGGCTTTCAAACCCGCTATCCGATCGCTACCTTGCGCCGTGCGGGGCTAACCCCAAGCGCTAGCGTGGCAAACCATCAGGAAGCGAGTCTGCTGCGTTTAGATGTCGGTAATCGCTATCAATATTGGTATGGCTTGCCCAACTTTTACACCATCACCCGCTATAACCACAGCACCCACTATGCCATGGCGGTGTGGCAGCTGGGGCTGGCGGTCAAGGCGGCCCGCCGCTAAGCAGGCCTCAGCTAACACGGGTCTACGGACCCGTGTTAATTTGTGGTGCGACTGGCCTGTCACTCTCCCGCAAACCCCTTGGCAACACACTGATCCTGCAGCAGGATTTCGCCGTCAAACGAGTCACATACAGCGCACAACACTTACCCGAGGATGACAAGCACGAGGCAGGAGCAGCCTGGACAAGTGACATAACCCTGAGGGCAGCGTTTAAGGGATCAACCGAGCCAACACCCGCTGCAGCAACCGGATCCGTGGTTCAATGCTATCGAGCAGCAGGAACTCAGCCTCCGAATGGCAACCGCCGCCCATGGGACCAAAACCATCTAAGGACGGCACCCCTGCGGCAGCGGTAAAATTAGCATCCGAACCGCCACCCGCCTCCAGCCAGCTAATGTTGATGCCCTCTTCTTGCCCTGCCGCAGCCACTAGCGTCATCAGCGCCTCGGTGTCACCACTCGGCCGCATTGCCGGCTTAACGCTCTGGCGATCGACTTCAACTAGGCAGCCACGGATAAAGGGGTTGTTGGCCATAAAACGAAGCCGATCATCCACTGCCGCCGCTTCTTCATTGCTCCAAAAACGCAGATCGACGATCGCTTCGGCGAAATCAGGCACCACGTTAACGCCGGTTCCCCCCTGTACGATCCCTACGTTCATGGTGGTGCCTGTCGCCATATTGACCTGTTCATTGATGGCCAGTACCCAGTGCGCCAGCTCAGTGATGGCCGAGACCCCTTCAGCCAGTGCCGATCCGGAGTGAGCTGCTTTACCGTGGAAGGTGATGCGGTACTTGGCATTCCCCTTGCGAGCACTGATAAGCTCCCCGCTGGGGCGGGCGGCCTCTGCAACCAGCACACAGCCACTCTGCTTGGCTTTCTCCACCAACCAGTTTTTTGACCAAGGGGAGCCGATCTCCTCATCACAGTTGCAGCAAACCAGTACCTTCAGCTTGGCTAACAGCGCTGGGTCCATCCCCTGCAAGGCATACCAGGTAGAGAGCAGGCCACTTTTCATGTCCGACACACCTGGGCCAAACGCCTGATGGCCTTCGACTCTCAGTGGCCGCTTGGCCGCCGTGCCTGGTGGGAAAACCGTATCCATATGCCCTACCAGCATCACATCGTAACGCGCTGCCCCCGGTGCATTGGTGATCTCAAGGCAAGGCCCGCACTCACGGGCGAACTGGTGACGGATCACCTGCCAACCAAGCGCCTGATATTTCTCGGTCATGATGTCAGCCACCTTCGCTACCCCGGCAGGAGTGCGGGTGCCGCAATCGAGATTGATCAGCGGGGCAAGATCGGTCAGATAGCGCGCTAAGGAAAACGGGTTATTCAGATAGGTCATGCTCTTCTCCATAAAACGGTCCACGCAAAGGCGCCGTGAGCCACAGAGGAAATGGGGCGGTACTGGTGCACACTCACTGCAACAGCAGCGAGTGAAATTACCCCGCCGCGGCATCATGATGAGCTCGCCGCTCAATGTCCGAACAGCTGATGCGCCAGCGTGGGGCAGCGGCTCACATAGCAGCTGGGCCAGCCACTAAACCAACGCCATCAGCAACAAAGAAATGGGCCAATCAGATAAATGAGGAGGGCAATCTAGAGCGCTAGTGGTTCAACACGTTTGATCCTTATCAACAAAAAGGAATCAAACGGCATTCTTTAGTTTTTAACACTAAAAAGTAAACAATAAAAAGAATTTAAAACCAACAAAATTTCTTATAACTAAATATTAATTTGCATATAGACAAAAAATCAGCATTTTTTGTGATAGATCAAGATGCGGGTTAGGTGAACTCGCCAAGATGGGCAGCACAACAGCACGTCTATCGCGCCGGAGAATGTGATGACCAACCAAACCACCGCCACAACCTGCAACTCCCCCTTGTGGGACATTCTGGTCGACGCTGCGCAGGATCGGACCCCCATTCGCTACTCCAAACTAGCCAAACTGGTTGGACTCGAGCAGTGTCAGGACGAGTTACGCACCCTGCTGCTGCGGATACGGATGCACTGCACCGAACACAATCTGCCCATCCTTACCGCTATCGTGGTGGATGATGTGGGCAAATATGCGGGGCTCTCTTCTAACCAGCCCGATGCCCCTTGGGAGCGCGCTCGGGTTTTTGACTATCAGTGGTCCATGTCATAACCCCTCGCTAGCCTCAGCGCATCACCTAGAGCAGTGGGGGTAACTGCCACTAACGAGGCATCGTTGCCAAACTCGGTGCCGCTTGAAGGGAACTGGCTGATGGAGCAACGATCTGATCACTACCCTCTCCCTTGCCGATCTGCACCATGGGCATATCGCTGCCCCCCATCACCAACTGGCCTCAATACAACAAGTC
>NZ_PGGC01000179.1 GCF_002795305.1 Aeromonas cavernicola
AGGGAGTCGAGTAGTCCCTGAGTGGCCCGCAGCGTGAGGTTGAACATCCCCTTGAGCATCATATAGATGGTCTGGTCAGTGTAAAGCGGGCTCGGCCCCGTTGCCTATGATGATCGTGGTGAAACCCGTTGCTCATGGCCTTGGGATCAACCCAGAAGGTGAGTGAACCACGATTAATCAAAGAGGTGTTGTATTGAGGCCAGTTGGTGATGGGGTGAAGCGACGTGCCCATGATGCAGACGTTAAGGAGATGATGGTGATCAGGTCGCCGAGTCCTCAGTTAGTTCCATTCAAGCTGCATCTATTTGGGCAACAACGCCGTGTACCCCACTTGCTCGCACTTTCCGAAGTATAATAAGTAGTGCTGTTTACACTGACCGATAGTGAAGTAAAATTACGCTCTGGCTCTCGAGCCATCCGCAGGCAGAAACTAATACTAGGTAACGGCCTGCTCGGGCTTACTCTGCTGTAGTAGCGCATGCTTACATATAGCTCACGGTGACAATAGCTACATTGCTGTTGCTGGCAGAGACTGCATAGTTCAGCGTGCTGCTAATAGATTTGAGCGTTCCCGCTTTCTGCAAGTTTGCTAAATCCATTGATTGGCTATGAATACCTGAGTAACAGGTCACACTATTAGTGGATACGTCACATGGGGATTCATAAATCGCGCCGCTAAAGGTGATTGTTCCATCTGTTGCTGAGGCTACGTTTGGAAGTAATGCTGCTGCAAGCAGCAATACTGTAGCTGAGGTAGTAACGAAGCTGGCTGCACGGCTACGGCAGGTAACATTGATTTGATTGTTCATGGTCTTAATCCTTTTCGTTAACGTGACGTTTGACGAAAAGGGCTAACGCAATCGAAGAGAAAACATATGTCAGGCGACATAACTCTTCTAATTTGGCGGCTCCGCTGTCTTAGGTGTTTAAACCCTTAGACCGGTGGCTTTGCGTCCCGACCTTTCGATCGGTTTGCCCTTTAC
>NZ_PGGC01000180.1 GCF_002795305.1 Aeromonas cavernicola
AGCGCAACCCTCTTTTCCCTTTACCGGTTGGCGTGTGTCTGCTGGTGTGGCCTTGGTTGCGTATGCCTGTGCCGTGAGCGGCATTCCGGATTTATTCCCACGGTGGCTGATGCCACCGCTCAATAGAAGAACGTTGAATTATGTCAGCTGAATTTCTGAGTGAAGTCTCCAAGAGACGCACTTTTGCGATCATTTCGCACCCGGATGCGGGTAAAACCACCATCACCGAGAAAGTCCTGCTGTTCGGACAGGCCATTCAGCGCGCCGGTACCGTCAAGGGCCGTGGCTCGGGCCAGCACGCCAAATCCGACTGGATGGAGATGGAGAAGCAGCGTGGTATCTCCATCACCACCTCGGTGATGCAGTTCCCCTATGCCGATTGTCTGGTCAACCTGCTCGACACCCCGGGTCACGAGGACTTCTCCGAAGATACCTACCGTACCCTGACCGCGGTCGACTGCTGCCTGATGGTCATCGACGCCGCCAAGGGTGTTGAAGACCGGACCCGCAAGCTGATGGAAGTGACCCGTCTGCGTGATACCCCTATCCTCACCTTCATGAACAAGCTGGACCGCGAAGTGCGCGATCCGATGGAAGTGATGGACGAGGTGGAGCGCGAGCTGAAGATCATGTGCGCCCCCATCACCTGGCCTATCGGTTGCGGTAAATCCTTCAAGGGTGTCTACCACCTTTACAAGGATGAGACCTATCTGTATCAGAGCGGTCAGGGTCATACCATCCAAGAGAAGCGGGTGGTCAAGGGTCTGCACAACCCGGATCTGGATGCCGCCGTCGGCGACGATCTGGCTGCCCAGTTGCGGGGCGAATTGGAGCTGGTGCAGGGCGCCTCGCCCGAGTTCGATCACGAGGCCTTTATCGCTGGCGAGATGACCCCGGTGTTCTTCGGTACTGCACTGGGTAACTTCGGTGTTGACCACATGCTGGATGGTCTGACCGACTGGGCACCAGCCCCCATGCCGCGCAAGGCAGAGAGCCGTGAAGTGCTGGCGGCCGAGGAGAAGTTCTCTGGCTTCGTGTTCAAGATCCAGGCGAACATGGATCCGAAACACCGCGATCGTATCGCCTTTATGCGTATCGTGTCAGGCACTTACAGCAAGGGCATGAAGATGCGCCACGTGCGCATTGGCAAGGATGTGAACATCTCCGACGCCGTGACCTTTATGGCCGGTGACCGTGAGCAGGCGGAAGATGCCGTCGCCGGTGACATCATCGGTTTGCACAACCATGGCACTATCCAGATCGGCGATACCTTCACCCAGGGTGAAGATCTCAAGTTCACCGGTATCCCAAACTTTGCCCCGGAACTGTTCCGCCGCATCCGCCTGCGCGACCCGCTCAAGCAGAAGCAGCTGCTCAAGGGGCTGGTTCAGCTCTCTGAAGAGGGCGCCGTGCAGGTGTTCCGTCCGCTGATCAGCAACGATCTGATCGTGGGCGCGGTTGGTGTGCTGCAGTTTGACGTGGTAGTTTCGCGCCTGAAGAGCGAGTACAACGTCGAAGCGCTGTACGAGGCGGTCAACGTCTCCACCGCCCGCTGGGTGGAAGGGACCGACGTCAAGAAGTTCGAGGAGTTCAAACGCAAGAACGAGGTCAACCTGGCCCTCGATGGCGGTGACAACCTCACCTATATCGCGCCGACCATGGTTAACCTGCGACTGGCTCAGGAGCGTCACCCTGACGTGGAGTTCCGCCAGACTCGCGAGCATTGATGACGATGACTGCGTTGGCTTAAGCAAGACGCAGCGAGTATTGAACTAAAAAAAATCCCCCACCTGAGAAGATGGGGGATTTTTTATTGGGCCAAGCTGAGAAATCGTCAGTTAGCGCGGCTTAGAGTTACTCATCTAAGAAACTACGCAGCACTTCTGAGCGGCTCGGATGACGCAGTTTGCGCAGGGCTTTGGCTTCGATCTGACGAATCCGCTCACGGGTAACGTCGAACTGTTTGCCTACTTCCTCAAGCGTGTGGTCAGTGTTCATGTCGATACCAAAACGCATCCGTAATACCTTGGCTTCGCGGGCGGTCAGGCCAGCCAGCACTTCGCGGGTGGCGTTGCGCAGGCTCTCACTGGTCGCAGCATCCGCTGGCAAGGCCAAGGTTGTATCTTCGATGAAGTCACCCAAGTGGGAGTCTTCATCATCACCAATTGGCGTCTCCATCGAGATCGGCTCTTTGGCGATTTTCAAGACTTTACGAATTTTGTCTTCTGGCATGCCCATGCGTACCGCCAGCTCTTCCGGGTTCGGTTCACGACCCATCTCTTGCAGCATCTGGCGAGAGATACGGTTGAGCTTATTGATGGTCTCGATCATGTGGACCGGGATACGGATAGTACGAGCCTGATCGGCGATAGAGCGTGTGATCGCTTGCCTGATCCACCATGTCGCATAGGTCGAGAACTTATAGCCACGACGGTATTCAAATTTGTCTACCGCTTTCATCAGACCAATGTTGCCTTCTTGGATCAGATCCAAGAACTGCAGACCACGGTTGGTGTACTTTTTGGCGATCGAGATAACCAAACGTAAGTTGGCTTCAACCATCTCTTTTTTGGCTCGGCGGGCTTTTGCTTCACCAATACTCATTCGACGGTTGATATCTTTGATCTGGGCGATCGATAGGCCAGTTTCTTCTTCAATTTGCTGGAGCTTGCCAATAGAACGCAGCACTTCTTCGTTTACTTCAAGCAGACGAGGTGACCAAGCTTTACCTGCCTGTTTCTGATGCTCAAACCATGCGGCTTCACATTCATTGTTGGTGAAGGCGGCGACAAAGGTCTTTTTCGGCATCTTAGCTTGCTCAACGCAGAGCTTCATAATGATGCGTTCTTGCACCCGAACACGCTCCATCATGTCACGCATGTTGTTGACCAAACGATCAAACTGTTTGGGCATCAAGCGGAATTGACGAAACACATCGGCAAGTTGAGCAATGGCTGCTTGGGTATCTGCGTGCGCGCGGCCATTCTTCTGAATGGATAGGCGAGTGACCTCATATTGGGCTCGTAACTCACCAAATTTCTCACGGGCTACTTCTGGATCTGGGCCGCCATCGCCGTCATCATCAGCATTCTCGCCATCTTCGTCTTCATCTTCGTCTTCATCTTCGTCTTCATCGGCTAAGTCATCTTCGCCGAGTTCAGAACCAATATGAGTCGCCGTTGGGGCAACATCATCAGTTTCATTGGGATCGATGAAGCCGGAAATAATATCCGACAGACGCAGCTGCTCGGCTTCGAACTTATCGTACTGTTCAAGCAGGTAGGTGATGGCTTCAGGGTACTCTGCTACAGAGCTTTGTACCTGATTGATGCCGTCTTCGATCCGTTTAGCGATGTCAATTTCGCCTTCACGGGTCAGCAGTTCGACGGTCCCCATTTCCCGCATGTACATGCGAACGGGATCGGTCGTACGGCCGATTTCAGATTCAACAGATGCCAATGCCTGAGCCGCGGCTTCAGCGGCGTCTTCATCGGCGGTTCCCCCTTCGGCCATGATAAGGTCATCGGCATCCGGGGCATTTTCTACCACCTGAATACCCATATCGTTGATCATCTGGATGATGTCTTCGATCTGGTCTGAATCGACAATATCTTGCGGGAGGTGATCGTTCACCTCGGCATAAGTCAGGTAGCCCTGTTCTTTACCTTTGGCAACGAGGAGTTTAAGCTGAGACTGCGGGGTTTGCTCCATAGAACTCATCCGGTTGGTGTTGCTAGGTTGCGCGTACAGTGCACTGCTGCGCAAATAGCCAATTCTAATAGAAAACCGCCAGACATGCTATGCCTGGTTGCGGCGTCGGTCACGAGAAACCCCTGCCCGCAGTTCTGGTGGGGCCAGGCGGTCATAAAATTGTTGCTTTGCATCCCGGCGATTCGGGCAACGTGTTCCATATTGGGACTCATCACTTAAATATCAAGCTCCACGCTCATTTCTTTTATCAATTTGTACCTCTTTAATCAGCATCAACAGTTCGTTGGTTTCTTCGGCACTGAGCCCTTCCTGCACTACCTTGGCTTGTAACTCTTCGATCCGTTGTTTTAGAAATAGGTTGATGAAGCCGACGAAGGTATCCTCCAACTCTCCCAGAATGTCTGGTTCTTGATCGAGTTTGATCTCTTCGAACAAGTCGTGCATTGCCAGTTGAGCGAGAATTTCTCCTTCTTTGCTCCCACGCCAGTGTTCCAGCAAAATACCGGTGGTAATGCTGGGCTGCACCAAAATCTGCTGATGTAGCTGTAGCAGGAACTTGATCCCTGGTACTCGCAAGCCCGCTAGTTCAGGGACGGCGGGGAGTTCGGCGACGATGGTTGGGTATTGCACCATCAGTGCTAATGCTCGGCGCAGTGGTGTCAGCTTGGCTGTTTTTGGTTTGTTAACCTCAGCCTTGGGCTGGCTGTTTCTGGCAAAGAGCTCAGCGATCCGTTGTTTGTTTTCACCCCAGCGCATCATGCTAGATAGACGAGTTATCAGTCCCTCGCGGGTAAACCCTTCCGGTACGCGGCGGATTAGATCAGCTGCTTTATTAGCCACTTCGAACTTACCTGCTTCTCCCGATAGAGCGGCATCACGCCCGAGACGTTCAAACATAAAATCGGCGAACGGTTGGGCTTCATCGAGCAGGGCTTCGAATCCCTCTTTGCCAATCTGGCGAACCAGCGAATCAGGATCTTCGCCATCAGGGAGGAACACGAACTTCAGCTCGCGACCATCTTGCAGATGAGAGAGGGCGTTATCCAGTGCTCGCCAAGCCGCTTCCCGACCAGCGTTATCGCCGTCATAGCAGCAGACCACTTCGGCAGTGGTACGAAATAGCGTGTGGATATGATCACTTGTGGTGGCCGTCCCCAGTGCCGCCACCGCGTAGTCAATGTTGTACTGACCCAGCGCGACCACATCCATATAACCTTCGACCACTAAGATCCGGCGAAGATCCTTATGTGCTTGCTTGACTTCGTAGAGGCCAAATAGCTCCCTTCCCTTGTGGAAGATGGGGGTTTCTGGGGAGTTGAGGTACTTGGGGGTACCATCACCGAGCACCCGACCACCGAAGCCAATCACTCGACCACGTTTGTCGCGGATCGGGAACATGATGCGATCACGAAAGCGATCGTAACAGCCGGGACCGTTATCACGGGGGATCAACATGCCACCTGAGATCAGCAGCTGTTCGTGTTCACGACTGGCGCCAAAACGGCGGCGTACCTGATCCCAGTCGCTGGGGGCATAACCGATGTTAAAGCGTTTCACTACATCGCCGGTTAGCCCACGTCCTTGGAGGTATGCCACCGCATGAGGCGCACTCTTGAGATTGTTCTCATAGAAGCGGGCGATCTGATTCATCAGTTCGAACAGATCCTTGCTGATGGCTGGCTGGCTAAAGCCTGTTGTGCCGTGACTCTGTTCGCGGGGCACCTGCATGCCGTGCAGGTTAGCGAGTTCTTCGATGGCATCGGGGAATTCAAGGCCATCGTACTCCATCACAAAACCGATGGCATTGCCGTGAGCACCGCAACCGAAGCAGTGGTAAAACTGTTTTTCTTGACTGACGCTAAAAGAGGGGCTTTTTTCGTTATGAAACGGACAGCAAGCCTGATAGTTCTTACCGGCTTTTTTTAACCGCACACGTGAGTCGATCAGCTCGACAATGTCAGTGCGTGCGAGCAGATCGTCGATAAAGGATTGGGGGATCCTACCTGCCATAACCGTCCTGTTTCATTGCGATGGAAAATAAAAAAGCCGCGCATTCACTAAGGAAGCACGGCTTCTTCGACCAAATAAGAGTTTGCCTGTTACGCCAAGCGGGTTTTCACCTGAGCACTGACGGCGCCGACATCGGCTCGCCCCTGAATTTTTGGCTTCAACACAGCCATGACTTTACCCATGTCTGCCATGACAGCAGCCCCACTTTCAGTGATGGCTTGCTCAATCAAGGCGGCAATGTCCTCTGCCGTCAGCTGTTGTGGCAGGAACTCCTGCAACACAACGATCTCGGCGCACTCTTTGTCGGCGAGATCCTGGCGACCGGCAGCTTCAAACTGGCTGATGGCATCACGGCGTTGTTTGACCATTTTGGTCACGACAGCGAGGATATCTTCATCGTTAAGCTCGACACGGGTATCAATTTCACGTTGCTTGATTTCTGCCATCAACAACCGGATCGTTCCTAGCCGCTGCTTGTCTTTGGCAAGCATGGCGAGTTTTTGTTGATCCTTCAGTTGATCTTTCAGAGACACGGCATGAACTCTTAATTAGTACAGGCGGATACGACGTGCGTTTTCGCGAGACAACTTCTTGGCATGACGCTTAACAGCAGATGCTTTGGCGCGCTTGCGAATGGTAGTCGGCTTCTCGTAGAACTCACGGCTACGGACTTCGGACAGGATACCGGCTTTTTCGCAAGAACGCTTGAAACGACGCAGAGCAACGTCAAACGGCTCATTTTCACGGACTTTGATTACTGGCATGTGCCTTTCACCTCAGTGATAAATTATTAGCTGACGTTTAGTTGAGTCAGCATGACTTAAAATGGTGCGAAATTATACTCTGGGTGGGGAATGAAAGTAAACCCACAAGAGATCGCTCTGGTTTAAAAAACCCGCGAAGGTTACCATAGCTGCCCCATTTTAGCAGTGAAATTTTTAGTGATGCGTGTATTGGGTATCGAGACCTCTTGTGATGAAACTGGGATCGCGATCTTTGATGATCAAGCAGGGATCCTCTCTCATCAGTTATACAGCCAAGTCAAGCTACATGCGGATTACGGCGGCGTGGTCCCTGAGCTAGCCAGCCGAGACCATGTGCGCAAGACGATCCCGTTGATCCAGGCCGCATTGCAGGAAGCTGGGTTAGGCAAGGATGACATCGACGGTATCGCTTATACCGCAGGTCCTGGGTTGGTGGGGGCGATTTTGGTGGGGGCAACCATCGGTCGCTCGTTGGCGATGGCGTGGAACAAACCGGCTATCGCCGTTCACCACATGGAAGGCCACCTGCTCGCTCCCATGCTAGAGGAGCAAGCCCCCGAGTTCCCCTTCGTGGCGCTGCTGGTCTCCGGTGGCCACTCTATGCTGGTGCGGGTCGATGGCATCGGCAGCTACCAGCTGCTGGGTGAATCCATCGACGACGCAGCTGGAGAAGCGTTCGACAAGACCGCCAAGCTGATGGGGCTCGATTACCCCGGCGGCCCGCTGCTGTCACGGTTGGCAGAGAAGGGGACGACTGGGCGTTTCCACTTTCCTCGGCCGATGACGGATCGGCCCGGGCTCGACATGAGCTTCTCTGGCCTCAAGACCTTTGCTGCCAACACCATTGCCGCCAACGGCGATGATCAGCAGACCCGTGCCGACATCGCTCGGGCATTTGAAGATGCTGTGGTTGATACCTTAGCGATCAAGTGCCGCCGTGCGCTCAAAGAGACTGGCCTCAATCGGCTGGTGGTGGCTGGCGGCGTCAGTGCTAACCGTCATCTGCGTAGCCAACTGGCTGAGTTGATGGCAAGCCTCAACGGTGAGGTGTTCTACCCACGTCCGGAATACTGCACCGACAATGGCGCGATGATCGCTTATGCCGGGATGCAGCGATTAAAAGCCGGGGTGTTTGAACCCTTAGTGGTGAAGGCGGTGCCTCGCTGGCCACTGGATAGCCTAGCGCCGGTCACCGACACGCTAGCCTAGCGCTCTTTATCACCCCCTAAACACCACGGGCCGCCTCTTTGACAAGGGCGGCCCGTGGTGTGTATGACGGTGCAGAGCGTGGCTTAGGGTTCGATGATGATCGGTGTGCCAGGTTCGATAGCATCCCAAACTTCATCCAGCTCGTGGTTGAGCATGGCAATACAACCGTTGGTCCAGTTCGATGGCTGCAAGCGAACATTGCCCAAACTATTGCGCTGACCGTGGATCATGATCATGCCACCCGGCTTTACACCCAGCTCATTAGCGCGCTGAATATCAGCCAGATTCGGATAATTGATATGGATCGCTTTGTAGTAATTGGAGTTAGTCTTTTTGTAATCGAGGGTATAGCGTCCCTCAGGGGTGCGCTGATCCCCCTCCCGCTGTTTATGTCCTTTCGGTGCGGGTCCTAAGGCGACCCAATAACGTTTCACCTCTTTGCCATCTTTCATCAGGGTCAGGCTATAGGTGGATTTTTTGACGACCACCATATCAGCAGACAGGTTGGCGAAACTCAATGCGGGCCACAGCCCCAACAAACACAGTAATACGGCTCTCATGCTATCCCTCGACAAGCCTTGGTGTGGGCTCTCTGCTGTCCTGATTTATTGCTTAACAATTGTAACTGGGCGGCGTGCTAAAAATGCGAGCGCCATGATATTGGATTGTTGCCAATTCTCAATACGCCTAGCCAAACATATCTTGCCCAGTGCAGGTGAATCGCGTCTGAATAGCCAGAAACCCCATTAATTGATAATAAAAACAATAACATAAAGTTGGCGACTAAGTGTTGGTTCTAGCTTGCGGGTGATTTAGATTCATCTGGTTATTAATCACATTTCAAGGATGAAACTCAATGTGCCGCTTTTATTTGATGGCTTATGTCTTGTTATTGCCGTTTTTACTGTGGCTGCCGCCGGCCGTTGCTGACGATCCCCGTTGGCTGCGTGAGCCCGCTCTCTCCCCTGATGGGAAAAAGGTCGCCTTTACTTGGCAGGGTCGGATCTATCTCAGTAACAGTGAGGGGGGAGCAGCTACCCCACTCACCGGCACTGACTATCTGAGCCAACGACCCGTTTGGTCACCGGATGGCAAGCTGATTGCCTTTGCCGCTGACCTGTATGGCAACGATGATGTATTTGTGGTGCCCGCCAGCGGTGGCAAGATGGTGCGGCTCACCCGCGATTCACGCAGTGATATTCCCCACGCCTTTAGCGACGATAGTAAACGGCTGCTGTTAAGTAGTCAGCGCCCATGGGACCCACAGGCCGATCATTTTATCGCCACAGAATGGAAAGGAAGCGCCCTCCATTGGGTGCCGGTGGCGGGGGGGGCATGGCAGGCCGACCAACCGCTCCCTGTCGTCATGGCCAGCCCCCATGGCAGCAAGCTGGCTTATCAGATGCCAAGTGTGGAACAACTTTTTCGCAAACATCAGCGCTCTTTTGCGGTCTCCCGCCTCTGGTTATTCGACGGTAAACAACATCGCCAGCTGACTGAAGATCGGATTGCCGCCAGCAATCCGGTGTGGGGAAATCAGGGCAATAGCCTGTTTTATTTAAGCGAACGCAGTGGCGATTTTAACGTCTGGCGGCGAGACCTTGGTAGCGGGAAAGAGCAGCAGCTGACCCACTACAAGGGTCACCCAGTCAGAGGTTTGAGCGCTTCCCTGCGTGGCGATCTGGTCTGGTCATGGCTGGGGGAGCTGTACCGACTGGATGCTGGTAGCACGACCCCGCGCAAGCTCAACATCACCCCATTAGCAGCCGATAGTCCAGACGAGCAGAGCAAATGGCTCACCCAAGTTGATGAGGCTGTAGTGAATGAGCAGGGTGATGAGCTGATTGTGGTGAGCGAAGGGAATCTTTATGCCATTGATTCGCAGCGAGAGCGGGTGCGCCAACTTACCCATCAACTGACGGAAGAGTCGAGCCCTCTCTATGCCGATCAGGGCAAGACGTTAATCTATCTGTCGGAGCAAGCTGGGCACGCGGCACTTTACCGACTCACTACCAGCGATCCGCAGCACGCCTTTAGCGCCCCGGGTTCACTGACCGAGCGTTTGCTGTTGGCCATGCCAGGTAAAGGGATCAGTCGCCCGACACTCTCCCCCGATGGTCAACAACTGGCCTTTGTAGTGGATGGGCAGGCGGTGCACCTGCTAAACCTCGCAACGAGCCAGCAGCGGGAGTTGATCCCCGCCAGCTTCAATACCCGACGTCACCAAGTGCAGATGGCGTTCGCGCCTGATTCCCAGCACTTGGCGGTGTCGATCCAGTTAGATACCGCGCAACAAGAGATCGCAGTGATAGATACCCGTGATCCCAAGGCACGGCCAACCAATGTCAGCCTTAATGGTTACTACGATTTCAACCCAATGTGGAGCAATGACGGAAGTGTCCTCTATTGGGAATCTAGCAAGCACGGTGTGTTAGGGGCCGATGGTGAGCCTGTTGCAAACAGCTTGCTGGGGATTTACAGCACCCGCAGTGCCAAGGCTGACTTTCTGGCCGAGCGTACGCCCCCGAAAACGGGTTATTCATTCGATATCACATCACTCGCGCACCGTGAGGCATTAACTCTGGTGCCACAGGGCGGGGTGCTGGCTAGCAAGATTGTGGCGGGCAAGCTGATTTATGTGGTGGAAGTGGAGACGCCGCAAGGGGAGAGCGATATCAGGGGTTATGAGCTCGATCTGCGCAAAGGGGAGATCAAGTTGTTATTTGAAGGGCAACCTGGCTCAGCATTGGTCAGCCTGAATCAATCAGGTACGACAGCTACCTTGGTGAAAGGGGGCGAGGTGATCCGCGTGCCACTCGATGGCAGCGATCCGACCAGCCATCCCTTTGCCCTGATCCAGACCGCCCAGTGGCACAGCAAAATAGTCGCTGCCTTTGATCAGTTCGCCCGTATCACTCGGGATGAGTTTTATCGGGATGATATGAATGGCGTAGATTGGGATGACTACGTTGCCACCTATCGCACGTTGCTCCCCAGCATCAATAACATTCGCGATTTCAGTCAGTTGTTGGGTGAGCTGACTGGCGAGTTGAATGTTTCCCACACCTGGGGTGGCTCGCCTGCTCCTGCACTCCCCTTGGCGGATTATACCGCCAGTCTGGGTGGCTACTGGCGCGATGGGCAGCAAGGGGTGGAATTGGCTGCGCTCTTAACCGGTGGGCCATTGGAACAAGAGAGCGACATTGGCGCAGGGACGCGGCTACTGGCCGTCAATGGTGAAGCGGTCGCCACCGTGACTGACTTAGAGCGACTCCTCAATCATCAGGATGGCAACCGATTATCCCTGAGCGTGCAACCCGTTGGCAGCAAAGAGCCTCAGCAGATCGAAGTGACCGCCATTGATCTCGAGCAAGAGTCGCAGTTAAAGCTCGCCAGCTGGGTCGTCAAACGCCGCGACCGCGTGGCGAGTTTAAGCCAAGGACGGGTGGGCTATGTCTATGTGACAGCGATGAACGCCCAAGCTTATGAGGATCTGGTCACCGAGGCACTGGGACGGCTACATAACAGTGAAGTGCTGATTGTTGATGTGCGCTTCAATAAGGGTGGCTTGTTGGCCAACACGCTCGTGGAGTTCTTGACCGGCAATCGCACTGAACAAGGGATGGCGATTGTGTCGCCTCGCATCGGTCAGGGGGTGACAGAGGCAACTGGTCGCCAATGGACCAAACCGTCGCTGATCATCACTAACCCCGATAGCTACTCGGAAGGATCGGCTTTTCCTACCTACTATCGCGCCCTAAAGATTGGCCCGATCGTGGGGGAACCGGTGCCAGGGACAGGGACTGAGGTCTATGTATACCAATCCAAGCTACTGCCCGGCCTCAGTCAGGCTATACCCGCCCAAGGGCTGCGTCATCCCGATGGCACTTTCTATGAAAACCAAGAGCTTATTCCTGATGTACAGGTAGCCCTGACCCCTAACGATATGGTGGCTGGGCGTGATCCGCAGTTAGAGGCTGCCGTGCAAACAGCGCTCACCCTGCTGCCGCCAGTGACCCAATAAGCGGCAAGCCCCGCCCGCTCTGACAGAAGTGGGCGGGGTGATCGCACTGCCCGCCGTACCATGTTGTGAGCGTGCTCCAACTTCCATCATGAAAACGTTATCTTGTTGAAAAAGTTTAATTTTTTTGCCATCCCGCTCACATTTGCCACCCCGCCTGCTGCATAAGATGACAGCGCTCGGCCGGGACCGAGCACTCGACCATCGAGACTAATGACAGCGGGAATAGACACGATATGGATATGAAAAAGACCAAGGTGGCGCTGGTCACAGCCTCACTGCTCGCGCTTTTGGCTGGTTGTAATGACAGTAGCCCCTCAACACCTAACCCTTCGGATGGGCCTGTGGCTCGTCTGCCCAAGATGGACCCGCCCAAGGAGCTGCTACCAGCCGGCCCCAATCAAGCGGTGATTGCGTTGGTGGATACCCAGACCGCTGCTGGCAAAGGGATCGAGGGTCCCTTTGCCAGCCACAGCCTGCATCTGTGGAATAATGATGCCTGCAACGCGACCGCTGAGAGCGGCCTCAATGCCGGGTGGGATGATAAGCGCAATGTCCTAGCGACAGTAGACAGTGCTGGCCCTGTGTGGGTGGTGCCACTGAGCAAGCTGGATGGGTGCATTAACTTCATTGCCCGTAACGGCGAGCTGGCTAACCTCACGGGGGCGGATATGAAGGTGATCTTCAGTGAGCACCCGGATCGCACCGTGGCGATCGTTGCCGGTAAGAATGAGATTTTCGCCAGCCGCGCCGAGGCCTTTACCGCCGCCTTCGGCGTGACGGGGGCCAGCGCTCATCTGATCGATGGCAATACCCTGATTTGGCAAGGGGGCAAGGACAAGCCCCATGTTCGTCTCTATTACTCCGAGTCGGGCACCATCAAGGCCAATGCCGATGGCGTGTTCGATTTCCCCTATATCAGCCTGACCGCAACCAGCTTGACTACCGAGCAGCAGACCAAATATCCACACCTCAAGGATGCAGCCGCCTTCGCCCTGCCCAGTGGTCAGGATCTCAAGGCCCTACTCAAGGGGGAGCTGGTGGCTATCGGCACCGATGCCGAGGGCATTTTGCAAGGGGCGACCCTGGTGCAGAGCGCCGGCGCCCTCGATGCACTCTATGCGACCGAGGCGACCAAGCTCGGTTATGGCGCCGTGGTGGAGGGCAACCGGGTGACCTTCCGGCTGTGGGCACCGACCGCCAAGTCGGTCAAGCTGGCGCTCTACGACGCTCGCCACCAGAAGCGTGGCGAGGTGGCCATGCGCTTTGACAGTGCCAGCGGCAGTTGGAGCTATCAGGGGGGTAGCGAGCTGATCGGCCAGTTCTACCGCTACGACATGGAGGTTTACCACCCGCTGAGCCGCAAGGTCGAGCGTTACGAGGTGACTGACCCCTACTCGCTCAGTCTGGCGATGAACTCCGAGTTCAGTCAGGTGGTGGATCTTGACGATCCGGCCCTGAAACCGGAAGGGTGGGATAGCCTGACGGCGCCCCACAGCCAGCAGAACCCTGCTGATATCGTCATCTATGAGGCCCATGTTCGTGACCTGACCGGTAACGATGCCTCCACCGATGAAGAGAAGCGCGGCAAGTTTGTCGGCCTGACCCAGCCGGATTCGGTGCCGGTCAACCATCTGAAAGCCCTGGCTAACAGCGGCGTTAGCCACCTGCATCTGCTGCCGGTGTTTGATATTGCCACCGTTAACGAAGATCCGACTAAGGTGGCCAACCTCAGCGATGACTTCAGCAAGCTGTGTCAGGTCAACCCTGAGCTGCAACACTCGGCCTTTGCTAGCTACTGCGGGAGCGGCCAGAGCGTGGGCGATGTGTTGGCCAACCTGCAAGGGGACGACAGCAAAGATAACCCGCAGGTGCAGGCGCTCTCCGGCTATCTGCGCGGCGTCGACTCCTTCAACTGGGGCTATGACCCTTACCACTACACCACGCCGGAAGGCTCCTACGCCACCAACGCCGAGGGCAGCCAACGGATTCTGGAGTTCCGTGAAATGGTCAAGGCCATCAAGCAGAACATCGGGATGAATGTGGTGATGGATGTGGTCTACAACCACACCAACGAGGCGGGGCTGGGGGCCAAATCGGTGCTCGATAAGATCGTGCCTTGGTACTATCAGCGCCTCAATCCGGAGACCGGCGCGGTGGAGAACTCCACCTGCTGCTCCAACACGGCGCCGGAACACGCGATGTTCGCCAAGCTGATGGATGACTCGCTGGTGACGTGGGCGCGCGACTACAAGATCGATGCCTTCCGCTTCGATTTGATGGGCCACCACCCGAAAGATCAGATGGTCAAGGCGTTAGCCGCAGTGAAGCAGGTCAATCCCGAGATGTACTTCTACGGCGAGGGGTGGAATTTTGGCGAGGTGCAAAATGATCGGCGCTTCGTGCAGGCCACCCAGCAACATCTGGCGGGCACCGGCATCGGCTCCTTCTCCGACCGACTGCGGGATGCGGTGCGCGGCGGCAGTCCGTTCGACGGCGGTGACACCATTCGCAAGACCCAAGGCTTCGGCAACGGCGCCCTGGTGGATGTCAACGAGATGGACGGCGTCGATCGCGCCACTGCCTTGCATCAAGCCGATTTGGTGCGGCTTGGCATGGCGGGCAACCTCAAAGAGTTCGTGCTGACCGACAAGGATGGGATCCCGAAGAAGGGTGCCGAGATCGACTACAACGGTCAGCCGGCGGGTTATGCCCAAGACCCGACTGAAATCCAGAACTATGTCGATAAGCACGATAACCAGACCCTGTTCGACAACCTGATCTACAAAGCGCCTGCTGGTGCGGACTTGGTGCGGATGCAGGGGGTATCGCTGGCCACCGCCATGCTGGGACAGGGTATTCCCTTCACCCACGCCGGGGTCGAGCTGCTGCGCTCCAAATCCATGGAGCGGGACAGTTATGACTCAGGGGACTGGTACAACAAGGTCGATTACACCCTAGCCGACAACAACTTCAACAAGGGGATGCCGCGTAAAGACAAGGATGGCGACAACTATCCGTTGATTGAGCAGGTGCTGGCGCAACATGTCGCCCCGAGTGGTGGCGACATGGCGACCATGGTGAGCTTTTACCAAGAGCTGGCCGAGCTGCGCCAATCTTCCCGTCTGCTGCGTTTAGGCAGTGGCGCTGAAGTGATCAAGCGGGTCGATTTTCGCAACACCGGCCCGGATCAGGTGCCGGGCCTTATCGTGATGACGGTGGATGATGGCGTCAGCGCGGGGGCAGATCTGGATCCGGCCATCGACGGTCTGGTGGTGATGATCAACGCCAGTAACCAGCGTCAGGGCATCGGTGACTTCCGCGACGGTAACGATCAGCCCATCGATCTGAGCGATCTGGTGTTGAGTGAGGCGCATCGGGCCAGCGAGAGCATCGCCCGTGAGGCGGCGGTCACTAACGGCAGCGTGACCCTCGGCCCGTGGTCGGCGGCGGTATTGGTCAAGCCACAAGTGGGGGCGCAAGGAGTGGGCTTGCCACTGGGTAAGAAGATCGATCTGGCGACCGTGCCACCGTTTGGTGAGCGCGTCCTGTTTGTCCGTGGTTTACTGGGCCAATGGGACCCTGTTAGCGAGCTGACGTTCAGTGGCAACTACCAATACGAGTTGACCTTTGCGGTCAGTGCCGAGCAGCTTGGGCGCAGTGAGCTGAAAATTGCTGATGCCAATTGGGGGCCCATCAACTACGGCAAGTGCGCGGCGACGGATGAACTCACCGCTGCGACTCCCCTGACCCTGTGTCAAGGGGGCGATAACATCGCCGTTAACTTAGATAAGGTCGGGCGCTACCGGTTGGTTGTCAGTGCCGTGAATAAAACCCAGCCAAGTTTGAGCATCAGTTTTACTGAGGCTACCGCAATTCAATAAGCCAATATCCCCCGAGGTGATTGCCTCGGGGGTATTCACTTGCTCCCTCTGCAATGCCAGGTTCAGGCTTATTCCCTTCATGTTGTGTCAGAAATTTCTGTTTATTCTGCTGATCTGTCGACGTAGCAAGCAGTTCACTGTTTAAGGGGGATTGTTTTAGCTACAATCGGGCTCTTATGACTATCTCCCGCTAACTGGCTAATGATAAAGGAGTTTTTATGGCTAACCAGACCGGCTTGCAGTTT
>NZ_PGGC01000181.1 GCF_002795305.1 Aeromonas cavernicola
ACTGGAACCATCGAACTGCCGGAAGGCGTAGAGATGGTCATGCCGGGCGACAACATCAAAATGGTTGTTACCCTGATTGCACCGATCGCAATGGACGACGGCCTGCGTTTCGCTATCCGTGAAGGTGGCCGTACCGTAGGTGCTGGTGTTGTAGCTAGCGTAATCGCCTAATCGATTCGTTATATACAAACATGAAAAGGGGTGGCTTCGGCCACCCCTTTTATTTTTGGGGCTATTTATAGCCTGTGAGATACTGGGCGAAACCATTGATAGAGGTAGTTTCCGTGAGCAAAGCCGCCATTTTTCTGGATCGTGACGGTGTCATCAATGAAGACACTGGTTATGTCAGTCAGATCGATGATTTCCATTTTCTGCCCGGGGTGATCGAAGCTCTGCAGCTATTAAAGAAGAAAGGATATTTGCTGGTTGTCGTTACCAATCAGTCTGGTATCGCCCGAGGCTACTTCAGTGAAGATGATTTCATGAATTTGACAGAATGGATGGATTGGTCACTGGCCGATAGGGATGTGGATCTCGATGGCATCTACTTCTGCCCCCATCATCCAGATCACGGCGCCCCATGTGATTGCCGCAAGCCGGAACCAGGCATGCTGCTATTGGCGCAACAGGAGCTGGGGATCGACATGAGCCGTTCCTATATGGTGGGTGACAAGCCTTCTGATCTGAAAGCGGCAGCCAATGCCAAGGTCGGACATAAAGTGTTGGTCAAAACGGGTAAACCAGTGACTGATGCTGGTATTGCATTGGCTGATGTTATTTATGAAAATCTGCATGATTTTGCTGTTGGAGTATCGGTTGTAGGCTGATTTTGTCTGCATATTGACCATGTTGGTTGCTTTGTGGGCGCTCAGGGTTATAAACAGCATTATTTTGGATTTTCCCCTTGTCATCTTGGCGCGCCTCCCTATAATGCGCCCCTACCAGCACGGCACCTAAGCGCCACGCTGATGAGCTCG
>NZ_PGGC01000182.1 GCF_002795305.1 Aeromonas cavernicola
CTTGCACGGGCAGAGCCCTACTCGTCGGCAGAGCCTGACCATCGGCTGAGACGTACACGGCCGCGTGATGCCGTCTGCTTAGGGCTCGCCATCCGTGGCACTCAAGGGTTGCCCCAAGCGGAGCGGCTACCTTGGCATCAACGGCTGCGCGGTGAGCTGCTGCTCGCCGGGGCGGCAGATCAACACCGAGCCCTGCTCGAACCAATCCCCCAGCACGATACGCCGCGCGGCGTGGCCATCGAGCACCATGTCGTGAATGGCAGGTCGGTGGGTGTGGCCGTGGATCATCACCCTACAGCCAGACTGGCGCAGCATCTGCTCGACCGCCTCGGGGGTGACATCCATGATGCGCTGGCTTTTGTGGCGGTTCTCCATCTGGCTTTGGCCACGCATCTTGCGGGCAATGCCTTGCCGCTGGGCCAGTGGCAAGCGTAAAAACAGCCAGCGTAGCCATCGTTGCTGGGTGATGCGGCGCAACCGTTGATACCCCTTATCTAAGGTGCAGAGCAGATCGCCGTGGCTGAGCAGCACCCGCTCACCATAGAGATCAATAACGCACGGGTCTGGCAGTAGGGTCATCCCGGCGCGCTCGGCAAACGGCTGGCCCAGCAAAAAGTCGCGGTTGCCGTGGATAAAGTAGATTGGCACCTGCTGTTGGCTGAGGGCGGCAAAGGCATCGGCTATCTGCTGATGGAGCGGGTTAGGATCATCGTCACCAATCCAAAATTCGAACAGATCCCCCAGCACATACAGGGCATCGGCGGCTGGCCCATCGTGTGCCAAAAAGTGCAACAGGGCGGCGGTCATATCAGGGCGCTGGGCGCACAGGTGCAGATCACTGATAAACAAGGTGCTCATGATGAAACGGGGGGGCCTTATTATCCGATGGATGAGACAGGGTAACAGAGGACGGGGCCAAGGTGGCCGCCGCCGTTGACCATGGCAGGGTAGCAAGTGGGTGCCCCTCAAGGGTGCACCGCGCGAAATAGCCGGGCTCAGTGGCGGGTGTCATCAGGCGGCGACGCTGGTTTGCGGCGCGGTGCGTTGCAGAGGGAAAAACTGCGGCCGGGGCCGCAGTGTCATCGCTGCCGAGGTGGCAACCATCAGTCAGCAAGGGTCACCTTGGTGATCACCACATCTTCCACCGGCACATCTTGATGAATGCGGCCCGCGTTGTTGGTCTGCACTCCCTTGATCTGGTTAACCACGTCCATCCCAGCGGTTACTTCGCCGAACACGCAGTAGCCAAAGCCCTGAGTGGTGGCCGATTTGAAATCGAGGAAGTCATTGTTATTGACGTTGATAAAGAACTGGGCGCTGGCAGAGTGCGGCTCGCTGGTGCGGGCCATGGCGATGGTGCCAATCTTGTTAGACAGGCCATTGGCCGCTTCATTCTTGATCGGGGCGCGGGTCTCTTTTTCTTCAAAGCCCGCTGCATAGCCGCCGCCTTGGATCATAAAGCCGTCGATGACGCGGTGGAAAATGGTGTTGTCGTAGTGACCGTCACGGCAATATTGCAGGAAGTTAGCCACGGTGTCTGGGGCTTTTTCCGCGTTCAGAGTGAGGGTGATGTCGCCGTGATTGGTGTGCAAAGTGACCATGAGTTGTCCTTTAGATAGATGAAACAAAACGAGTGCAAGCCACAGCGGCTGGCGGGGTATGGCATAAAGTGGCGGCAATTCTAGCCCATCAGCGGCGGCGGGCATAGTGTTGGCACAAGCACTGGCACACGCGTTGCCACAAGTGCAGGCACAAACGTTGGCACAAACGCTGGCAACAATGCTGACACGTACGGCGCTGCCACAGACCTGCCACCCCCCATGGCCCCCCAGCCTAGGCGACAGGCGGGATTTGCCATGTTTTGCGCCTCGTTTTCTGCTTAGGATGCGGGTATTATGACCGACCATTTTACTCACAGGCAGTGGCCATAAGATGCTGAAGATATACAACACACTCACTCGTCAAAAAGAACAATTCAAACCTATCCACCCGGGCAAGGTGGGCATGTATGTGTGTGGTGTCACCATCTACGATCACTGTCATATCGGCCACGGCCGCACCTTCGTCGCCTTTGATGTGGTGGCTCGCTACCTGCGTTACGCCGGTTATGACCTCACCTATGTGCGCAACATCACCGACGTGGATGACAAGATCATCAAGCGTGCCGCCGAGACCCAAGTGACCTGCGACGAGCTGACCGAGCGGCTGATCGGCGACATGCACGCCGACTTCGACGCCCTCGGCATGGTGCGCCCGGATATCGAGCCGCGCGCTACCCAGCACATTGACGAGATCATCGAGCTGGTAGAGAGCCTGCTGGTCAAGGATCACGCCTATGTCGCTGACAACGGCGACGTGATGTTTATCGTCGAATCCTACGCCGACTACGGCAAGCTCTCGGGCCAAGATCTGGAGCAGCTGCAAGCCGGTGCCCGCGTTGACGTGGTCGATGCTAAGCGCAACCCGCTCGACTTCGTGCTGTGGAAGATGTCTAAACCCGGTGAGCCGACCTGGGACAGCCCCTGGGGCCCGGGTCGTCCTGGCTGGCATATCGAGTGCTCCGCCATGAACTCCAAGCACCTTGGCAACCACTTCGACATCCACGGCGGTGGCTCTGATCTGCAATTCCCCCACCACGAGAACGAGATCGCCCAATCCTGCTGCGCCCACGGTGGCGACTACGTCAACACCTGGATGCACAGCGGCATGGTGATGGTAGATAAAGAGAAGATGTCCAAATCCCTTGGCAACTTCTTCACCATCCGCGACGTCTTGGCCCACTATGACGCCGAAACTGTCCGTTACTTCCTGATGTCTGGCCACTACCGCAGCCAGCTCAACTACTCGGAAGATAACTTAAAGCAAGCCCGCGCCGCGCTGGAGCGGATGTACACCGCCCTCCGTGATCTGCCGCTTGCCTCTGCTGCCGGTGGCGACGAGCAGGTCGCCCGCTTTGTTGAGGCGATGGATGACGACTTCAACACCCCAGAAGCCTACTCCGCCCTGTTCGATCTGGTGCGCGAAATCAACCGCCAGAAGGGTGAAGAGATGGCCGTTGCCGCCGCGCTGGGCGCCCGTCTGCGCGAGCTGGGCGCCGTGCTCGGTATTCTGCAACAGGATCCGGACGCCTTCCTCAAGGGTGACGAAGCCGACGACGAAGTGACCGAGATCGAGCAACTGATCGCCCAGCGCAATCAGGCCCGTGCCGACAAGAACTGGGCCGCTGCCGACGCCGCCCGTAACCGTCTCACCGAGATGGGTATCGTGCTGGAAGACAGCGCCGGCAAGACCAGCTGGCGCCGTGCGTAAGGGGAGTTGCCCTGTGGGTGTCAACAGGTTGAGCCAAACAAAAACCGCAGCCCTTGGGCTGCGGTTTTTGTTTTAATGTGAATCTGATTATGGGGGGTGATACAGTGAAAAGATTGGATCTCTAGGGATATTTGTCGGCAATAAAATCATTAAAGTCTAAATCAATAGTCGTTAATCAGACCTTTTTCGAAAATCTCACTATGTTTACTAAATCGTTTTACTAAATGGAAATTATCACTCTCTTTTAAGAATTTTGGTAAATCGTTATCAACGACTATAATTTGACATTTTCTTTCATGCTGTTTTGCATAATCGCAAATGTCGGAGAAACGTTTAAAAATTTTGTCATAGACAACGGGATCTGAGAATTCAGAATCCTCATCATCCCGCACGTTCCTGCCAATATTTTGGCCTGGGGTATCGACCATCAGAAAAGTAGGAAGGTTGCCAGACGTCATTAATAAAAACTTAAGCCGTGTGGTAAAGCTCAAAATAGATGTAATAGTCCTAACTCCACCAGATGAGTGGTTGTAATATGACATACCTCTAAAGTGTGGTACAAACTTATTATCTAGGTATACATCTCTTACATTTTGTAGCCCGCTATTTTTAACGTATGTTCTAAATACTTCTGATAGTTCATCAACAACAGTATCCAGACCTACCAAAGCTTCTTGAGCTATTTTAAGGCTCTGTTTAAGCCTGGTCACTACAGACTCTTTACTTTCAATCCTTCTGGATAAATCATGATATTTATTATTAATGGCAATATCTCGCTTATATTGCGCTATTTTTACACGCAACTCAACTTTCTGCTTTTCTATTGCCTCAATGGATTTTAATAATGCTGAGATGTTTTCAATGTTTAGTTTGTCAAAATTTATAGATAGTTCTTTTAATGTATCGGTAATGGCATTCGTTTCATTTTCTAATTCTTGGTTTTGTTTCCAAGTGTTATCCAAAATATGTTGAACCCCAGAAATTCGATTTTTTATAGATTTTACTTCAGCATCAATCACTTCATTGTTTAAATGTTCTGTGGCAATTGAGATATTGCTTTGACATAACGGGCAGGAAAGTTTGTGTTCCTTTAGCATGTCTAAAGAAATACTATCCCTAGTTATTTTTGATATTTTCAAATTTTCTAAATCGTTTTGATAAGTAGATTTTAGACTTGAAAAAGATCTATATTTAACAAGGTTTTGTTCAATCCTTTTATTTTTATCTGCCAATAATTCTTTGAGCTCAGATATCTCTCCTGCCATAGACAATGCAAGGTCGGTGGCAAATTTATAGTCCCGTTTTAAAGTCTCTCCACTTTCATTCAGTGTTTCTAAATCAGACTCTACAAAATGTAATGCATCGTCAATGGATACATTTTCAGTGGATATCTTAACGTCGGCTAAAAACTTAGATATCGCAGCATAGCTAGTTCTTATTTTATTTAACTCGCTAGCCTCCAAACCTAGCTCTTGATTCAATTCTGCGATTTTATTATCGTGTATATTGAATACAAATTTTTGAACTTCCACATTTTTATTAAACAATGGAATGTTACCATAGTTTAACAAGCTGTCAGCCCCAACTTTTGTCTGCTTTAAATAAAGCAATTTCATTAAATCACGGAAGCTAAGTCTATCCGAGTTAGCATCATCTCGTAAACGAGATTCTTTAATTCTAACTTTAGCAATGCCCAATGAATCTAAAATAAAATCTGATATCCAACCGTCAGGCATTATTTGTGTTGATGACCCAGCCATAAGCATGGGAAATGCACTGCTAGATTCATCAATATCACACATATAAACTTTAATTGCGCCACTAGCATCTGATATAGTACGTTCAAATGTACATGTTGTACCATTCAGGTCTACTTCAAGTTGTGCGGTTCGTCCTCTAGTGGCGATTTCTTCGTAGAGCAGACTTGAGTTACTACCGCCTAGGCAGTAATCAATAAGATTCAAAATACTTGATTTACCACAATCCATATCGCCCCAAATTATATTAAGGCCTTCCTTAAAATCAGCCGTATAGTTTGAGCTTATACCTTTAACAACTAATTTTTTAACCAATAAATATGGGCTCAGTTCCATTGTTACCTCAAGCAGTTTTTCTGAAGAATATTTAGAGACTTACCGACAAGCGGTTTAAGAAGAGAAAGGCTTGTCTTCCAACTATCAACCTGGGCAGTTTTTATCTCAACAAGGAGTTTTTTAGATGCGATGAAAAAGTCTAATCCAATATTTTTAACTTCAATATATCCTGCGGCTTCCAGTACCAGCATACTCTGTAGAAATTCAGAAACATCTTGATAAGACCCAAACTCTGCATCATTTTTATATAAAATATCCTCATAAGGGCTGTTTTCATGCAAACGATCAAAGGAAACAAGGAATGAATGCATATCTTTAGGGTTTTTAAGTAGATAATCAAAAAGTGCACCTTTTTGCATTGTGAGCACAAAATTATCTTTTTTATCTCTTCCTAAAATGTCAACAATTAGCCATCGTCTGTACAGTGCAACGTAAATGTCTTCTCTGAAGTCAATAAAGTTTGAGGTGTTATTCATGACATTCGCTCCCGAATATCGTCGATTGAAATTTTCTCATCCCAAATTATGGTTCGATCACATTTATTAGCCATCTGATGAAGTAAACCACCTTTGTGTATGAAATTTATGTATTTCATTGCACAAAAAAGCAGGTTTTGATCTTCTGCTCTTAATTCTTTGTGCACAGCATTAAATATGTCATCGGCTGATTTGTCTTTATTCGAGTTGTAAGTGTGGCGATAAATACTTAAAACTTTATTTTGTAGTTCAGATAAATTTTGTCTATCAACTCGATTAGCTGCTTTTGATATTATTTCAGCATGGAAAAATGATGCTTTTGCATCTTCAATTCCCATCTCTCCAATCTCAGAAAGAATTAGTTTTATAACAAAGACTTCTTTGTCTAAATCATTATCTTCCCCATAGTATTCAATGGAGGCAACGCTTTCCATTCGTTTTTGGTAGGCTATATCATCTAAAAATTTTCTTACTCGTTTAAAAACATGTTCATTTTTATTTTTAGGTTTACAAATCGTTGTATGATCATAATCAAGAGTAAACCAATCTGAACTTTTCACCTTATATGGTAAGGAACTGACTTCTGGAACACATTCATCATGTGTAGCAATTAGATATACGCTTTTGGGTAACTCATTCCGACGTTCACACCATTCCATATTTAAGTTATCAGAATATTCTGATAGGGGTTGCATCTCTTTAATGTTTATATTGCCAGTTGGGGATAACAACAAAGCACCTATAGAGCCTTTATGTGGGACCGCGATGGAGATATATCCAATTGGCCGGGGGCCTTCACCTTCAACATAATTGAGAATATGATCTTTAGCAATTAATCCACCCATACTATGAGCTATAAGAACAACCTCATTGAAATCATCGAGTTCAGTACGTAGATAGCTATTTAAAAGATTGCTAAGATAGCGGATTGGTTTATTTTTTTTCACCTTTGTCTCAAGGTTTACAAATGGGATTTTGTTCAGGATCTTTTTGAGGTTTTGTACAGGGGCTGACTTAAAAACATCTAGTACTTGGGTATAGTAATCAAACTCAAAAAATTCAAATACCTCACCAATCGCCTGTTCAGATGACAGCATTTCACAAAAGTGATTACCAGACTCATTAATCCATGTACTAGCATTACCCGTGAAGCCATGTATAAATACCACGCCAATTTTTTTGGTTTCTAACTTAGTCATTTCTGGATACCCTCACATATGGCGCAATTAAAATTAAAAATATAACTGTTTATAATAAATATTGATTTGCTTTTATAACTCTATCAGGCACTTCAATATAAAAGTGCTCCCCGATAGGGATATGTGTCGCTTACGGTTGTATTCACAGTGTTATTTAACCTATGAAGACATGTTGATGACACCTGTTGCATAGGGGCGACAATTTGCTCTCGCCATGGGGCGGGCGAGGGGTTGGCTGCGAGATAGCAACCCGCCCGATCTTTGCCCCGAATAGGCTGGGGTGTGTTACCGCGGTGCAATGCGCTGCGCTTGGTGCACCCTACGCCTGTTAACCGGCCTCGGGGCGGCGCGTTGGGTGTGTTCCCCCCTGTTGTTCGCCGAGGTGA
>NZ_PGGC01000183.1 GCF_002795305.1 Aeromonas cavernicola
GAAGTGGCCCACCGCATCGCAGGCGGCGAGACCATCGACACCATGCAAAATATTCGCAGCACCGCGGTGATCCGCAAGGAGCCGCTGCCGGACTGGCGCGGGGTGGATTCGAGCAAGCTCGACCAAATTGGCCGCATCGATCCCATCATCAACCCCTATATGGAAGGGGCGCCCTGCTCAGATGACGAAGGGGTGGCGCCGGTGGCGCAGGAGGCCAAACCCGTGCTGGTGCAGCCGCCCAAGCAGAAACCGTGGGAGAAGACCTACGTCAAGCTGCCAGCGTTTGAGCGGGTGAAAGAGGACAAGGTGCTTTACGCCCACGCCTCGCGCATTCTGCACCACGAGACCAACCCCGGCTGTGCCCGCGCCCTGGCGCAGGCGCACGGTGATCGCATCATCTGGGTCAACCCGCCCGCCTTCCCGCTGGAAACCGACGAGATGGATGGCGTGTTCGGCCTGCCTTACCAGCGGGTGCCGCACCCGGCCTATGGCAACGAGAAGATCCCGGCGTTTGAGATGATCAAGACCTCGGTCAACATCATGCGCGGCTGCTTTGGCGGCTGCTCCTTCTGCTCCATCACCGAGCACGAAGGGCGCATTATCCAGAGCCGCTCGGAAGAGTCGATCCTCAAAGAAATCGAAGATATCCGCGACAAGGTGCCGGGCTTTACCGGCGTTATCTCGGATCTCGGCGGCCCCACCGCCAACATGTACAAACTGCGCTGCAAGAGCCCCAAAGCCGAGCAGACCTGCCGTCGCGCCTCCTGCGTCTGGCCCACCATATGCCCGCACATGGACACCGACCACAGCCCGACCATCGACCTCTATCGCAAGGCGCGGGATGTGAAGGGGATCAAGAAGATCCTGATCGCCTCCGGCGTGCGTTACGACATCGCGGTCGAAGATCCCCGCTATATCAAGGAGCTGGCCAAGTACCACGTTGGCGGCTACCTCAAGATCGCGCCGGAACACACCGAAGAAGGTCCGCTCTCCAAGATGATGAAGCCGGGCATGGGCAGCTACTACCAGTTCAAGGAGCTGTTCGACAAATACTCGAAAGAGGCGGGCAAGCAGCAGTACCTGATCCCCTACTTCATCTCCGCCCACCCGGGCACCACCGATGAAGACATGGTGAACATGGCGCTCTGGGTCAAGACCAACAACTTCAAGCTCGATCAGGTGCAAAACTTCTACCCGTCGCCGCTCGCCAACGCCACCACCATGTATTACACCGAGAAAAACCCGCTCAACAAGGTGAGCCGCCAAGGCGGGGACGTGTTTGTGGTGAAAGGGGAACGCCGTCGCCGCCTGCACAAGGCGCTGCTGCGCTACCACGATCCGGCTGGCTGGCCGATGATCCGCGAAGCTCTGATCAAAATGGGCAAGGGCCACCTGATTGGCAACGGCCCCGGCTGTCTGGTGCCAGCGGAAGGGCGTGGTGAGGCGGTGGCTTCGCGCAGCACCAACAAGGGGCTGAAACCGGCCCTGACGCGCCACAGTAATATCGTGCATCAGCGTGGCAATGGGGCTGGTAACAAGGCGACTGGCGGTAAGGGCGCAGTGGCTGCCGCCTCGCAAGGCAAGGCTCGTAACGACACCCCTGCCGCCAGCAAGGGCGGCAAGGCGGGCAATGGCAAGCCAGTAGGCTCCCAGTTCAGCAAAGGGGCTGGCAACGGCAAGCCAGCTTCCCAAGGCGCAGGTCAGGGCAAGCCCGCAGGGCAGGGGAAACCCGCCCATAAGGGTAAGGCCCCGACCCGCGCCGGCTCTACCAAACCTGCCGCCAAAGGCGGAGCAGCCAAGCGACCGGCTCGGTGATATTTCCTGATTGGGAAAGTGATAGAAAATAAAAAGGCGACCGGATGGTCGTCTTTTTTATTCTTCAATTATTTTCTTCGCCATATTAAATGGCTCACATGTTTTCAAATAAAACTTACAATAACCAGAGAATACCTCGGTTGGTTGTGTGAACTTCTCTATTATTTCTAAAGATTCTGCTATTTTCCTTTTTCTAATGGTTTTCTTTGCTGCTGTGTCTGCATTTTTATAATTAGTAATAGCATCTTCTAATGATTGGCTGTAACTATTTAGGCTGATTAATATTTTTGCTCTCGGTTCCATTAACCTTACAGAGTTTAATCCACATGTGTCTATGGTTAATTTACCTATGGCATTGTTGTTTTTAGCCGTAATCCGTATATCCTGATAATCAAAAAAATCTTCTGGGTCTACATTGTAAGGGTTAATTATAGGTTCTTGAACGGTATCATGATCTAGTTTCGAACCATTACATTTTCGACAGCAGGGTAAAAAATTACTCCATTCAAAAGTTAAATTAGGATAAATGGCTTTAGGTGCGAAATGTTCCACCTCAATGTTTCCACTTTCTCCTGGTTTTGTCTCACAAAATGCACATTTTTGACGTGAACTTTCAAATAGATTGCTCTTAATATCTTTGTGTTTGTAGTGATTTATTAATGGTTCTTTTTTTTCTTTTGGGATTTTAGAGTAGCCACCATGAGAAGCAATAGCTGCCATTAAATTTGACGACCATGTCTTTTCATTTTGTATTAGTATTTTTGGTTTAGGTTTTCTATTTAATTTAATCATCTGATAATGCAACCATTGAAGCATATTTTGCATTTAATATTGTTAATATTGAATCACTAGGGTGAGCGATTTCAGATAACTTGTTAATTGCAGTTTTTAATCCATCAATCGAGCGCTCTTCAACTTTATCAAAAGCTTCGGAAATAAGCTTTTCATAGTCTTTATTATCTAAACTAATTACCCCCATTACTTCAGAAAGTATTTGGTCTGTATTCCATCCTGAGAATTTTTTAGGTGTTGGTCTAAGAATGTATTCATTCTGTGTCGATTTTCTCCCCATTATAATAACTTCGTTCTCTTTAGCTGATGAAAGTAAGTGTGGGGAGTGAGTTGTTACTATAAACTGAATATTGGGAAATAAACTACCTAAGCCTTCGCGTAATGTAAATTGCCATTCAGGATGTAAGTGTAAATCAAGCTCATCTATCAAAACAGAGCCTGTGGCATTTTGGGCTAATCTATCACCTTCATTTCTTGTTCCTTCAATCCATTCAAATATACGTGCGATTATTGACAGTACAGCTTGGAATCCTGCGGATAGTTCTTCCATGTAACATTCTTCACCATATATTGAAAAAATTGGCTCAAGATCTTTTCCGGTGCGAACATATGAGAAGTTACTATTGAATGGCGCTAATAAAGGAAGGTTTTCAATCAGTCTGAACCAATTTTCTCTTTCCTCTTTTGCCCATTCTTTATCTATCATGAAATATCGATTTACAAACCACTGCTTAATATTAGTGCTTTGCTCGCCATAGAGAGAATTTGTATTGTTAGATTTATATTCTTGAATTTGTTGGTCGGTGTTTTGTTCACGAGTCATTCCATTTATTTGTTTGTATTTAATGCTACGCTCTGCCCCAATAAATAATGGGCAAAAACCCTTCAATTTATCTTTAGTCTGGTATATTACAATAGATTCTCGCCCCCTTTCTTCTTCCGGAAAATTCCATGAATTTATCGCCTGCTGTCTATATCCTTCGCTATTTATGGAGTTTTCCCCAAGACCGATTCTTTTTTTCTGTCCCAAGTGAGTAATGTCAACCCAGAATTCAGCGTTCTCTTGAAATCTGGAATATTTAAATGAATCACTGTTCAAACAGTGAGATATCCCGGCAAGAATAGATGTTTTTCCACAACCATTTGGTCCAGCAATAAAATTAAATCCTTTGTTAAATTCAACATCTAAAAGAGAAAATTGACGAAATTTTTTCAGATGAACTTTTTCTATGTAACTTGAAGTCAATTTATTACTCCATTTGCCTAATTTACTAAATGTAAATGATTACGGATAAACTTGGAAAAAATCTGGGACCCCCACCTTTATGAGCAAGGCATAACGCCTCCGAATCCCACGCCAGGAAATCTGGGACACCCACCTTTCTGTATCGGGCGTATGAATATCTGGGACACCCATCTTTCTGTGTGAGGCGTATCACCACCAAATATCTGGGACACCCACCTTTCTGTGTGAGGCGTATCACCACCAAATATCTGGGACACCCACCTTTCTGTGTGAGGCGTATCACCACCAAATCCCACGCTACCGCCCGTGGATCACAGCTTCCAATATGCTCACTTGACCCGCGCTGGTAGCAACCCATGAGAAAAATCTGGGACATCCACCTTTCTGTATGGGGCGTAATAAAATCTGGGACACCCACCTTTCTGAGCAAGGAGTAGCGTCACTAAATCTCACGCTACCGCC
>NZ_PGGC01000184.1 GCF_002795305.1 Aeromonas cavernicola
CACCGCCGCGGGCACCACGGGGCCATCGGCGTGGCTGCCTGCGGCCAAGGTTGCCATACACTGCAGCGCGCAATCGACCACCGCAGGGTGGGCCTGGTGGCGATCCCCGGCGATCCGCCCGTTGAGGGTAGCGAGTACGGCATGCTCACCAACCCGCGCTTGTTGAATTTGCTGAAAGCTGGGGCCGTAGCGTAATCCTGCGCGTGCTAATTGGTCGTAGAGATCGCGCCCCTGGACCTGGGTGGTCAATTCCCCCTTGAGCACGGCGATTTGCTCGGCGATGGCGGGGTTACAGGTGGCATTGACGATCCGCCCTTTGGCACGCAAGGTCCATTCCGTCTCATCGGCGTTGCGGCTCTGCATCTGGAAACGGCCCGTCGCTTCATCTACCGAGCAGCGCAAGATCGGCGCCTCGTGTTGGCCCACCATCAGCGGAGCGATGAACTCGATATCCTCTAGTATCGGTTGTTCACGCCCAGTGACGTTGACCGCCGCGGCCAGCGCGGCATCCAGATAGGCGGCGCCAGGTAACAAGACGGCATCAGCCACCACGTGATCGGGTAACCAAGGCAGCATCCCGACACTGACATCACACTCCCACTCGGGCTGACGTGCCTCGGTCCGATGGCCGGGTAGCACCTTGGTGCCCGCATCCCCCAGACGATCGCGGCGAGCGGATGATTCTTCACTCCACAAGGTGATCCGTTGGAATAGGTGACGGGGCAGATCCTGATGGCGGACCGCGCCCAGTAAGCCGCCGGGAGGCAACTGATCATCCAATGCTCCGACGGTATAGAGCTCCGCCAACAGAGTGCGCAGGCTCTCGCTATCGGGTTGGTTGCGATAGAGGGTGGCGACGCTGCGGCCGGTCTCGCCACGGGCGGCGAGGATCTCTCGCACGTTACCAGAGAGCACCGGATGTGGGCCCACCTCCAAGAAGGCGCTAAAGCCATCGCTAATCAGCGCGCCGATGGCATCGGCAAAGCGCACCGATTGGCGCACGTTCTGCAGCCAGTAATCGGCGCCCCAGCCATCGTGCCCGTTGCCGGTCACCTTGGCGCCGGTCACGGTGGAGTAGAGCGCAAGGGTGGGGGACTTAGGTTGCAGATCACGGAGGACGGTGCGTAGCTCGGCGAGGATCGGGTCCATCAGGTGGCTGTGGTAGGGCACCTCCACCTTCAGCATGCGGTTGAAGATCCCCTCTTGGGTCAGCTCTTCAGCCAAGTCGAGCAGGGCGTGAGTATCCCCTGCCAGCGTCACCCCTGCTGGGCTGTTGACGGCAGCGATCTCGATCCCTCGAGTTTGGCGTAAGCGGGTCAGTACGTGTTGTTCTGCCAAGCCAACCGCCAACATGCTGCCGGTACCAGCCTGCACCGCCTGCAAGCGAGCACGGTGGTAAGAGACCGTCAGCGCCTCGCGCAGACTTAACATGCCACTGAGGTAGGCGGCACTCACCTCACCGACGCTATGGCCAACGATGGCGGCGGGATGAATGCCCAGTTCGGCCAGCTCAGCCGCCAGTGCAACCTGTACTAAGAAGTTACCGGTCTGGGCGATTTGGGTGGTGTGGACTTTCGAGTGGGCTTCATCTTGTCGCAGTTCGGCGAGGATGGACCAACCGGAAATGGCGGTAAACTGCTCGTCAATCTGGTGGGCAACCCGAGAAAATGTGCCTGGCCGCTCAATTAACTCGCGCGCCATGCCCCACCATTGTGGGCCCATGCCGCTGAGTACGAACACCACTTGGCGTCCTGCTGGCAAGATCCGTTGGCTACTTTTGCCCTTACCATCGGCCAGCTCGCGCAAGCGGGCCAGTAGATCCTCGGTGCTAGCATAGGGCACGGCAAAGCGAGTGGGCTGGTGCGCGGGGCGGGTCCAGAGTTGATCAACCAGTGCGTCGACCTCAGTCAGCGATGGCTGGCTGGCCACCTGACTGAGTACCGCTTTGGCGAAGCTACGGGCACCGACCTCATTACGACCACAAATAGGGAAGAGGCGTGCCAGTTCGGTGCGCGCGCGTGGCGCAGATACATCGGTGAGTGCCGCAGGCGGCGCCACCAAAATGGCGTGGGCGTTAGTGCCACCATAGCCAAAGCCGTTAATGGCGGCGGCGGGCAGTTCATATTGTGGCGGGAATGGCTCGACCTGTAACGGCACCACCACTTGGTACTCACTAAACGGGATCGCTGGGTTGAGTTCATCGAGCCACCCCTGCGGCACAATAGTGCGATGGTAGAGGGTGAGGGCGGTCTTGATCACGCTGGCCACCCCTGCCGCGGCTTCGGTATGGCCAATGGAGGGCTTGATGGAGCCGACCCGCAGGGGGCTATGGCGCCCTGCCACCGCCCCCAGCTCCTTGCCAATCGCCGCCATTTCCAGCGGATCACCCACCGCCGTGCCGGTGCCATGAGCCTCGACATAGCCGATCTGCGCTGGATCAAGACCGGAGCGCTGAGTCACTTCTTGGATCAGGGCGGCTTGCGCCTCGGGGTTGGGCACCGTGATACCGGGCGTGCGTCCATCTTGGTTGGCACCGGTTGCCTTGATCACTGCGTAGATCCGATCACCATCGGCTTGGGCCTGGGCTAATGGTCGCAGCACGACGATGCCTGCGCCCTCGCCACGGGCATAGCCATCGGCGCGTTTATCAAACGTTTTACAGCGGCCATCAGGGGCGAGGAAGTGGCCTTTACACATTGAGATGAAGGTCTCTGGCCGGATCATGGCGTTGACCCCGCCGACCAGCGCCATTTCGATTTCTGCCCGTTGCAGCGCGGACACCGCTTCGTGCAGGGCGACCAGTGAGGAGGAGCAGGCGGTATCGATGGTCATGCTGGGACCACGTAAGTCAAACGCGAACGAGAGGCGGTTTGATAACATGGTGTAGGTGCTGCTGGTGGGGGTGTGCATGGAGATGGCGTGGCGGGTCGATTGGGCGTGACGGGCCGCCATGTTATCTGCGGTAAAACCACCGACATAAACCCCGACCGGTCGGCCTGCCACACGGCCGGCGTGACCTGCGTCATCCAGTGCCTCTTGCGCCACCTCCAGCAACAGTCGTTGTTGGGGGTCCATGATGGAGGCTTCACGGGGGGAGATACCAAAAAATTCAGGATCAAACGCTTCTAGCGAGTCAGTCAGGAATCCGCCGCGACGTACATACATTTTGCCGGGAACGTCTGGGTCTGGGTCATAAAAACGGTCAAGGTTCCACCGCTCGGCGGGTACCTCGACCATGCCATCCCCTTTGTTGAGTAAAAACTGCCACAACTCTGAAGGGCTGTTAACCCCACCGGCAAAACGACAACCAATGCCAACGATCGCTACATCAACCATGAAGAACTCCCAAAAATGGAAAATCAAATTGCTGAAATATTGCGGCAGCACATACCGCTGTTATTAGAGGTGGTACGACAATATGTGACGGATAATGGAATGTGATAGACCATGAACCAGCGACAAATGTCATGACCTAACACTCATAAATTTAACGCCAGTAAAAATCTCTCTTCGCCGTTAAAAATAACGGTATTTCTATTGGAAAACCCTAAGCTGAGATAACCGCGTAAGTGTTTTTTTCGACAGGTTGCCCACAGGTGTTTAATACCATGCTGGTGAAGGATGGTCTGCGCAGATTCAATCAGTTTGGCAACCACTAAATCGCGCCCAACCATGGTTTTGGTAGAGAACAATACTAATACTTCAGCGGTTGTTGGATTTTTGTTTGGAATAGTAAATCCCATCATTTCCGCTTGGAGTTGATGAGTCATATCCATGTTGATAGATAGCGCACCAATTAATTCATTCGCATATTCAGCAAATAAGATGCATTGACCACTATATGCGACATTGGTCACAATTTGCTGCTGCTCTGAATATACCTGCCACATTCCTTCGAAACGGCTAGCAGGATATTCACAAAATGCTTGATAGAGGGATTTTTGATATGATTCAAGGTCTGAGCGACAATCCAGATTTGCCATTCTCAGCGTCAGCTTTTTCAACGTACGCATATTAAAATGAACTCACGCAATAGTATTTTATATAAAATAAAATGCGATTTTCATCATATGTTATTAATTTATGTGTGTTTTATAAGGCTTTTTGTTGTTTGGTGGGAGTGCTTAATTAGCACGCCACAATAGATACTTTTTTGTACAAAAGTCCTTATGCTAGGTATCTGAGAGATACGTGTGTCTTTTATTAACCGCATCAAAATATATTTTGATATGGAACTGTTGAGCGCGACAGGAAAGTAAAACCAAGACCAAATCAGTATTAATCAATACTAAAGTTGGTGGCGAGGTCGCATTATTAGACATCCCTCCTTTATATACGACGCTTTGTTCATGCTTGCAGACTGATGCGGTGCTGGCCATCTATTATTGAAAAAAATTATATTTTTAGGCTACATATAAAATTCATTATCCATGTGATTTGCATGGCTAAGTTTTCGTATGCTACCATCGTGTATCAATCTTTTATGTAGGATTTTTCCCAACATGTAGTGTTGGGTGTGTTAATATGATTGGTGAGACATATGGCAATGTGGGGGATTTGAACATCCTAGTTGATTAGGTTTTAATTTATTAGGGTGCTGCAATTACAAGTTCTCAAATTTAATAGGTCCTTGATGTTATTAATTGACGTTTTATTGATGATTTTGACGGCTATTACATCTGTCTCATGGGCTGAGTGACCAATATTGTGACGGGGCTTACATTTTAATTTCATGAGGTGGCTACCGAGTTGAACGTTGTCATCAGTTGATGATCAGCTGATAGAAATCGATGGTGACGAGTACAAGCAATAGGGGAACCTTCACCGATATAGCGACACAGTGGCCGTCGAGTTGGTCGCATGGATATTTTCATGAAAGAGGATAATGATTAAACCGAGGACAGATTGCGCTAGGTCACTCAGGCCGTCAAAATAGCGGCCATTTACACTTCCATTTTGCACGAGAGTAGCAGCCGGACATCAGCGTGAGCCCTGTTGTGTCGGGCTGGTTGTAGGTATTTCCAGCATCCGAGCAAGAGAGCTTTACATGATCATCACTGATGAAGAACTAATGGCACTTCTCGATTCGGAAGAGCCTGATATTCCTGGTTTTTACCCCATCACCTTGTTTGCATTAGATAGCGTGGCGTATGAATCCGTCAGTACGGCTGGCTTGCCTTCTTATGTCTGTGTGAGACGCATTCGGCCAGATACTTGCTGGCAATGGGATGGGTTGTTTTCAACGGGAGCGATTGCACTTTATGCGCCAGCCGCCCATGAAGGGAAGGCGTATCTACCTCATCTACAACGCTCACATCCTGGTGTTTATAGCATTGAGAGTGACTGGTTGGGCGGATTGGCGGATAGCTATCAACAGTGGTGTGATTGGTTGAGCCGTACGCAGGTCTTGCTGTTAGAGGATCATCCGTTCCAAGGCGCACAAATTCAGCAGATGCTGGCCTCCATGGGGTTGCCTTGCGCTTGGGTTCAAGATGAGACGGCGTGTGTACGTGTATTGTCAGAAGAGCACATCGAACTTTTAGTATGCGATTTGAGCTTGGCGGAGCATGATGCAATCAGTGTGCTGATGAATCAGCCTCAGTACCAAGAGAGTCGCCTGCCTATCGTATTATTATCGGCTCACGACCAAACGCTCATCGATGCAGCTCGGCGTCTATTGCATGATGCAGGATTTAACATCATGGCGGCTTTCTCGAAACCACTGCCCAAGGACGATCTTTTTCGCGTGCTCAAAAGCCTTTATCTTGGTCCGCAGCGGCAGCAGCGCTTGGGGGGATTACGCACCATCCGTTCTTGGCATGGATATGTTGAAGGCCAACTGGCGCTACTTTCTAATCCTCCATTGGAGGATCCACTCTGGCTTGCCGTGGCAGGATTACCCGCTCGCTGGGAACAGCTGAGAACGTGGTTAAGTCAGCGGGGACGTGAGCCCAGTGAGTTAACGTTGCTCATCCATCGACGTGATAACCTGCTGACAACCGTGGAACGTTTTGCTCTTGTCCTGCAAGCCAGTTTGGCCGGTAGTAAATTAGCCCTGCTGCTTGATAATCAGCAACATCTCCCATTTGAGCTCCTTGAGCGTCTTCCCTTGCAAGCCTTACTACTCGGACATGGCATGTTAGCCGATATGGAGTCGTTGACCTCAGACTCCCTATTGGGTCGCTTTATCACACGCGCTAGGGAGCTGAGCATTGACCTCTACGTGGATGACCCGTTTGATCTGCTCGATAGTGAGGTGTGGTCCGATCGAGGCGTGATTGGACGCTGGTAAATAATGACTCGCTACTTTTGTTGGTCGTCCCAGCCTAGCCGTCTGGCGCAATCGTTGGCTGGGTGGTCTCTCTCGTTGTGCCGCGCCTGTTTACCACAACCCATGATGGTCGGCGGTCAGGTCTGCCTCTTACAAGAGCTCTCGAATTCTGTTCCCAGTCAGGTCTTGGCTGCCTATCGCAAGCTGAGTGAAGAGACCGTGTACTTGCGCTTCATGGGGCCAAAGCGTACGCCATCGTTAGCGCTCTTATCCCCCTTTCTGACCTATAACCCAGCTCACCAAGTGGGTCTTATGCTGCTAGACCATCGAGGGGCGCCGGTGGCGATGGCACAATCGATTCGTCGTCGAAAACACCCCGAGCGAGCCGAGTTTTCCTGTGTTGTTGCCGATCATTTCCAGCAACGAGGGGCAGGTAGACGGATTTTGCTGGCATTGGCATTACTCGCCCGCGCAGAAGGGATCAATGAGTGGATCGCTGAAGTCCTCGCTCAGAATCAGCCGATGCTGGGATTATTAAAGACGCTTGGTTTACCCCTGACTTTAGTGACGGGGCGTGAGTTGGTGTTTGTCAGGCTCGATTTAACGGTGCTTGACCGTTGGATCTTGCAGGGAACGTGGCAGCAGCCTAAGACCAAGGGCGAATAGAGCGGCGCTTCTTCCCTGTGTTAGGGTCTGGTGATATCCCGATGGGAAACGAGGGCATTGTTTATGGTTAAGCCAGTCAAAAAGATCGTGATCTTGACCGGTGCTGGTATTTCAGCCGAGTCCGGTATTAAGACCTTCAGGGCATCTGATGGCTTGTGGGAAGCCCATAAAATAGAGGATGTGGCGACACCGGAAGGTTACCTACGTGATCCTAAATTAGTGCAGCAGTTTTACAACTCCCGTCGCCACCAGCTCCAACAACCTCACATTCATCCCAATCCAGCACACTATGCCTTAGCGCGATTGGAGCGGATTTTTCCCGGTTCAGTGACGGTCGTCACGCAAAATATTGATAATTTGCACGAGCGCGCAGGCAGCAAAAACCTGATCCATATGCACGGCGAATTACTCAAAGCACGCTGCCCTGATTCGGGGCAAGTGATTGAATGGCTGGGCGATCTAGCAGTGCATGAACTCTGTTCATGTTGCCAGTTCCCCCAGCCTTTGCGGCCACATGTGGTGTGGTTTGGTGAGATGCCCCTTGGCTTAGACAAGATTTACAGCGCCCTAGCCCAGTGTGACCTGTTTGTTTCTATCGGCACGTCTGGCGCTGTTTATCCGGCCGCTGGTTTTGTGCACGAGGCTGGCTTGAACGATGCCCACACCCTAGAGCTGAACTTGGAGCACAGCGAGGTGAGTAGCCAATTTGATGAGAAACGTTACGGCCCCGCCTCCTTGCTGGTGCCTGCGTTTGTGGATGAGTTACTCGAGCATTGCGGTGTACAACCGACTAAGCCGAACAGCGCTCAGGACTGGATGGCGATGCGGGACAACTAACCGGTGCTAACGTGCTGTAGTCATTCATATTTTATCTAATCCCACAGTTGCATTCAGGTCTTTAAGTCGCCACACTGGCAGCCATCATTAAGAGACTGTTAGTGTGAAGGATATGACTGTCATAAAGCGATGGATTGCTTATTTTTTATTGATCTTGATCTCTGCTAGTTTGCAGGCAGCCCCCGCCTTGATGACGCTAGCGTTACCGGATGGTCAGTGGCGTACGGTCGATGAAGCGAGTTTGGCTAAGTTGCCCCATATCGAGTTTACGACAACCACCCCTTGGACTCTGGGTACGCGCCAATTTCGGGGCCCTACATTAGCAACGCTATTGGCCGCTTATGGTGTTCCTGACGCTAAAAAAGCGATCGTATCAGGATTGAATGGCTACCAGCAGCTGGTGGATTTGACCCAATTTGACAACCTGCCTTTGACGCTAGTGCGCTATGAGAATGGGCAGCCACTCACTCGCCGTAATAAAGGACCGCTCTGGTTATTACTTCCCTTTACTGATCACCCAACACTCGATATCCCAGCTATTCACAACAGCATGGTGTGGCAGGTGACACGGATCGAGATTGTTAATTGATGAAGCGTTTACGCCACAACCTAGTGCTGGTTGTTATTACCGCGCAGTTTCTCTTCTCATCTGGATGCAGCCTTTATTTGCAACACGCCAAGAGCGACTCGTGGATAACTTTTACCGCAACGTCCACTGGAATATGAGCCAGCTGATGCTGGAGTCTCAGCGTTTTTTGGATAGTTTGCGACTCTATCGTGCAGGTGAGTTAAAGATAAGTAGCCTCAGTCTGGCTTACGATCTGCTCTGGAATCGGCTGGACATTTTCTTGGTGAGCCGTGAAACGGAGGAGATCCGCAAGCGTGATGGTTTAGACCAAGTCTTGCTCCATCTTTTTGCGTTGATCCGCCAGATAGAGCCGCAGATGACCAGCGGGATGCTGGCGAAAAATAGCGAACTAGCCCGTTTACAGCAGCACATTTCAGCGTCGACGGATCAGATCCAGGCCATTGGCGAGCGGCTGCTCTCTGGTCAGGAGCAGGAAAGCTCGGTCAGTAAGATCCGCCACATATTATTTTGGGTGCAGCTATGGCAGTTGGTCTTACTGCTGACGGGGGTACTGCTGGTGTTGGCCCTGTTGCGGGCCAATATGCACAATCGTCGTCTGTCACTGCTTGATCCGCTGACCGTACTGGGTAATCGGCGAGCATTAGAACAGCAATTAACCGAGTTACTCGCCGCCTATCGCCCCTTCACCCTGGTAGTCCTCGACCTAAAGCGCTTCAAACAGGTCAATGATTTATTAGGTTATCAAGTCGGGGATCGTCTGTTACAGACGGTCGCAGATAAATTGCAGCAATTTCAGCCTGGTTTTTCCTATCGATTAGGTGGGGATGAGTTCGCGGTGATTGTGTGTACTGAGCAGCCCGAGCTTGACGTGCGCCTGCAAGCCTTAGGGCACTTGTTACATTTTGAGTTTACCACTCGAGAGGGCCGCTTTTTATTGGCGTGTCGGATGGGGGTCGCAAGCGCAGAATTAGGACAGCGGCCGGATATCTTACACGAGCAAGCTATTTTGGCGCTCAATAGAGCCAAGCAAGACCCCGTGGATGATGTTGTTTGGTTTAAACCCGCCTTGTACCAACAACAATTGCTCACCCAGCACCAGTTACGTCAGCTACGGGATTGGCTGGCGGGCATGGCGGTGTCACCATTGGTGATCCAAACCGTGCCCGTTTACCGAGAAGAGGGAGAAGCACTTTGGCAATTAGCGCTCAGTTGGCGTGATGCCATGATCCCCTGTGAGATGAAATGGCTGCATGAGGGGGGGATATTAGGGCAAGTGATTGCGCACCTGCTCCAGCAACGAGAGCCGTTAATCCCCTCAGGGAGCATGCTCTTAATCCCCCTTGATACACCCGCTCAGCTGGTTCATGTGTTGTCCCATTTACCTGCACATGGCGCCGCTATGCCGATTTTACTGCTGCCGAGTCTGCCCCATGAGGCGGGATTATTGGCTCAGATCAAACGCGCAGGTTGTACGCTTGCCCTGCGTGAGCTCGGCAGTGCCACGGTGGAGTTGCTGGCAGAGGGGTGGCCCATTCGCTATTGGTTACCTAATACCTCGAGCCATACCTTACTGTTGCAACCCTTGGCGCAGCGCTTAGGGCTAGGCCGGCTGCTTCCCGCACCGGATAACCAGCAGGATCAGCAGCGCCCTGCATGAGCGCTGATGTGCAGTTGCATGGTTATTGAGGGATGCGTCGGCCGAGGTAGGGTGCAGTTGACTGCCTGATCATCAAGTCTGGCTCTACCGTGATCATATTATTCGCCACCTGTTCACCATTGATCCGTGCCAGCAACCGAGTGACCGCCAAGCGTCCCAGCTCCTCCTTGGGCTGGTTGATGGTGGTGAGCGGGGGTGACATAAACTCTGCCAGTGCCACGTTGTCATAGCCGACGATCGAGAGATCTCGGGGGATCACCAGCCCTGCCTGATGGGCGGCGCTGATGGCCCCCATCGCCATCATGTCGTTGCAGACAAACAGGGCCGTGGGACGCACCGGTTGCGCCAGCAGCCGCGCCATGGCGGCAAAGCCGCTGGCACAATCAAAATCGCCCTCCTGAATCCACAGCGCATTGACCGTGATCCCTGCTTCCTGCATCGCTTGTAAAAAACCGGCCTGGCGCTGGCTGGCGGGGGCTCGGCGGTGGGGCCCAGTGATGCAGCCAATGGCGGTATGGCCCAGTGCCAGCAGATGGCGGGTGGCGAGATAGCCGCCGTGCCAAGAGTTGTCGGCGATAAGATCCACATCCTTGCTTTCCATCCCCCAGTCCATCACCACCACCGGCAATGTTTTGAGCCAATCAAGCTGGTTAAACACCTCCTGTTGCCCCTCACTGCACATGATCAGCAGGCCATCAACCCGCTTGCGCAACATCATGGTGAGGTAGGACAGCGCCGTCTCGGCCTGCCCTTCGGTGTTGCCTAGCATGAGGTTGTAGCCCTGCTCAAAGCAGTAACGCTCGACCCCGCGCACTACCTCGGCAAAGAAGGGGTTGCTGGAGGTGGTCACCAACATGCCGATACTGTTGGTCTCCTTCACCTTAAGGCTGCGAGCCACTAGGCTCGGGGCATAGTTGAGATCGCGCATGGCAGCGAAGACCCGCTCTCGGGTTGCATCGCTGACAAAACGGGTCTGGTTGATGACGTGGGAGACGGTGGTGGTTGACACGCCCGCCCGCGCAGCGACGGCCTTGATATTTGCCATCAGCGCCCCTGCGCAAGCAGGAAGGCATCGACCGTTTGCTTGCTTGGGATGGAGCTTTGGGCACCAAGCTGGGTGACCGAGAGCGCCGCGGCACCGTGGGCAAAGCGCACCGCCGCGTGGAAATCAGCGCCGGCCAACTCCGCCGCCAGCAGGGCGCCGTTGAAGGTATCACCCGCAGCAGTGGTGTCTACCGCCTCCACTCGAAAGCCAGGGATAAGCTGTTGCAGCTGGGCGTTGCTGCAATAGACCCCTTGCGA
>NZ_PGGC01000185.1 GCF_002795305.1 Aeromonas cavernicola
GGATTGGCGATCAAGGGGTGGGGGGGATGGGTATCCCGATTGGTAAACTCTCGCTCTATACCTTGGGAGCGGGGATCCACCCTGCCTGCTGCTTGCCCATCGCCCTGGATGTGGGGACCGATAATCAAGCCCTACTCGATGATCCCATGTATCTGGGGCAGCCCCACAAGCGCATTCGCGGCAAAGAGTATGACGACTTCATTGAAAAGTTTGTCGCTGGGGTCAAGCGTCATTTCCCCAATGCGGTGTTGCAATGGGAGGATTTCAGTAAGTCCAATGCCTTTAACAACCTGACCCGTTATCAGCAGGTGTTACCGTCGTTTAACGATGATATTCAGGGCACTGGGGCGGTCGTGCTGGCGGGGATCATTGGCGCGGTCAAGCTCAAAGGGGAGAGTTTGGCCCAGCAAAACTATCTGGTGTATGGCGCGGGCGCCGGTGGGGTCGGGGTGGCTGACCAGATTTGCGCTGGTTTGGTGCGTGAAGGGATGGCCCTGCAAGCGGCGCGAGATCGGATTTATATCCTCGATACCCAAGGGTTAGTCTGCGACAACCGTGAGGGGCTTGATGAATACAAGCAGCGTTATGCTAAGCCTGCGCGCTTGCTGACAAGCTGGGACACGGAAGTGGCGGGGCGTGCCAGTTTGGCGGATGTGTTGCGCTATGTGCCGATCACCGTGTTACTTGGCACCAGCGGGGCTGGTGGTGCTTTCCAGGCGCAGCACATTGAATTAATGCTGACTCACTGTGATCGCCCGATGGTCTTCCCACTTTCTAACCCGACCGCTAACTGCGAAGCATTGCCGGAAGATATCTATCGCTGGAGTAATGGCAAGGCGATCGTGGCTACCGGCAGCCCCTTCAAAGATGTCCATTTTGCTGGCCAGGATCATCGGGTTGGCCAGGGTAATAACGTCTTTATCTTCCCCGGGGTGGGGCTGGCGGCCATCGTTAGTCAGTTGAGTGAAATGAGTGCTGATATTTTCACGACGGCAGCCTTTGCATTAGCTGAGTGTGTCAGTGACGTGGATCTTGCCAGCGGCGCTGTCTATCCGCGGATCAGCGAGCTGCGCAGCATCTCGCTCCATGTGGCTACGGCTGTGCTCAAAGACATCGTCCGCAATGACCCCTCCCATCCATTGACTGGCCAAGATTTGCAGCAACATATTTTGAGCCAGATGTGGGAGCCGGTCTATCTACCCTATCGTCGGGTGTAAGTTCTCATCATCACCAAGAGTGAGTGACGATGGTAAGGGGGAGCAGCCGCTCCCCTTTTTGCTATGAGCTTGCTGGTGGCCAGCAAGGACAGTGTGTGCGGCAGGGCAGGGCCATCTTGGCTTGGCGATCATACAGAAGCGCTGGAAAAACGTTTGGTATCCACTACAAAAGTGCGTAAAATTGCGTACTCGATGCTTGTCGCAGCGAATCCCGCCTAAAAAGCCAGTTTCATGCCCTTATCAAGCAGTACAAGGTTAAAGTTGATGTCAAATGACACACTTCATCCCTTGGAACGCCTGTTGTGATGGCTGAAAAGTGTGAAATATCCCTGTCAGTTATCAAAAAGTTAAGGACATCCATGTTTTCCTTAGTCAAGCAAAGTGTCGCCGGGCTGCAAATTCTGTTTGTTGCTTTCGGTGCCATGGTGCTGGTGCCTCTGCTCACCGGTCTCAATCCCTCAATGGCCCTGCTTGGCGCTGGCGTTGGAACCCTGTTATTCCAACTGTGCACCCGCCGCCAAGTGCCGATTTTTCTCGGCTCCAGCTTTGCGTTTATCGCCCCTATTATTTATGCCACCCAAACATGGGGGCTCCCTTCCACCCTGTTTGGCCTGTTTGCTGCCGGTTTTATGTATTTCATCTTGGCGGCCTTGATCCGAGTGCGGGGCATGGGATTTGTCCATAAATTGCTGCCGCCAGTGGTGATTGGTCCGGTGATCATGGTGATTGGGCTCTCGGTGGCTCAGGTTGCCTGTAACATGGCAATGGGCCGTGCCGGTGGCGAGCAAGTGGTGCCGGCAACCACTGCATTGACGCTGGCGGCGATCTCACTGGCGGTGACCTTGATCGCGGCGGTGTTTTGTAAGGGGTGGATCAAACTTATCCCTATCCTGTGCGGCGTAATAGCCGGTTATGCCTCGGCGGTACTGATGGGGGAGGTGAGTTTTGACGGCATGATCAATGCGCCTTGGCTGGCTCTGCCTCATTTTACGACCCCCGAGATCAACTGGGCTGCCGCCCTCTTCATGTTGCCAGTGGCCATTGCCCCTTGTATCGAACATATCGGTGGGGTGTTAGCGATTGGTGGGGTGACGGGTCAGGATTACACCAAAAATCCGGGCTTGCACCGCACCTTAGCGGGCGACGGTATTGGGGTCTGCTTTGCAGGGTTTATCGGTGGCCCACCGGTGACCACTTATGCTGAAGTGACTGGGGCGGTGATGATCACCCGTAACTTTAATCCAGTGACCATGACCTGGGCGGCAGTGTTTGCCATTATTCTCGCCTTTTTTGGCAAGTTTAACGCGCTGCTGACCTCGATCCCGATGCCGGTCATGGGTGGCATCATGCTGCTGTTATTTGGATCGATTGCCGCCATTGGCCTGAAAACCTTGGTGGAATCCAAGGTCGATCTCGGTGTGTCCCGTAATATCGCCATTGTGGCGGTGACCCTGACGGTCGGGGTGGGGGCGCTGGAGATGAAGATTGGCGATTTCGCCTTGGCTGGGGTCGGTTTGGCCTCTGTCGCCGCCATCCTGCTCAATCTGATCTTGCCTGCCCATCGCGATGACAATCTGGTGGATGTCGCCAAGGATTGAGATCGCTCGCCCTAGATAAAAAACGCGGCCACCTCAGGGTGGCCGCGTTTTTTATCCGGTCGCTTGCATCTGCATCGGTTGGATTACACAGCGGACCCCCCATGAGCCATGGCCGATGGGCTCGGTGCTAGGGTCAACACTCGCACCCACATGGCCCCTTCTCCTACCGGATAACGACCGTGCAGGGTCAGCTCGCCGGTGTGTTCATTGATCCGGTGGACGGCGAGATGGTGCGATGTTTGCCCTGCGGCCAGCAGATAACGCCCCCCCTGATCGATAGCAAAGCCACGGGGCATCGACTCGGTAGGGTAGTGGCCGAGCAGGCTCAGGTTGCCATCGTGCGGGGCAATGGCAAACAGCGTGAGCAGGCTGCTGGCCCGCTCGCTGCTGTAGAGAAAACGGCCATCTGGTGTGACATGCAGATCCGCGCCCCAGTGCTCCCCCTGATAACCGGCAGGCAGCATAGGGAGCCGTTGCCGCAGCGTGATCTGGCCATCATCCTCACGCTGATAGCGGTTGATGGTGCAGTCGAGCTCGTTGAGGCAATAGATATCGCGGTGAGTGGGATGCAGCGCCAAGTGCCGAGGCCCAGCCCCTGCTGCCGTGGGAATAGCGCCGCGCGGATGGGGCAGTAACGTCCCCTGCTCGGTGAGGAAAAAACGGCGGATCGCATCCTCTTTTAGGCAGGCGACCAGCACCTCTTGCTGATCATTTGGCTGGGTACGGCTTAGCAGGGTAACCGAGTGTGCTGCTTGCAGCCCATCCCACTGTTGATGCGGTGGTGCCACTTGGCCTGCGGCATCAATGGCAGAGACAGTCACATGGTTAAAGGCGTAAGAGGCGGCCAGCAAAAAGCGGCCGCAGGGGGTGATCGCCGTGTGGGAGGGGCTGCCCGCCAGCGGTGCCATGCCTTGTTGCTTCAGTTGGCCATCAGGGCCGATGCGGTAGCTCACCACCGCGAAGTCAGGACGCTGCGCCCCATAGAGCCACTGGCCGTTGGGGCTTAATAGCAAGGGCTGCACTTGGCCAAGGGTTGCCACGGTTTGCAGCAGTTGCAGGTCACCATTGGCTAATAAAGAGAAGACATGGATCTGCTGACTCACTGGGCTGGCGACATACACGACTTGCTGCATAGTGGCTCTCATGTTTTTGATGGCGGCTTAATGTTGTGCCCGACCGAGCATCGGCCATGACGTAACGCTCAGCTGGCAGCAGAGCGACGTCATGACAGGGGAACGACTAACGATAACGACCACGTACCGAACTGCTGGCGCGGCCTGCCATTTTAATCAGACTCTGCCGGGTGTGCAGGTGACACAGCGCAACGCCGAGGGCATCGGCAGCATCCGCCTGCGGAGTAGCAGAGAGCTTGAGCAGATGGGTCACCATATGTTGTACCTGCTCTTTGGCGGCGCCGCCGGTGCCGACCACCGCTTGTTTGATCTGGGTAGCGGAGTATTCACTCACCGGTAGATAGGCGTTAACCGCGGCGACAATGGCGCTGCCCCGAGCTTGGCCCAGCTTTAAGGCTGAGTCTGCGTTGCGGGCCATAAAGACCCGTTCGATAGCAAACTCGGTCGGTTTGAATTGGGTGATGATCTCGCAGACGCCGTCATAAACCTGTTTGAGGCGCTCTGGCAGTTCGCCACAATCGGTGCGGATGCAGCCAGACCCTAGGTATTCGGCTTTGCCGCCGATGACTCGGATAACCCCATATCCGGTGATCCGCGATCCGGGGTCGATGCCCAAAATAATGCTCATGGGTGGTGATGGTTCTCAACGCGAGGTATGGCCGCCAAGATAGCAAACTGCAGCGCGCTTGGCTGTAGATGTGATAGACGAATGGGCGTATCTGGCAGGCTAGGCATAAAGAAGGCTCCTAAAGGAGCCTTCTTATTCCATAACGCCTCACTACGCTGCGTCATTAACCCGATCTGATAAGGCCTGCTCCCCCAACTCGCCTGGGGCGAAGTTATCTACCCCAATGGCCTCAGCCCGTAGCGCGTCGGCCGCCAGTAGCTTGTCTGCTTCCTCCTTGTTCAAAATGGCGCCTGCCAGCGCGGCGGCCACCAGCTCCGGCAAGGCTAGTTTACGAGGGAGTTTGCCCTCTTTTTGCGCTTGCACCAGCTTCTTCTCGTAAGGGTAGACGGCCACCATCCCTTGGAAGGCCCGCTCCATCAGGCCGACCGGGTCCGCGTCATCCTTGCCCACGTAGCAGAGTGCCGTCAGGCGGTCGCGCAGCTCGCCGGGGGTCATCATCGCCTGACAGATGGCGTGGCAGCGATCGTCGCTCGGCATCTGGTAGCCGATACCAAACGGGAACACGACCCGCCCCAGCACCGCCCCTACTACCTTGTTCGGGAAGTTCTGGAAGAAGCCCTCGAATGCCTTGCCAATCAGGTAGAGGTTACGCTCCACCGCGTACTGCACGAACGGTAGATCATCAACCATGCGGCCCTGATCCTCGTAGTGTTTGAGGGTGGCAGAGGCCAGATAGAGGTGGCTCAGCACGTCCCCCAGACGGGCGGAGATCATCTCCTTGCGTTTAAGCTCGCCCCCCAGCATCAGCATGGAGACGTCGGCGCACAGCGCCAGCCCTTTACTCATGCGCGACAGCTGTTTGTAGTAGCGGGTGGTTTCACCGGCCACCGGCGTGCTATTGAACTGGCCCAAGGTCAACCCTTGGAACAGAGCACCAGCGAAATTGCCGGCACCAAAGGCGAGGTGTTTTATCAGCAGGGCGTCAAATTTCTCAAGGCCGCTCTCAATATCTGGATCGGCAGCCGCTTCCAGCTCGGCAAACACGTAAGGATGGCAGCGGGTGGCCCCTTGTCCGAAGATCATCAAGTTACGGGTCAGGATGTTGGCCCCTTCCACCGTGATGGCGACCGGAATCCCCATGTAGGCGTAGCCGGTGTAGTTTTTCGGGCCGAGTTGAATAGCGCGACCGGCGTGGATGTCCATCGAGTCATCCATCAGCTGGCGGGCCATTTCGGTCATGTGGTATTTGGAAATCGCGGTGACGATGGCCGGCGCCTGACCCAGATCAAGCGCGCCTGCCGTCATGCGACGGGCTCCCTCCAACTGATAGGTAAGACCGCCGATGCGGGCCAGTGCCTCTTGTATCCCTTCGAACTTGCCGATAGACATGCCAAATTGTTTGCGCACATAGGAGTAAGCCCCAGCGGTGCGGCTGGCCAAGTGACCGCAGGCGGTGCCAAGGGCTGGTAGCGAGATGCCGCGCCCAGCAGAAAGACACTCCACCAACATCCGCCAGCCCCGCCCCGCGTAATCAGGGCCGCCAATGATCCAGTCGAGCGGAATAAATACATCTTTGCCAAAGGTGGGGCCATTCATAAAGGCCAGCCCCATGGGGTAGTGGCGATCACCCACCCGCACCCCCGGGTGGCTGGTGGGAATGAGCGCGCAGGTGATGCCGAGCTCTTCCTTCTCCCCCAGCAGCTTTTCAGGGTCATAGAGTTTGAACGCCAGTCCCAGCACGGTGGCGCGCGGGGCCAGGGTGATATAGCGCTTATTCCAGTTGAGGCGGATGCCGAGCACCTCTTCCCCCCTGTATACCCCTTTGCAGACGATCCCTTTGTCAGGGATTGCACTGGCATCGGAGCCCGCTTCAGGGCCGGTCAGGGCGAAGCAGGGTACCTCTTTGCCGCTAGCCAAACCCGGCAGCCACGCCTCTTTTTGCGCTTGGGTGCCGTAGTGCATCAGAAGTTCCCCCGGCCCAAGAGAGTTAGGCACCATCACCGTGACTGCGACGCTCAGACTCTTGGTGGCGATGCGGCTGACAATGGTGGAGTTGGCGATGGCCGAAAACTCGCGGCCGCCGTAGGATTTTGGGATGATCAGGGAGAAGAAGCCCTCCTTTTTCAGATAGTCCCACACCGGTTCTGGCAGATCCTTGGTTTCGCTGACGATCTTAAAGTCATCCACCATGGCGAGCAGGGTTTCGACCTGATGGTCGAGAAAGGCCTGCTCTTCTGCGGTCAGTTCGGCTTTGCCGTAACCGAGCAGAATTTTCCAGTCTGGGTTACCGCGAAACAACTCACCATCCCACCAGACCGAGCCCGCCTCCATGGCCTCCCGTTCGGTGGCCGATAACGGCGGCAGTATCTTTTTAAAGGTGCTAAAAACGGGGCGGGTGACCACCGTTTTACGGATAGCGGGTACACCGAGCACCACCGCTATCGTCAGCACCAGTAGGATAAGCAATGTGATCATACCGAAGTTCCTTCTATTACACGGTTTCCATGGATGGTTGCTTGTTACACGGCTAGGGGGAGCCTGTCCGGCTCCACCGGCGCCCCAACTCCTGACGCCAGATAAGGGATCACGTGACGGACCAGCCCCTCGACATCGAGTTGCTGACCAAAATCGGCTTGGGCGATATCGCGCAGGGCATCAGCGGACGCCATGGTAAACACCACCGTGCCTAGGGTGAAATGCAGCCGCCAAAACAGGTCTGCTGGCGACAGGGCCGGGTTAGCTTTCGAAATAGCTCGGATGATCCGCTGCAAGGTAGCGCCATAGTGAGTGGTAATAAAACGGCGCAGGTGGCCTTGGCTGTCGATGTAGCCGCGCCCAAGCAACTGCATAAAGAGGGCAGGGCCGTTGGGCCGAACCGCCGCCAGCGTCATTAAGGGATCGACAAAACTTTCAAATAGTGTCAGCAAGGTAAGCTGCTCTTGGGCTAACAGCCCATGCAGTTTGGCATCTAAGTTGGGCATAAACAGGCTGAGATAACGGTCGAGCACGGCTTGGATCAGCTCTTTCTTGGAGCCGAAGTGGTAGTTCACTGAGGCCAAATTGACCTTGGCTTCACTGGTGATAAGGCGCAAAGAGGTATCGGCAAATCCCCGTTCGGCAAACAGCACTTCGGCGGCGTCAAGAATACGGTTTTTGGTATCAATTTTACTCACAGGACACCTCACTTAAACGAATGTTTAAAAACTACGTTTCATCATTAGGGGTGTCAAGAATATGTGGGGGAAATGTTATGAAAATGTTTTTTGAAAAAATCCCGAGCAACAGGGAACTAAGTAGCAATGGGGGACTCTATATCTATGCCACTGCAATTAAGCATTAAGTCTTGCCCAACTCGCGTTCTGCTTGTTGGGCGTTTTTTTGTCTGTGTGTCTGCGCTATGGCCGCGATAGGGGGGGTTAAGCAAAAAAAACCGTCGCAGGGGGCGACGGTGGGGAAAGGGAGCTTGCATCATCCTGATGGCAAGCTATCGATGCGAGTTCAGGTATTCATCGATGGCGGCAGTATGCCATTTGACCCATCCGATACTATGTCAGGTTCTCGTCATTTTGTGACAAGGTATGGCAGGGGGTGACATGGCCCTTGCTCATCCACTTTGTTATGCTGCCATCTCACGTCAGAAGGGAAAATAAGATGAAGTACCCGGTCGATACCCACACCCATACCGTTGCCAGCACTCATGCGTACAGCACGATTCATGATTATCTGCCGATAGCCAAAGCCAAAGGGATTCGGCTGTTCGCCACCACGGATCATGGCCCAGAGATGGCAGATGCCCCGCACTACTGGCATTTTGTCAATCTGCATGTGTTGCCTCGGGTGATTGACGGGGTCGGTATCTTGCGGGGAATTGAGGCCAACATTAAAAACATCGATGGCGAAATTGACTTCCCCGAGCGCTACGAATCTCGCCTCGACATGATCATGGCTGGCTTTCACGAGCCGGTATTTCCGCCATGTGATAAGGCAACCCATACCCAAGCGATGATCAACGCGATTAAGAGTGGCCGCGTTGATATGCTAAGCCACCCGGGTAATCCGGCGTTTCCTATCGATATTCAGGCGGTGGTCAAGGCAGCGGCTGAATACCGAGTCGCGCTGGAGCTCAACAACTCCTCCTTTAGCCACTCCCGCGCCGGTAGCGAAAGTAACTGCCGCGCCATTGTGGAAGCGGCGCGTGATCTGGGGGCTTACCTCACCTTTGGCTCAGACTCTCATGTGGCGTTTACCCTTGGCGATGTTGAGCACTGCCATCGGTTGGTAACCGAGGTTGGTTTCCCACCAGAGCGGATATTGGTGCGTTCACCTCGGGCTTTACTCGATTTTCTCGAAAGCCGTGGTCGTGCCCATATCCCTGAGTTTGTGGGGCTCTGAGCGGCGCAGCGGTTAGGATCAATCCGACAACTGTCATCTGATAAACAGCCTTCCAACAAAAAAGCGCCATCAGGCGCTTTTTTGTTGGCTTAACCCTGTGGCTCAGTGAAAAAACCAATAACCCCGGTTGACCAGACGGGTCAGCAGCTGGAGGAAACCAGCCTGATCGGCCAGCTCCACCATATCGGCTTGAGTGATGATGTCTTGGTCACACAGCAGGGAAATGGCGGCCGCATCTTCGCTTGGCAGGGTCCAGGCTTCGCCATCGATATAGCACTGCTGGCTCTCGCCGCTGAACCAGACGGTGCGCAGGCCCGGCACCTTGATAGCCGGTTCGCCCTGAGTCAGCAGGTCGGCCACCTCCTCGGCGCTGTAGTCCTGCTCGACCGGATTGACGTCCAGATCGTGCTTGGCCTCGGAGATCATGGTGCCGAACCACTCCTTGAACAGGGTCTCATCATCGAGGGCCTGCTGCATCAGCTCGCGCAGACGGTGCAGCTCATGGGGCTGGATCTCGCCGTGGCGGGCACGGGGCTTGAGGTCAGCATCACCGTAACGCTCGGTACGCAGCTCGTTGTCGATCAGGTGATCGGCAAAGGAGGAGATCAGCGCCTTGGCATCCGGCGCGCGAAAACCCACCGAGAAGTTCATGGAAGGCTCGATGGCGTAGCCTTCGTGGGGGAATCCGGGCGGAATGTAGAGGATGTCGCCAGGCTCCATGATGACGTCGATGATCGCCTCGAACGGCTCGCAGTGCAGCAGTGCGGCGTGGGCGGCAAACTCGCTTCGCGGCGTGGCATCGCCAACCCGCCAGTGGCGCTTGCCCAGCCCCTGAGTGATGAACACATCGTAGTTGTCGATGTGGGGGCCCACCCCGCCATGCGGGGTAGAGAAGCTCACCATCACGTCATCAAAGCGCCAGCCCGGAATGAACTGGAATGGCAGCGCCAGCTCGTTGACCTCGGGGGCCCAGTGGTTGCAAGCCTGCACCAGCACGGTCCAGTTCTCTTCGCCCAGCTGGTCGTAAGATTCAAAGGGGCCGTGGGCTGCCTCCCACTTGCCGTCGAAACGGGTGACCAGACGCGATTCAATCACTTCTTCCATCGCCAGACCCGCCAGCTCGTCCGGGCTGATGGGATCCTGAAAGTCGGTAAAACCGCCTTTGATAAGGAGCGGGCGCTTCTGCCAGTAGTGCTCAAGAAAATGAGCGATATCCAGATTGAGTTGGTACATAGATCTTCTCGTCAAAGGGAGCGACAACGGTTAATAGAGGTCTTGCCAGAGGCGGCTGCCAGTCTCGGGCAAGCCCTCTTGCAAACGGGGTATAGGGTGCCAGATAAAATAACCGGGGCCCTGTTACAGATCATGCACAGGGCCCCGCTCGTGTCATTTATCTGCTTATTTCAGCAGATCAACTAGACGCTGGGCGTCGCCAATGTAGTTGGCAGGGGTGAGTTTTTTCAGCTCAACCTTGACCGCGTCCGGCAACGCCAAGGAGTCGATAAAGGTACGCATCCCGTCGGCATCGACGCGGCGACCACGGGTCAGCTCTTTGAGCTTCTCGTAGGGCTTCTCGATCCCGTAGCGGCGCATCACGGTCTGGATCGGCTCGGCCAGCACTTCCCAGTTGGCATCCAGATCGGCGGCCATGGCGGCGTCGTTGGCTTCCAGCTTGGCGATCCCCTTGAGGGTCGCCTGATAGGCAATAAGCGAATAGCCGACTGCCACACCCAGGTTGCGCAGCACTGTGCTGTCGGTGAGATCACGCTGCCAGCGGGAGATGGGCAGCTTAGCGGCCAAGTGCTGGAACACCGCGTTGGCCAACCCTAAGTTGCCTTCGGAGTTTTCGAAGTCGATGGGGTTGACCTTGTGCGGCATGGTGGAGGAGCCGATTTCACCGGCGATGGTGCGCTGCTTGAAGTGACCCAGTGAAATATAACCCCACACATCGCGGTCAAAATCGATCAGGATGGTGTTGAAGCGGGCCATGGCGTCGAACAGCTCGGCGATGTAGTCGTGCGGCTCGATCTGGGTGGTGTAGGGGTTCCAGGTCAGGCCCAGAGAAGTGACGAACTCCTCGGAGAACTGGTGCCAGTCCACGTCCGGGTAGGCGCTGAGGTGGGCGTTGTAGTTGCCGACTGCGCCGTTGATCTTGCCGAGGATCTCCACCGCCATGATCTGCTGGTACTGGCGCTCCAGCCGGTAGGCGACGTTGGCCATCTCCTTGCCCATGGTGCTCGGGGTCGCCGGCTGGCCGTGGGTGCGCGACAGCAGCGGCATGTCACGGTACTCAACGGCCAGCCGCTTGAGCTCGCTGATAAGCTTCTCGCAATAGGGCTTGATCACCTCTTCGCGGGCGGTTTTCAGCATCAGACCGTGGGAGTTGTTGTTGATGTCTTCCGAGGTGCAGGCGAAGTGGATGAACTCACTGACCGCCGCCAGCTCAGGGTTCACTTCGACTTTCTCTTTGAGGAAGTACTCCACCGCTTTCACATCATGGTTGGTGGTGCGCTCGATCTGTTTGATGCGGGCGGCGTCGCTCTCGTTGAAGTTGCTGACGATGCCATCGAGCAGGGCATTGGCGGCCGCGCTCAGGGCGGGGACTTCTGGAATACCAGCGTGGCTGGCCAGTTTTTGCAACCAGCGCACCTCGACTTCGACGCGAAAACGCAGCAGGCCGAATTCGGAGAAGAGAGGACGCAGGGCATCGGCCTTGTCGCCATAACGACCGTCAATCGGGGAAACAGCAGTCAGCGCGGACAGCTCCATGGGGTGAACTCCTGATGATGGGGTGGGGGATCCGTATCCACTTGCGCGCGGATCGGGCTTTATCAAGGTGGGTGTTTGGCTGTTCACCTTGTTGTTGGCCCGCTACCTGCACACAAGCCAATGATAAATAACGTTAATTAGTAACGCTTGGCCAGCTCGACCATCTTCTTACGGGCGAAGATGATCTGGGTGCGGCTGCCTCCGAGCTGGCGCCACAGCACCACCGCGCGAATGCCCGCCAGCAGCAGAGCGCGCACCTTGTGCTGCACCAGCGACTGTTGCAGGAACAGCGGGGTGCCCGCCACCTGAATGCGTGGCCCGATGGGGCTGATGAGCTCGCTGTAGATGCTCGCCATGTTGGCCAAAATCTGCTCGTCGAGCAGATCAAAATGCTGTTGCTGGCGGCCAATCTGGCTGATCCGCTCACTCAGCATGTTGAGAATGTCCTTGCGCTTGGCCAGCTTGCGCTCCAGCGCAATCAGGCTCACCACGTAACGGGTCAGCTCGGCATTCTTTTGGCTGCCGTCGGCCCCCAGCTGCTCGACCAGCGCACGGTAGCCGTCGCGAATGGCCAGATGGGTGTTGTTGAATACCTCAAGGGGCTGGCTGGGGTTAGTGACCAACACACTAGAGAGGCTCTCGCGCAGGGCGGCCTCATCACAGCTGCCGTCACGGGCTACTTTTTGCACCAGATAGGCCGCTTGGCAGATGCCAGCAAAGGCCATGGTTCGGTCTTGGAATTTATCGCTCATATCTTCACGGCCCTGTGTTGTTCATGCTCTGGCTGATGGGGCAGCAGGCCATGATCCGACCTTGCAATTTGTCGTTCATATTTTCACGGCCTTGTGTTGTTCATGGGCAGGCGGTTGCCGCAGCAGGCCATGATCCGGCCTTGGTATTCGTTGCTCACGTCTGCTGCCTTTTGTTAATGATTCAAACCGGATGGCTGAAACGTTGTTCAATGATGCCGCCACCCAGACACGCTTCCCCGTCGTAGAAGACGGCGGATTGGCCCGGGGTCACTGCCGCCTGCTGCTCGTCGAAGATAACCCGGATGGTCTCATCGTCGATGGGCTGGATCAGGCAGGGGATATCTTGCTGGCGGTAGCGGGTCTTGACGGTAGCCCGGCGCGGCGCGCGGATCGGGGTGCGATCCACCCAGTGCAATTGGCTGGCGATCAGGCCATCGGAGTAGAGGCGGGGATGCTCGCCCTGCGCCACCACTAGGGTGTTGCGCTCGACCTCTTTGTCGACCACATACCACGCCTCTTCGGTGGCATCTTTCATGCCGCCGATACCAAGCCCCTTGCGCTGGCCCAGGGTGTGGTACATCAGGCCCTGATGGGTGCCGATCACCTTGCCATCCACGGTTTCGATAGGCCCGGGCTGGGCTGGCAGGAACTTGGCTAGAAAGTCTTTGAACTTACGCTCGCCGATAAAGCAGATGCCGGTGGAGTCTTTCTTCTTGGCGGTGATGAGATCCAGCTGCTCGGCGATGCGGCGCACCTCGGGCTTCTCCAGATCGCCAACCGGGAACAGGCTCTGACCTACCTGCTTTTCGCTCAGGGTATAGAGGAAGTAGCTCTGATCCTTGTTGGTATCGAGACCGCGCAGCAGGCGCGGCCGGCCGCTGCTGTCGTCACGGCGCACATAGTGGCCGGTAGCGATGTAGGTGGCACCCAGCTCTTCGGCGGCAAATTCGAGGAACGCCTTGAACTTGATCTCCTTGTTGCACAGGATATCGGGGTTGGGCGTGCGGCCAGCCTTGTACTCTTCGAGGAAGTGCTCGAACACATTGTCCCAGTACTCGGCGGCGAAGTTGATGGTGTGGAGCTTCATCCCCAGCTTGTCGCAGACGGCCTTGGCATCAGCCAAATCCTGGGCGGCAGAGCAATACTCGTCCGTGTCGTCTTCTTCCCAGTTCTTCATGAACAAGCCTTCGACCTGATAACCCTGCTGCTGGAGCAGGTAGGCCGAGACGGAAGAATCCACGCCGCCGGACATGCCGACGATCACCTTGATTTGGCTGTTGTCTGTCATTAGTCGAAATTACCCGTTCGTTTAAACGGGGCGCATTCTATCAGAATCTCACGCCCTCGGTCACATATCCCTACCGCTGTTTCCATCAGGAGCCCTGTGGTAGGCAATCGTTTTTCTTACCCGACCCCATAATCCGTAAATCAGCCATAAACCTGCCAGCCAAATCGCCATGAGATGGCCCGCTGGCGCGACGAGAGTGATCCCGTGGCGGGGGCGCTGGTCGGGTATAAAGCCAGCCAGCGGATCCGCTTATATAAAGGCTTTCAGGGCGGATAAGGGTAGCCGCGTACCGGCCAGATAATCCTCAAGGCACTGCCAGACCAAGGGGCTGCGCAGGGCCGATTTACATTCCGCTATTTCTTCCAGAGTGAGCCAGTGGCAGGCCAGTACATCGCCGTCAGGATCGTCTGGATGGTGTTGACCGGGCGCTTTTTCAAGGTCGAAGATGATGGCGGTGCGCACAAACGTTGCCGCGCTATCTGCCGGTTTAAACAGATAGGTGCCAAGCCAGGCGGTGGGGGGGGCAGTCAGCCCCGTCTCCTCTTTCAGCTCACGGCAAGCGGCCGCCAGCAGATCTTCACCCAGCTCTACATGGCCGGCGGGCTGGTTAAAGCGGCGCTGGCCTTTTATCTCCTCTTCCACCAGTAAAAAACGGCCCTGCCAGTGGACGATGGCGGCGACTGTCAGGCGCGCCTCCATGCGGCTATGGCTGGTGCTGGTGTGCTCTGCCGGATTGCTCATCATGACTCCTTGTCGTTGCGGTTGGGATGGCCTGGGCGGGCCGGTCGGCGTGCCGTACTGCGGCCGCTGCTGCGGGGTTTGCTCCCCGTCGGGTTTAGGCTTGAACTCGCCGTTGGGTGAGTGCTGCGAGGACGCTGGTCCCGTTTCGGCTGGCTTGCCTGTCGTGCTGCCTCTCCTGCTGGTTTAGCCGATTTAGCGCGATGAGCGCCCGAACCCGATGACGAGGAACGCGGCCGACTGCGGGAGCGCTGCGTCAGCTCAGGGGCGGGCAGGCTGCGGCTCTCACCGGGGGCCAACCCCTCCAACGTCCACTCACCGATGGCGTAGCGAATAAGGCGCAGGGTGGGGTGACCGATATGGGCAGTCATCCGCCGTACCTGCCGGTTGCGTCCCTCGATGATGTTGATCTCCAGCCAGCAGGTGGGGATCGCCTTGCGCGTTCGGATCGGCGGATGACGCGGCCACAC
>NZ_PGGC01000186.1 GCF_002795305.1 Aeromonas cavernicola
CATCGGTCTATCTCATCCATGAACTGAGCTGCATGCCGTACCTGTCACCGGGGAGTATCCCGAAGCGGGTGGCGGAGCTGGATAAGCAGGCGGGGCAGTTTGTATTACCGGAGCGAAGGGAGCGGAGTTATCCCCGCAGTGTGAAGGCAAGACCACAAAAGTATGCGGTGCAAAAAGCCAATAAAAACAATGCCAGTCAGGCTTAACTGACTGGCATTACCGTTACTGGGGGATTTTTATTTCTATCAGCTATCACGACACAGCAGTTAACCCACCAAAAACGCTCTTAACCGGGCAAACTCCGCTGGCAAATTAACGGAGAGCAGCGGCAGTTCGGCGTGCTTGGCGAGCGGGCCGGGTAGCGGTACATCCAGATGCAGGATCTCGTCCACCGACTCTTTGAACTTGGCGGGGTGGGCGGTGCAGAGGAACACCCCTACTTCGTCCTCGGCCAGCTGTTCCCCCAGCAGATCCCAGGCAATGGCGCCATGGGGTTCACAGAGGTAATCCAGCTGGTGCAAGCGCTTGAGCGCATCACGGGTCTGGGCGTCATCACGCATACCAGAGCCCAGCGTTTCCAGCGCCCAGCCCTTGCGGCGGCAGAGCTCCTCTACTCTAGGCCAGTTGTTGGGGCGGCTGACATCCATGGCATTCGACAGGGTTGCCACCGTCTGGTGCGGCTCCCACTGACCGGTTTTCAGGTAGCGCGGCACGGTATCGTTGGCGTTGGTGGCGGCGATAAAGCGCTTGACCGGCAGCCCCAGCGCCTTGGCGATGAGGCCCGCAGTGAGGTTGCCGAAGTTGCCGGACGGCACGCTGATGACCGCCTTGGCGCGGTCGGCTTTGGGCAACTGGGCTACCGCCTCGAAGTAGTAGCACACCTGCGCCAGCAGCCGGCTGATATTGATGGAGTTGGCGGAGTTGAGGCCAATCGCCTTTTTCAGCGCCTCGTCATCAAAGGCATCTTTCACCAGCGCCTGACAAGCATCGAAGTCGCCGTCGATGGCGATGGTACGGATATTGCCGCCGAGGGTGCAAAAGAGCTTCTCCTGCAAGGGGCTTATCTTGCCCTTGGGATAGAGAATGACCACCTCAATCCCCTCCAGCCCGTAAAACGCGTGGGCCACGGCGGCGCCGGTGTCACCGGAGGTGGCGGTGAGGATAGTGATCTTGTCGTTAGTGCGGAAGGCCGCAAGGCACTGGGCCATAAAGCGGCCACCAAAATCCTTGAACGCCAGGGTCGGGCCGTGGAACAGCTCAAGGGCATAGGTGCCATCTTTGAGCTTCACCAGCGGCGCCGGGAAGGTGAAGGCGGCATTAATCAGCTCGCTGACTTTGGCTGCGGGCACTTCGTCCCCCAGCAAGTGGCTGAGGATGCGGGCCGAGCGTTCGGCCAACGGCAGATCGAGCAAGCCATCCACATCGGCCAGCGGTGCAATCACCTCGGGGAAAAACAGCCCCTGCTCGCGACCCAACCCTTGGCGCACTGCCTGGGCAAAGCTCACCTGTTCACTGTTATCTTTGATGTTGTAAAGATTCATAGCTCGCTTCCTGTGACCCGTGCCCCAGCCATGTCTATGGTGCAGACTCGGGCAAAACCATCTTCGTTCTGGACGAAATGTGCTTCCATCCACTCTTTCATTCGCTCGGCTTGCGCCCGCTCTTTCATCACCACGAACACGGTGGGGCCGGAGCCGGAAATACCGGTGGCCAGCGCCCCGTTTTGGGTGGCTTGTGCCCGCACGTTGTTAAAGCCGTCGATCAGCGCCGCGCGGTAGGGTTCGGCAATCACGTCTTTGAGTACGCTGGCGGCCAGTTGCTCTTGCCCGGTGTAGCTGGCATGGACAAACGCAGCCAAGCGGCGACCGTAGGTGAGGCAATCTTGGCGGCGATATTGGGCGGGCAGAATGGCGCGGGCCGCAGCAGTGGAGACCACCGTGCCGGGGTAGCAGACGACCCAGTACCACTGCTCGAACACCGGAATGCCTTGGCTGAGGACGCCGCCCTCTTCCAGCACCAGCTGCATGCCGCCCAGATAACAGGGGGCGACGTTGTCGTAGTGAATGGAGCCGGAGATTTTGCCTTCCATCTCCCCCATTAACAGCAGCATGTCGTGCTCATCGAGCGGCTTGCCGTGAAAAGCGTTGAGCCCCTCTAACGCCGCCACCACGCTGCAAGCGCTAGAGCCAAGGCCGGAGCCCACCGGCAGGTTTTTCTCCAGCACCATCGCCAGCGGCTTGAGTGTCAGGCCGCGCTTTTCCAGCGCCGCGCCATAGGCGACCCAGCAATCGTAGAGGATGTTCTTTTTCGGATCGTCCGGCAGCTTGTGGGCATAGCGGCCCACAGAGGAGAGGGCAAAGGCCACGTCAGCCGCTTTCACTTGCACCCGATCGCCGAGCAGGGAGCCATCTACGGGGGCGAGCGCCGCCCCCAATACATCAAACCCAACGCTTAAGTTAGCGCTAGAGGCGGGGGCGTAGGCCACCACGCTAGTGCTTTGGTTCATGTCTGAACTCATGCTTACAACTCCTGCTTCCAGTTCTGGGTGCGCAGCACGTCAGCAAAGACGCCCGCTGCGGTCACTTCGGTACCGGCGCCGTAGCCGCGCAGCACCAGTGGGATGGGCTGGTAGTAGGTGGAGAAGAAGGCGAGGGCGTTCTCGCCATCTTTGACCTTGAATAGCGGCTCATCGCCACCGACTGCCTTGATGGCGACCTTGCATTTGCCACCCTCGATGGAGCCGACATAACGCAGCACCTTGCCTTGCGCTTGCGCGGCGGCAAACTGGTCGCGGAACCAGCCATCGGCTTCGGGCAGGCGAGCCATAAAGGTCTCGACATCGCCACTGGCATCAAAGCCCGGTGGCAGTGCCTGCTCGACCTCGACGTCGGCAAGCTCCAGCGCCATCCCGGCTTCGCGGGCCAGAATAAGCAGCTTGCGCGCTACGTCCATGCCGTTGAGGTCATCCCGTGGGTCCGGCTCGGTAAAGCCATTGCTGCGGGCGATCTGGGTCGCCTCGGAGAACGCCATCCCTTCATCCAGCTTGCCGAAAATAAAGGAGAGCGATCCGGAGAGGATGCCATCGAAGGCCCGCAGCTTGTCGCCGGCCATGATCAGGTTTTGCAGGTTTTCAATCACCGGCAGCCCGGCGCCGACGTTGGTTTCATACAAGAACTTACGGCGAGTCTGGCGGGCGGTGCGGCGCAGCGCCTTGTAGTAATCGAGGGTGCCGGTGTTGGCTTTCTTGTTGGGGGTCACCACGTGGAAACCGGCCGCGAGGAAGTCGGCATACTGGACGGCGACCGCCTCAGAGGAGGTGCAATCGACGATCACGGGGTTGATCAGGTGGCTATCTTCCACCAGTTTTTGCACCGCTTCTAGGCTAAAGCTGCTTTGTGCTTCCACCAGCTGGTCACGCCAGTTGGTCAGATTCAGCCCATCTTTATTGACCGCCATCTGGCGGCTGTTGGCGATACCCACTACCCGCAAGCCAGTGCCCTGTTCGGCCAGCACCGGTTGCTGGCGGGCAATCTGATCTACCAGTGCGGCGCCGACGCCACCGACCCCGACCACAAACAGATCGATAAAGTGCTGGCTGCCAAAGAAGTTCTGGTGACAGGCTTTGATGGCCTCGGCCACTTTGCGATCCCGCACCACGGCGGAGATGGAACGCTCGCTGGAGCCTTGGGCGATGGCAACAATATTGATGGAGGCCTGCGCCAGTGAGGTAAAGAAGCGGGCCGCCATCCCTTTGCTGGTGCGCATGCCGTCGCCGATCAGCGAAATGATCGCCAGATCCTGCATGATTTCGAGGGGCTCAAGCAGCTGGTTTTTCAATTCGAGTTCAAACTCGCGCTCAAGCACTTTACGTGTCTTGTCGTGGTCATAGCTGTGGATACAGAAGCTGACACTGTACTCGGAAGATGATTGGGTGATCAGTACGATACTGACCCCAGCGCGAGAGACGGCAGAGAAGATCCGCCCTGCCATGCCGACCATCCCTTTCATGCCGGGGCCTGAGACGTTGACCATGCACATGCCAGACAGATCTGAGATGGCTTTGACTTTCAGGTCGTCATCACCGCTCTCTGGCCCGATCAGGGTGCCCGGTCCCTGCGGGTTGAAGCTGTTTTTGATCAGGCAGGGGATGTGGAACTGGGCCACGGGGGCGATGGTTTTCGGGTGCAGCACCTTGGCGCCAAAATACGAGAGTTCCATCGCCTCTTTGTAAGAGAGGGTTTTGAGCAGATAAGCATCTGGCACCAGTCGCGGGTCGCAGCTGTAGCAGCCCTCGACGTCAGTCCAAATTTCGCAGCATTCGGCATCGACACAGGCGGCCAACACGGCGGCAGAGTAGTCAGAGCCGTTACGGCCTAGCAGCACGGTTTCGCCTTTGTCGCTGCCACCGGTAAAGCCCGGCATCAAATAGAGACAATCACTGCGCAGCCCCTTGGCGGCAAAGCGCAGGCGAGAGGCTTCGATATCAACATGGGCTTCGACATAGCCGCCATCGGTGGCCAGCAGCTGCTCGGGCACGATGAGATCCAGCTCAAGGCCGCGTACCCGTAGCAGCTCGTGCATAAAGGCGATGGAGAGGTTCTCGCCACGGCTCAAAATGCGGGCTTGTATGTTATCGGGGCACAGCCCCAGTAAGCGGATCCCCTGCATCAACCGCTCGACCTGATCGAGCTCGCTGGTCAAGCGCGCTTGCAGTGCCTTGTCATCCAAGGCTGGGTAAGCCTCTTTCAAACCAGCCAGCAGGCGCGAGAAAATACCGTTGATTTCAAACAGGGTACTGCTGGCATCCATCCCACGGCTGGTCTGTTCCACCAGCGCCACCAGATGGTTGGTCACTTTGGCCGGTGCCGAGAGCACCAAGGCCACTTGAGATTGACCATGGGTATTGACCGCAATATCGGCCACCCGTAGAAAACGTGACGCATCAGCCAGTGACGACCCGCCAAACTTTAACACTCTCATCGCTATCTCTCCCTGTAAGTCTCTGAAAAATCGCCTAAAAACTATCCAACAAAAAGGCCCGTACTGGGTGGGTACGGGCCTTTTTAAGATTTCTGTGCTTGTTCGTCAGCGCATCAACCGGCCCCAGTGCCACCTGTGGTGGTACCGGTAATAATGATGGTGGTGATGACGCGGCAAAAATCCATGACGAACGCTCTTGAACAAAACTGGCCTGTAGCAATACCGCGTCAGGCGCTGGGCTGTCAACTTAAACCTTGCCGCCGAACCGGCGAACCAGGTCTTTACAGAGCAGATGCAGCATATTCAGATCCCGCTGCGGCAGCATAGGCACTCGGTCCATCACCCACTGGTGTAGCTTTTCATCCTGAGAAACACCAATTTCACCTAGTATTTCTGCTGTTTTTTGTTTTAGCACCCTCACTTGGCCAACCGTATCAAAATTTTCTGCTACTGCCTCGCTATCGGTCGCGGTTGGGGTGTCGAGCAGAGGGCTGAGCTCATAGGCATAGAGCATGATGGCCTGACCTAAATTGAGCGACGGATAACTCACTTTGAGCGGTAAATAGCTGATCAGATCCACCTGCGCCAGCTGCTCGTTAGAGAGCCCTGACTCTTCACAACCAAAGACAATGGCCACGTTGTTGAGGGAGGGTTTAGCGAGGATCTGCGCTCGGATCTCCGCTGGGGTGAGGTAGTGCTGATAGCGGCCACGTTGGCGTGCGGTGGTGGCGATGACCAGATCCATGTCGGCGAGCGCTTCGGGCAAGCTGTCGAACGCCTCGGCATGGCTCAAAATCTCCTGTGCGCCGTGGGCGACCCAGTTTGCCTCTTCTTCTTGATGTACTCGACTGGCCACCAACCGCATGGCGTCAAAGCCCATGGTCTTCATGGCGCGGGCAGCGGCGCCCACATTGGCGGCACGGGCTGGGGCCACCAGCACAAAATAGAGCTTCATCGGGTTGTCTCCTGGGCAGGGATCATGGCGCGGGCCGCGGCGGATCATCGGTAAAACAGGGGCGCAATCTAGCGTTTTTGGCCCAATATTACCACTTGAACGGCACCTTGAAGGTTGCCATAGTGGCCAAACGGGTCAGTCCATCAGCGGGCTACGCCAAGTCGGTGTGGCCTGCCAGCGCACAAGGAAGAGCAGCCAGATGCCACAGCCATTGGAACAGGCCATCGCCGAGACGATTTTGCAGCGCTTCACGTCATTTTATGGCCATTTTCTTGCCATCACCCAAGGCAGTAAAAGCCGCTTTGAACACAGTGACTGGCTGGGGGTTCAGTTGGCCGGACGTGAGCGTATTCGCCTTTATGATCATTACGTTGGGACCACCACCACCAACATCAAGCTGATGATGGGGGAGCGAACGCCTACCCAAGCTCTGCTCAAACGGGTCAAGGGGGCGTTTAGCGATCTGCTACCCCAGTGTGACAACGTGGAAGTGGCGGAGTCGTTTTTTAACTCGGTTTATCGCCGGATTTTCCGTCATCGCAATATTTTCGCTGAAAATCTCTATATCCACCCGTTTATCAGCCGAGCCGAGCAGCCTGATTTAAGCCCCTTACTGCGGGTCTACCGCACCACCCTGAGCCACCTGCCACAAACCTTGAGCCAACTGCTAGGGGATTACACCTTTACCCTGCCTTATGAGGATAAACAGCAAGATATTGTCGATATTTGCCGTCATCTTGCGGAAAGTGGGCCGGCTATATTGCACCATGAACCGTTTGCTATTGAGTTGCTCAAGGAGGTGTTTTATCGCAATAAAGGGGCCTATTTGGTGGGGCTTATCAGGGTTAAGGGCGAGGTTTACCCCTTTATCTTGCCGCTGCTGGGCACCGGCCACAGCCTCTTTGTTGATACGGTGATATTTGAGCCTGAGCTTGCCTCTATCGTGTTTGGGTTTGCCCGTGCCTATTTCATGGTCTATGCCCCAGTGCCTGCGCTGTTGGTGGCTTTTTTACGCCAAATATTGCCCCACAAAGCGGACTATGAGATCTACAACGCCATTGGCTGTCAGAAGCATGGCAAGACCGAGTTCTACCGCCACTATCTGCGCCATGTGGCCGCCAGCCGCGATCTCTTCATCATTGCGCCCGGCATTAAGGGCATGGTGATGAGTGTGTTTACGCTGCCCTCTTATGATGTGGTCTTTAAAGTGATCAAAGACGAGTTCACGCCGCCCAAGGAGGTGAGCCACGCCCAGGTGAAAGCGAAGTATCGGCTAGTGAAGCAGCACGATCGGGTAGGGCGCATGGCTGATACTCAGGAGTTCACTAACTTTGAGTTTCCGCTCGCGCGGATATCGCCCGAGCTGTTCGCTGAGCTCACCGCCGTTGCCCCGTCTGCGATCACCGTCAGCGGGGACAAGCTGGTGATCAAGCACCTCTACACCGAGCGCAAAATGACCCCCCTTAACCTCTACTTGGACAGCGCGGACGAACAGCAGACTCGGCTTGCCTTAGAGGAGTATGGCAACGCCATCAAACAGCTGGCCGCGGCCAATATTTTCCCAGGGGATATGCTGTTTAAGAATTTTGGCGTCACCCGCCATGGCCGAGTGGTGTTCTACGACTACGACGAGATTTGCTACATGACCGAGTGCAACTTTCGCCAAATTCCGCCACCGCGCTACCCAGAAGATGAGCTCAGCGCCGAGCCTTGGTATTCGGTGGCGCCTAATGACATTTTCCCCGAGGAGTTTGCCACCTTCTTATTGCAAAAACCCATGGTGCGTACCGTGATGATGCAGTCACACAAGGAGTTGTTTGATGCCAGTTATTGGCAGGGATTGCAAAGCAACATTAAGGAAGGGGTATTTGCCGATGTGTACCCCTATCGGCGTAAAAAGCGCTTTAAATACCAGCGCGGCGGTTAACCTTGGCCTAGCCAGCTGGCGTTATCAGCAGGTTGTCAGCAAAGCAAACGGGGTGGCTGCTGCCACCCCGTTTGCTTGTCTGTCTGCCATTGCCTATTAGCGGCTGGCGCGGCGCCGGATCACTCCCTCTTGCATGGTGCTGGCAACGAGTACGCCATCTCGGTTAAAGAATTGACCGCGCACCAGCGCCCGCCCGCTACTGGCGCTGGGGCTATCCACCACGTAGAGCAGCCAATCATCGAGCCGGAAGGGGCGGTGGAACCACATCGAGTGGTCGATGGTGGCGACCTGCATGTCCGGCTCCCAGTAAGAGACACCATGCGGCTGGAGTGCGGTCACCAGAAAGTGAAAGTCGGAGGCATAAGCCAGTAGGTATTTGTGCACTCGCAGGTCATCTGGCATCTGGCCATTGGCCTTGACCCACACATGGCGCAGCGGCGCCTGCACCGCAGGGCGCAGTAAGTCGATGTGGGTGGCCGGGCGGATTTCGATCGGCTTGTCGCACAAGATTTTGTCGCGCAAGGCAGCAGGGATCAGGTTCTCGTACGGTTTTACTAAGGCCAGTTCATTAGCCAGCTGCTCCGGCGCGGTGATCCCACTTGGCATGGCACTTTGATGCTCAAAGCCATCAGCGTCGACTTGAAATGAGGCATTGAGATAGAAAATAGGCTTGCCGCCTTGGATCGCTTTGACCCGACGGGTCGAGACTGTTTGCCCATCACGGATGGTTTCAACGTCATACACGATGGGGCGATTGGCATCCCCAGGACGTAAAAAATAGGAGTGAAAACTGTGTACTTGGCGATCACTGTCGACCGTCTGTTGGGCGGCTGATAAGGCTTGTCCCATCACTTGCCCGCCAAATACTGAGCGCAGGCCGAGATCCTGACTTTGGCCCCGAAACAGGCCCTCCTCAATTTTTTCTAGTGCCAACAGGGCTAATAGCTCATGTAATACCTTGCTCATCATCGCTCTCCTCTATCCAGTGCCGCCAAGGCTAACAAGCCCACCTAGGGAGAGCAACCATATCGCCGATGGGGTTTAGCCCCCGGCGAACATCGGGGATGTGCGCTGGTCTCATCGCTATCGCCTATCTTAAAAACAGCGGTCACCGTGTTGTCACGGCGTCTTGCCTTAAAACAACAGCTGAGGATATGTGATGAACAACAACATAACATCTGTACGGCTTGCGGTGGCGCTGGTCGTTGCATTGCCCACGACGGCGTTGGCCGATGATTGGTATGGCGGGATCGGGGCTGGGGTGGCGATAGGTCATGACCTCGCTGCGCTAAGCCAAGCGGTTGATAAAAACCAAACGGCGCTCGCGCTGTTTGGTGGCTATACCCTCAATCAATATATCGGGGCTGAGCTTGGCTATCTCTCCACCGGGGATTGGCAGATCAATGGCAGTGACTTCAAGAGCCAAGGGGTAACGCTCTCGGCCATCGGGCGGTTACCAATCAACCAGACATGGACACTGTTTAGCGAAGGAGGGGGCTATCTCTACCACGTTAGCTCTGGCAATGGCGGTGATGACAACCTAGCGCCATTGGTGGGGCTTGGGGTAACGGCAACGCTCAGTGACTGGGTCGATATTCAAGCCCGTTACCGCTATGTGGTGCGGGTTGGCGATGATCCTGACAATGATCGTATTGATAGTGGCACCCAACGCTGGGTGAGCGACATCAGTACCGCGACGTTAGAGCTAGTGATCCACCCCAATCGCCGCCCGCCTGCTGACCCCGAACCCGCCCCTGTTATTGCCCCTCCGGTCGCCGAGCCGCCGCAGGTGGAGGAGCGCACGTTTAACCTCAGCTCCGATGTGTTATTTGCTTTTGGTGAGGCAGATCTTAAACCGGAAGGGATGACGGCATTGACCTCGCTATACCAACAGATCAGCGAGATACAGCCGAAAGAGGGGAGTGCCGTGGTGATGGGATATACCGATCGGATCGGCTCAGAGGCGAGCAATCAACAATTATCCGAAGCACGTGCCAAAGCGGTGGCTAACTTTCTGATGGAACAAGGACTACCAGCCGGCAGCATCACGATTGAAGGGCATGGCAGCAGTGAACCTGTCAGTGGTGAAGAGTGTGATGCTATGCAAGAGCGGGCGCAGCTTATCAACTGCCTCGCCGCAGATCGGCGAGTGGAGGTGAAAGTAACGGGGTCCCACGCAGTCTCGCCCCCTGAGGCATCCACAGAACCGGAACCTGCGGCGGCAGTCTCAGATTAAGCGCTTCGTATCATGACGAGGGCCATACACCAATGAAGCAGACCGCCATCTTGCTCAGCACCACCAAAGCTAGGGCTGCTTGCACCCCCATTGATGGCGGGTCTCGTCGCGAGGCATGAGCGAGGTCGACGGCTCTGCTGCTTGATGGCTGGGCGTCAGTATGGCGCTCACCATACAAGGAACAATTCAGAGCCTGATAGTGAGACTTAGCGCTCAGGCTCGCATCATGCGGATGGCGTTCCCGCGGCTGGCATGGTGGCCAGTCTGAGTTCAGTGTTTTGACCACAAGCACACCCGAGCAGGTGGCGTGCTATCCGATCCCATACACAGTGCCAATGACATTTTGCAATTAATTGGGACACCCACCTTTTGGTGGCAATCCACTAAATCCACTATAGGGCGACTTGCTGGCACCACAAGGGGGTACGCATTCGAACTGATGCCTGCGAAAGTCGGCTGGTGGGAGAGATTTTCAGGTTTAGAAAGCAACAGCCCCTGCACAGCCATTTACTGGACTATGTGCAATACCCGGAGCTATCGGCAGGGTGGATGCGAAGTAATCAAAGCCGTGGCTGATGG
>NZ_PGGC01000187.1 GCF_002795305.1 Aeromonas cavernicola
GGCTGGTAGCGGCGAGCAGCGATGCCTTGCCATGCGCCAACCCGCTCAAGGACGCGCTGGCTGGCAAGGCTCAAAGCACTGACTCGGTTATCCGCCACCGCCCCTAATTGGGGATCAGGCAGTTGCCCCTCCACCACCAACACCTTGAGGGTACTGTGCTTGAGGGCCGCAGCAAGCCCGAGGCCCACCATGCCGCCGCCGACAATCACCACATCGACATTTTGCATCTGCATTATCTCATCCTTTCAGGGCTGACCGGCTGGCCAGATCAGTGACAAATCCGAGGGTGCGTGAGGCCAGCGGCGCCTTGAGGCAAGGCAGCCGCGCCATCAAGGTCAGCGCCAGATTGCGCCCGGCTACCAGTGGATCATCACTATTTGCAAACAGTTGGGCCAGCGCAGAGGTGAGCCAGACCGTCTGCGCCTGATCGTCTTGGCGCTGCTGCCAGTAGCCATTTAATACCTTGAAGCTGCCGATATCGTCACCGGCAGCCAGCGCGCCCGTGAGCGCGCTGGTGAGCAGGTCGAGATCCCGCATCCCGAGGTTAAACCCCTGCCCCGCGATGGGGTGCAAAGCGTGAGCGGCATTGCCCACCAGCACAGTACGCTGAGCCAGCGGATAGTCGCAGGCGGTTAATATCAGGGGGTAGACGTGGCGCACGCCACATCGCTCGAGGCGTCCCAGCCGCCAACCAAAAGCCTGCTGCAAGCGGGCGAGGAACGCCGTCTCATCAAGGGCCATCAGGGCCTCGACCTCATGGCGATTGACGCTCCATACCAACGAGCAGCGCCCCCCCTGCATCGGCAACAAGGCCAACGGCCCTGCCGCGGTAAAGCGCTCAAAGGCCCGCCCAGCAGGATCGACAGCCGTTTTAACGGTAGCGATGATGGCGCTCTGCTCATAATCGAGGCGCCTGATTGGGAGCCTCAATTGCTGGCGCACAAACGAGTTGCCACCATCGGCCGCCACCAGCAATCGGGTGTCGATCTGTTCGCCACTCGCCAGGGTGAGGGTAACGCCCTCCTCACGGAGGACAACCCCGTGCAAGGTGGCGGGGCAGATCACCCTGATATGAGGCGCCGCCGCCAATGCCCGCTGCAGCTCGTGCCCCACGGCCGCCAGCTCGATCACCTGCCCCAGCGCCGCCAGATCATACTCTGCCGCCGAGAGCCGAGTTTGACCAACATGGCCACGATCAGAGACATGGATATCGGTAATAGGGGTGCAGTACGGCGCAAACAGCGGCCACAGCCCACGTCGCGCAAGGGCGTCACAGGTGCCGGCCGAGAGCGCAATGGCGCGAGCATCAAAGCCTGAGTGGGTATGCTGTTCAGGGGGGCTGGCTTCCAACAACAGGATCGCAAGTGGGGAACCATCAGGTTTGCGCAGGGCAGCTAACGAGAGGGCCAATACGGCACCACTCATTCCACCGCCAACCAGTGTCACATCGACTTGGCGCACATCAGATTGGGACATATAGCAGCAAAGAGGCAGTCAAAGGTGCCGCCATGCTACCACAAAGCAAGCGGCACAATGCCTGATCTGTGGCAAAAACCCGTGCTGGCTCACAGGGTTAGTGGTGATCTTAGACGCAAAAAGAGCGCCATTAAGCGCTCTTTGCTAACCACAGGTCAGAGTGGCTGACTGGCTCACAGTCAGCGGCCATTAGTGTAGTGTCGGCGGGGTGCGCGGGGCGTCAGGACGTTTGCCGCACTCTTCAAAGGCCAGCATGATCCCCAGTTTAAGGTGTTCGTAGATCACCAGATATGATGCCTCATTCTCCTCATCTTCTTGCTCAAACTCGGCCGACACTTGAGTGATGCTGGCAATATCTTGAATCATCTCTTGCAGCTCTTGCGAGGCGCGGGCCAGCTCTTGCTGTACCACCCCAAAGCCAGCCAGAAACGCCTGCGACCAATCCACCAACGCATCGATCCGCTCATCCAGCGGCGCATCGTCGCCGGGGAGCAGCAACTCCACCCCTTTTTGCGCCATCAGGCTCTCTACCACTCGCTCATACTGCGTGGTCATCACTTGCCGCACCGAGGCTGGTAAACCAAAGCCGTCGTTCACCAGATCGTTAAAGTAGGGCAACCAACTTTTGCCATCCAGCGCCACACCGCCACACACTAGACCGCAGATCACGCCATGGGCTTCGACGGCGCTGGCCATCAATTCATGCTGCTCCATCAGGGCGACGACAGCAGCATAATCCAAAGGAGTTGTTTTGCTCATAGGAAGATCCGTTCAATGTTCAGGCAAATAGGCAGAATTTATGTCCAAGATCCTAGCATTCTCCGTATCTCAGAGCTAGCAAGGCCTTGAAACTTATGTATCTGCGCTATATAGTCGCGGCCAGTTGTCCACGCGGATAAAAGGGCGGGTTAAGCCCGTCGTATTGAGGAAGGCATGAGTACAGAGGCTGTAGAAATCGTCATTTTAGGACGCCCCTACAAGGTATCTTGTCCTATTGGACAACAAGATGCCCTGCGCCAGGCTGCCGACCAGCTGACTGATAAGCTCATTGATTTACGGCAACGCTCGAAAATCTCTAGCAACGAGCAGCTTGCCGTGATGGCAGCCCTCAACTTTTGCCATGAACTCTGCCTTGAAAAAGAGAAGAATCACCAATACTCTGAGACGATGGATAAGCGGATCAAGACGCTGCAACGCACCATCGAAGCGGCCTTGATTGAGCATGACCAATATGGCGATGCCAGTGGTAATGCAGCAAAACCTTGATAGCGTAACGATTTAAAATTCCCTGGGGTGTTTGTCAGCCGGTTCAAGTCCCCGAGCCGATATTCATACCAAACAGGGGATCTGCCTTCTGACTATTGTGCATGCTCGGCCCGACCGAGAAGCCTGCGGTCAGATCCGGTCCCCGCCTTGAACCGACGGTTCAAGGGCCCAAGCCGGCAACGGCATCTCCGGGGTACTCATATCAAAGCCCGCCACAATCACCGTGGCGGGCTTTTTCTTTAGCTCATCCCCTGCAATTTAAGAAGAAAGCTTGCCGTCCAGCTCGGCAATTTTGGCAGACCAGTAGGCCGGGCCGGTTTCGTGGATATTGTTGCCTTGCGAATCCACCGCAACGGTCACCGGCATATCTTCCACTTCAAACTCGTAGATCGCTTCCATGCCGAGATCGGCAAAGGCCACCACCCGCGCTTTCTTGATCGCCTTGGCAACCAGATAAGCGGCGCCGCCCACCGCCATCAGATAGACAGCCTTGTGCTGCTTGATGCTCTCGACGGTTTTCGGGCCACGCTCGGATTTACCGATCATGCCGATAAGGCCGGTTTCACCCAGCATCATGTCGGTGAACTTGTCCATCCGGGTGGAGGTGGTGGGGCCCGCCGGGCCAACCACTTCGTCACGGACCGCATCAACCGGGCCCACGTAGTAGATGAAGCGGTTGGTGAAGTCGACCCCTTCCGGCAACCCTTCGCCATTTTTCAGCATGTCGGCGATGCGTTTATGGGCTGCGTCACGACCGGTGAGGATCTTGCCGGAGAGCAGCACGGTATCACCGCTTTTCCAGCTGGCCAGCTCAGCCTTGGTGATGCCATCGACGTTGACGCGGCGCACGTTGCCACCCGCTTCGCGGGTGATCGCCGGCCAATCCTCCAGTTTCGGCGGGGTCAGTTCGGCGGGGCCAGAGCCATCAAGCTCGAAGTGAACGTGACGGGTCGCGGCGCAGTTGGGGATCATCACTACCGGCTTGGAGGCAGCGTGAGTCGGCGCAGATTTCACCTTCACATCCAGCACGGTAGTGAGGCCGCCCAGCCCCTGGGCACCGATCCCCAGCTTGTTGACCTTGTCGTAGAGCTCAACCCGCAGCGTCTCTTCGGTGGTTTGCGGGCCACGGGCGATCAGCTCCTGAATGTCGATGTGCTCCATCAGGGCCTCTTTGGCCAGTACCGCGGCTTTCTCGGCGGTACCGCCGATGCCGATGCCCAGCATGCCGGGCGGACACCAGCCCGCGCCCATGGTCGGCACGGTTTTCAGCACCCACTCGACGATGTCGTCAGAGGGGTTGAGCATCGCCATTTTGGACTTGTTCTCAGAGCCACCGCCCTTGGCGGCGATGCTTACTTCGACCTTGTCCCCTTGGATCATCTCGATATGGACTACCGCAGGGGCGTTGTCTTTGGTGTTTTTGCGACTGCCAGCCGGATCGGCCAGCACCGAGGCGCGCAGCGGGTTGTCAGGGTTGGTGTAGGCACGGCGGGTGCCTTCGTCCACCATCTCCTGCACGGTCAGGTCGCTGTCCCACTGCACCTGCATACCAATTTTGACAAAGCAGGTGACTATGCCGGTGTCTTGGCAGAGCGGACGATGGCCTTCGGCGGACATCCGAGAGTTGATTAAGATTTGGGCCAGCGCATCTTTGGCGGCCGGGTTGGCCTCGCGGTCATACGCCGCTTTGGCAGCCTGAACGAAGTCGAGGGGGTGGTAATAGGAAATGTACTGTAAGGCATCGGCAATGGAATCAATAAAATCCTGTTTTCTGATAATGCTCATAGCTTCCTCACTGGCCTTTGTCCCTGTCATGGCGACAAGGCAAGGGCTTCCATATGATGACCGTGCGTCAGTACTGGTGAGCTCAACGAGCAGTGCGACTCAACCTACAGGCAACGGCGGTTTTTTCTAAAAAGTCCGGCGCCTATGATACGCTTGGCCGCCCGTACCGACTAGGGAGCGGGGAGCAAACTGCCAACTGCGTAACAAAAAAATGACATCCAGACTCCATATTCATCACTTTGCCACCTCAACGTCGTTGCACGCCCTGTTCGGCCGACTGCAACATCACCCGTGGGCCATGTTGCTCGAATCCGCAGGGCCACTGGGGGATGATAACGGCTTTGATATCATCACCGCCGACCCGCTCGCCACCTTGGAGACCCGCGCTGCCACCACCACCTTGCGCCAAGGTGATCAGCTCAGCCACCATCTGGGTGATCCCCTGACGCTGCTGGCCGATACCCAGCGTAAGTTACTTGGCCCAGAGGAAGCGCAGGAGACATCCCTCCCCTTCGTCGGGGGGGCACTCGGGCTCTTTGGTTATGATCTGGGCCGCCACTTTGAGCGGCTGCCCTGCATGGCCGACGCCGATATCGACGTGCCTGACATGGCGGTGGGGATTTATGACTGGGCGCTGCTGCGCAATGTGGCGACTGGCGACTGGCGGTTAGTGCACTGGGGGGATGAGGCGGGCTTTATCAAGCGGCGCCAGTGGCTAGCGGCGCTGTTAGCCACGCCCTGCCCCACCGAATCATCCCCTCTCACCCTGACAGGGCCGTGGCAAAGCAACATGAGCCGCGCTGACTATGGTGAAAAATTTGCCCGTATTCAGGCCTATCTGGCGGCGGGAGATTGCTACCAAATCAACCTGACTCAGCGCTTCAGCGCCCCTTACCACGGGGAGGAGTGGTCTGCCTATCTCAGCTTAACCGCCGCCAATAAAGCGCCCTTCTCCGCCTTTTTACGCCTGCCTGACAGTGCGATCTTGAGCCTCTCCCCTGAGCGCTTTTTGCTGCTCGATGGTCGCCATATCGAGACCAAACCGATCAAGGGCACCCGCCCGCGCCATCCTGATCCTATCATCGATCGCCAGATTGCTCAGGCGTTATCAGAGGCGGACAAGGACAGATCAGAGAATCTGATGATCGTGGATCTATTGCGCAATGACATCGGGCGAGTCAGCAAGCCAGGCTCGGTCAGCGTCCCCCATCTCTTTGCGGTGGAGTCCTTTCCGGCAGTGCATCATCTGGTTTCCACCATTCACGGTGAGCTGAATAGCCAGTGGCAAGGCGTTGACCTGCTGCGTGCCTGCTTCCCGGGTGGCTCGATCACCGGCGCCCCCAAGATCCGCGCCATGGCGATCATCGAGGAGCTGGAGCCCCAGCGCCGCAATGCTTACTGCGGCAGCATCGGTTATCTCAGCCAACATGGCAGAATGGATACCAGCATCTGCATTCGCACGCTGATCGCCGAAGCGGGCCAGCTGCATTGCTGGGCGGGGGGCGGCATTATTGCCGACTCCGATGTTGACAGCGAATATCAGGAGACCTACGACAAAGTCGCCCGTATTCTGCCCTTACTGACCCCGCACAGTGAGTGAATCAGCCACCACGCTATGAGCCAGATACCGACCCCTTTGAGGAGCGATCAGTCATGATCAACACCACGCAGGCAGCACAGGGTAGCCAGCGCCCCACCCCCTTCAAGGGGGCCCATGAGCAAGATGATACCGCCATGGCAGAATCGGCGGCGAGGATTGATCACCACTTAGGCCTGGAACTCAGCGCACTGCTGACCCGCTTTCAATTGCAACGGCCCGCCCCTGCTCATCGCTTGGCGAGCCCAGGGCTCAAACCAGCGGCGGTGCTGCTGCCGATCGTGCCACGGGCCATGGGACTGCAGCTGCTGCTCACTCGTCGCAGCCGCCACCTGCGCCATCATGCCGGTCAAATCAGCTTCCCCGGCGGGCGGCAAGATCCCCACGATCGCGATCTTATCGAGACGGCGTTGCGAGAAACCGATGAGGAGCTCGGTATTCCAGCCCGTCAGATCCAAGTGCTTGGCACCCTTAACCCACTGAACACTGTCTCACACTTCGAGGTGCTGCCAGTGCTGGGGTTGCTCAACCCCGATTACCCGCTCACCTTAAGCCCAGATGAGGTAGAGCAGGCATTCGAAGTCCCGCTGCAGCATCTGCTCAATCCCACTCACCATATCGCCCTCACCTTTCCTCGGCAGCAGCATCTGCATACGGTCTATGGGATCCCATGGCAACAGCACTTTATTTGGGGGGCCACCGCCAGCATGATCCGCCAATTGGCGCAGCATATCGCGCCCTAAGCACACGCCACTCACTGCTTCAAAAACCACAGGCCCCCATCACCATCGTGCTGGGGGCCTGTTGCCAGAGGGCTTGCGGTTAGAGCAAGCCGCTGATGGTCATGCTGCTCGCTATGACGAGGAAGATGCCTTGGCCAGCTTGGCACTCGCCTCTGAGGCAGGATCACTTAAACCATTTTCGGTCTTAGCGACCACGCTAGCTGCAATGGCATTACCCAACACGTTAGTGGCAGAACGCCCCATGTCGAGGAAGTGATCGATCCCCAGCAGCAGTAATATCCCTGCTTCCGGAATGTGGAACTGGTTCAAGGTCGCGGCGATCACCACCAATGAGGCGCGTGGCACCCCCGCCATGCCTTTGGAGGTCACCATCAGCAGCAACAGCATGGTGATCTGCTGCGCTGTGGAGAGCTCGATACCGTAAGCCTGGGCGATGAACATCACCGCAAAGGTGCAGTACATCATGGAACCATCAAGGTTGAAGGAGTAGCCCATCGGCAGCACAAAGCTGGCGATACGCTTGTCACAGCCAAATTTCTCCAACCGATCCAACGTCTTCGGATAGGCCGCTTCAGAGCTCGCCGTGGAAAATGCCAGCAGGATCGGTTCGCGGATCATCGCCAGTAACGTGAGCACACGACCCCGCAAGAACACACTGCCCATGCCGATCAGCAGCAACCAGAGGCAGGCCAGTGCCAGATAGAACTGGGCCATAAAGGTGCCATAGGTAACCAAAATACCCAGTCCTTCTTTCGCCACCATGGCAGAGATCGCCCCAAACACCGCGAACGGGGCAAAGTTCATCACATACCCAGTGACTTTGAGCATGATCTCCGCCCCACTGGCCATCAGGGTGACCACCGGCTTGGCAACATCGCCCAGCGCCGCCGCCGCCAGACCAAAGAACAGCGAGAAGACCACAATCTGTAAGATCTCATTGGTGGCCATCGCTTCGATCACACTTTTGGGGATCGCATGGGTCACAAAGTCCTTCAGGGTAATGGCGCCAGCAGCAATGCCAGAGGTGGCGGAATCATTAGGCAAAGAGAGGGACAAGCCTACCCCTGGCTGCATCAGCGTCACCATCACCAGCCCCAAGGTCAAGGAGATGAGTGACGCCAGCATAAACCAACCCAAGGTCTTAGCGCCGATGCGGCCCACGGTGCGGGTGTCGCCCATTTTGGCAATGCCCACCACCAAGGTAGTGAAGACCAAAGGGGCAATGATCATCTTGATAAGACGCAGGAAAATATCCGTCAAGATGGTGATGTTACTGGCAAAATCTGCCGCCTGATCGGCAGCAAACAGGCGATAACCTTGACCTGTCAGGATGCCAAACAACATCGAAACGAGGATGGCAATCGTCAATTTATTCATTTTCATGGGAGTGCCCAGTGTTGATAGTAATGCAAGCCATTCAAGTGGCAAAAGGAGCCACAGCAGTCCGTTTTTGTGATCCGGGCCGTTAATGTAGGCGCTCGGAGTGCGGCAGCATGCCTAAAAGCTGCTGCGAAATCCAGCACCTTGTTAACAGAATTTTATGCTGATGTGAGATCCAATTTGTTTGAGTCTCATTATTTAGCGATATTAATCACTGCTTGTTTTGTTATTGGCAGAATATTGATTGGTAACCCACCTCTTACCAATGGGGCCAAATGTACTCCTGATAAATGACGCTTGTACTGCCCTCACCCGTGCTAGCGCGCACCACGACACAGCCCCATTTTGGGTCTTTGCGGGAGCTAACCAGCGAGATTGGGTCCATAAGATGAGCCGCAGTGGGCTCAAGGCCCGCTAGGCACAGACAAGAAAAAGGCCTTGTCAGATGACAAGGCCTTTAGCGGGGAATTTGGTCGGTGTGAGAGGATTCGAACCTCCGACCCTCTACACCCCATGCAGATGCGCTACCAGGCTGCGCTACACACCGACGAAGTCAGCTCGGCTGACGGGGCTGAGTTTATGGAGATGGACTGAGCCTGTCAACCAAGAAACCCCATCGCCGGTGCGTTCGCTTGCTTTACGCACAATCAGCGGTTAAAGGTCAACCGTTTCCCTCGGATCTGATCACTCAGTTGGCCGTTTTGCCACGCAATCTGGCCATTCACCAGGGTCATCTCCACGGTACTCTGAAAGCGATAGCCGTTGAACGGTGACCAACCACAGAGATAGAGCAGGTTGTCATTGCTCACGACATAGGGCTTGTTGAGGTCAAGCAGCACCACATCGGCGTAATACCCTTCGCGAAGATAGCCACGGTCCTCCACCTGAAACCGCTCGGCAACGGCATGGGAGGTTTTCTTAACGATGGTCTCTAGGGTAAAAATCCCTTGGTGGTAGAGCTCTAGCAATGCTTGCAAGGAGTGCTGCACCAGCGGCACACCGGATGGCGCACCAAAGTAGCTGTTTTGCTTCTCTTGCCAAGTGTGGGGGGCGTGGTCAGTGGCGATGATATCCAACACATCGCTGCGTACCGCCTCCAGTAAGGCCTGCTGATCGGCTTCACTTTTTACCGCAGGATTGCACTTGATCTGGCTGCCCAAGGTGTCGTAGTCACGCTCATTAAAGAACAGGTGATGGACGCACACCTCAGCGGTGATGTTTTTGTCTTTGAGCTCACTCACATCGTGGCTGGCGGTAAAGAGCGACAGCTCCTTGGCCGAGGTGAGATGCAGCACATGCAACTTGGCGCCGTGCTGTTTCGCCAAAGCTACCGCCATGCTGGAGGATTTATAGCACGCCTCATCACTGCGAATGCGGCCATGCTCACGCATCGGCACATCCTCACCCCATTGGGCACGGGCCTGATCTTCCAGCACCTTAATAGAGGGGGTGTCTTCACAGTGGGTCACAATCAACACCGGACTTTCACGGAAGATAGCGGCAAGGGTCTCCTGATTATCCACTAGCATGTTGCCGGTCGACGATCCCATGAACACCTTAACCCCACAAGACTGCTTGGGATCGAGGCGTTTGATCTCCTCCAAGTTGTCATTGGTCGCCCCCAGATAGAAGCTGTAATTGGCCGCAGAGGAGCGGGCTGCAATCTGGTATTTCGCTTCGAGCGCAGCAAGGGTGGTGGTCTGAGGATTGACGTTAGGCATCTCCATAAAACTGGTGGTGCCCCCCGCGACCGCTGCCCGCGATTCACTGGCAATGGTTCCTTTATGAGTCAACCCCGGCTCACGAAAGTGAACCTGATCATCGATCATTCCCGGGATGAGGTGACGGCCCGCAGCATCAATCACCTGAGCATCGGGCGCCTCGATATGGGGCGCAATACGGGCAATCCGCTCCCCCTCGATCAACACATCACTGGCGTAAATTCGGCCTTCATTGACCAAGGTGGCATTTTTGATAAGCAGTTTGTTCATGGGAAGTTCCAGTTCCTTTCAGCGGGAAATATACATGCAGTCCTGCTCGCCCAGCGGTTCACCGTGAGCGCGTTTCATCCGATGCTATCGAGATGGCATCACGATGGCGGGTCACCCCATCTGGGCAAGGCGAACAGGCGCGCGCAGACCGTGGATCGATGCGCGCCGATTGTAACACTGCCTCGATGGCTAGGCCCATCTGTGTCAGCAGATCGGTGCAATTATCCCAACGCAAACTGTCACGAAATATTCACTGAATACCACCCTGAATTAAGGGGCTGAGCATTATTTAAATACGTTTATAATCAGATGGTTAAACCCATATCCTAGTAACTCAAAACGCTAGTGCGATTTATATCAGTAGAGTCCTGTCATCTTCATCGCTTAGGTTTCTCGGGCGGTATGTCACCGCACCTAACGACCAAAAGGAATGTGATAATGGCTCAAGTCGACAAAGCGGTAGCAACCTTACAAGACATGTGGTACTTGGCAGTCGTTGATGGGTTAGGGTTGGATAAATCATCTTTTATGCTGCTGCAAGCTGGGGTGCAACTGCCTTATACCACAGGGGATTTGTGGCAACTGGTCGATTCGATTCCTCCTAAGGCGCTGACCACCGTCCTCTCGACCGGCGCCCTCAATAGCTTCTATCAGGATTACGGTTCGCTTTTCAGCGTCATCATTGCACCGGTCAGCGATGACTTTAAACGGGTGATGAATGATTACCTAGCTGACTGGATGGACTATAAAAAAACCGTCACGGTGAAAGATCTGCAAGATGCTGGCGGCTGGCCAGCCTTGTTTGATTTTTGGGCTCACCAGAATCTGCCAGATAATATCGCCACCTCGGCGATCTCCATCATGAACAAAGATAACAACAACATCGTCAACAGCGCGTCGCAGAAGTACTACGCCAACAGCAATGTCAATCAGCCGTTCGATCCGAAAAAAGACACCCTCTATAAAATCAACATCACTGACATCGTCGGTGGGGCCATTGCTCACGGGCCGACCAAATCGGTCCACCTCGATAGCAACACCTCTTCATCCGATGTGTCTACGACGTGGGCTAAAGGGGGCGTCAGCGGTTTCTTCGATATTTTCTCGCTCGGCGGCGGTGGCAGCTACAGCAAGACCACCAGCAAATTCACCAGCTCTGAAGTGACCATTGATGCGACCTTCCAGCACGTTGTCACGGTCGAGACCTTTAAACCCGGCGACTGGTATAACTCAGGCTTCCTCAATTACGCCTACAAAGGCGAGAACGTCTGGTCAACGGGCAACCCGCTCACGTGGGCCAACACCTTTGGGCCTAATGGCGACTTAGTGCGGATCATTGAAGGGTTGGTGGTGGTCGATGGGATAGAGATCACCATCACCTCTGATGCCAGCTACAGCGAAGAGGAACAAAAAGAGATCCGCTCGCAAGCATCCGGTGGTATTTGGCCGTTCTTCTCCGCCAATGCCAGTGGCGGCTATAACTCAGACGTCAGCTTCAACGACCAAGGTAAGATGATCGTCAAGACCTCTAGCCCAGTCGGAAACCCAGCTGTGTTCGGGGCTAACGTGCGGGATATTTCAGCCTATCTCTCCACTCAGGCCGTGAATGTCGCCGCCATGGTGAAGTAAGGGGAGATACCATGAAAAAAGCACACCTGATAGCCCTGATCCTAATGGGTATCCCTTACGGGGCGATGGCGGCATACCTCGATTTTTCGAGTAATTGGAGTGCTCCATCTACCCAGCCAATGAGTAAAAAAGCCGCCTCAAATGTGGTGATGCAGTGTCGGGTAGTGGCAACTTACAGCAATCTGGCAGGGGATAAATCAGGGGCGATGGTCGTTGCGGGTCCGCACGAAACCGCAACGGACAAAAAGACCCACCTGACGGTGCGGCTCTACAAAAACAACGTGCATGAAAAATCATGCCATGTATATACGGGTAAAAACTTGGATTACAGCAGTTGTAATTGCGAGTATGTCGATTAAACGTGATAGTCCGCGCCTGCCAACAGCAGGCGCTCTTTTATCCCAGCGTCCTCTTTTATCCCACCATAACGGCATAGCTCCGCCCGCTGCGACACGCCCTTGCAGTAACCATTAATAATCCCGTTGAAGAGACCATGCTTGTTATCATGGCGACGCCCGTTGCTTGCCCATCCGATCATTGGTCGTTCCTTTGCTGATAAGGGCAAGCCATAATAGCGGCCACCTGCCCTTTCTCTGTAGCAAGGCCTGACTAATGAAGCTATTTGTAAGAGATTTGACCGTCATCGATTCAAGTTACCTGTGCGAACGCCGCGGCATGGTTGGCGAAAGCTGGTTGGTCGACATCGAAATGAGCGGTGAGCTCAACGAGATGAGCATGCTGCTCGACTTTAGCCGCGTGAAAAAACTGATCAAATCGATCATTGATGAAGAGGTCGATCACAAACTGCTGGTGCCAGTAGATAATCCCTTAATCCGGGTCCAACTCACAGACGATAACGACAGCACCGTCGACCTGCTGCGCCCCCATCGCTCGATTCATCTGCGCTGCCCAACCCAAGGTTTTGCCTTGATTGCCACCTCCCAGATTGATAAAGAGTCAGTCACTCGCCACTTGCTGGCGGTACTGGCTAAGCGGCTGCCCGGTAATATCAAGGATCTCTCTCTTACCCTGCGCCATGAAGCTATCCATGGCGCCTTTTATCACTACAGCCATGGCCTGAAAAAACACGACGGTAACTGCCAGCGTATCGCCCATGGCCATCGTTCACCCATCGAAATTCATGTTGATGGCGAGCGTGATCCCTCGCTTGAACTGAGCTGGGCAGAACGCTGGGGGGATATCTACCTTGGCACCCAAGAGGATCAGGTGGCACTGTCCGAGCTGAGCCTGAGTGACCAGGCCAAACTCGCCGTCAGTGAGCTGCATACCGGCTTTAAATATGTCGCGCCGCAGGGGCTGTTCCAATTGGCCATCCCCACCGCAGAGGTGGAGATGATCGACAGCGATACCACGGTCGAACTACTAGCCGGTTATATCGCCCAGGAAGTGAAAAAAATAGTCGGTGACAAGTTCGTCAAAATTGTGGCCTATGAAGGGGTTGGCAAAGGCGCGATCGCCTACGCCTAGGCTGATGAGCGAGATCCCATCCATCGTGAGCCACCCGTGGCATGGTGACGTACTAAGAAACACCATGCTCTGCCATCAGACGGTGATCCCATGCTGACCCTGCGCAACCTCAGCAAGCGCTTTGATAATGGCAGCGAGCAGCTGCCGCTGTTTCGCCACCTTGATCTCACCCTCCCCACTGGCGAGATCACCCTGCTGCTGGGCCAAAGCGGCTGCGGCAAATCCACCTTGCTCAACCTGATCGCCGGCCTGCTTGCCCCCGATGAGGGGGAGATCTGGCTGGGGCAGACCCGCCTTGACAACCTGCCTGTGGACGAGCGGGCCCGCCTGCGCGGCCGCAACTTTGGCATCGTCTATCAGGATTTCAACCTGCTGCCGACCCTGACGGTGGCCGAGAATATTGCCCTGCCACTGGCCATCAACGGCTTGCCAGACGACCGGTCCAAGCTTGATAACTTGTTGCAAACACTTGATCTTGCCCACCAGCGGCACGCCTGGCCAGAGCAGCTCTCCGGCGGCCAACGCCAACGGGTAGCCCTAGCCCGCGCCCTCATTCACCGGCCACAGTGGCTGTTGGCGGACGAACCCACCGGCAGTCTCGATGAGCACAACGCCGAGCAG
>NZ_PGGC01000188.1 GCF_002795305.1 Aeromonas cavernicola
GCCACGTGGCAGATCAAACACGATGAGCACAGCGACATTGGCAACGAGCGGGTGACCCGGATCAAGGCCAACGATCACCTTAGTGTCGATGGCGAGAAGCGGGATCAGATCAAGGGCGATTACTCGCTGACGGTGGCTAGCAGTCAGCACCAGAAACTGGGGCAAAGCTGGCTGACTCAGGTTGGCCAAGAGGTGCATATCAAGGCGGGGGCCAAGGTGGTACTGGAGGCGGGCAGTGAGATCACCGTCAAGGCGGGAGGCAGCTTTATCAAGGTTGATCCCAGTGGGGTCACCCTGCTGGGCCCTACCATCAAGGCCAACACGGGCGGCAGCCCAGGCAGTGGCACGGGCTGGGCAGGCAAATCGCCGATTGGCCCCAACGGGGTGGCGGTGCCACCACGGCCCGATGTGCCGCTAAGCCCTGGGCAGCTGGCCACCATGAAGAGCGCCGCGCCGTTCTGCGAAGAGTGTGAGAAGTGTAAGGAGGGTGGCTGTGAGATCTGAGACCTGTACCGTTGCCGATTGGGTGGCTCAGTCCTCTCCTGCCACCGTCTATGGGATCTTGGCGGGGGCCAGTGATGCTGCCCCGCTCCAGCATTACTACCGATTAGATGGGCGCCGCACCCCGCAGGGGCTCTATCTGGGGACGGCCTATGCCCAGTGGCATGATGTGATGCCCTATCTGGTGGCGCTGGATGCCGATAGTCCCTTTATCGAGTGGGTAGCCGAGACGACGGCCACCGATTGGGGATGGCTGCTCGCCAGTGAGCAGCCGGTGCAGACGCTGTATCAGCATTTACAGGGGCTGACGCAGGTGTGGCATCAGGGGCAGCCGGTGTTCTTTCGCTATTGGGATGGCGCTTATCTGCTGCCGATAGTGACCCAGCTGGGGGATCGTTTTACCCATTTGTTACCTGAATTAGCGGGATTGTGGCTGGGGGGGCAGGGGGTGCGCTGGGAGGCGTCAGAGGCGCGGGCGCCACGGGAATTTCCATGGTGGGAGCTGCCCGACCCGCTGGCGGCCCAGTTGGCGGTGCAGGATCGCGGGACGCTGATCAACAACCTGATGCAGCAGCTGGCTGAGCGTAACGGCCAACTCTATTGGGCCTTCCCTGAAGCCAACTTGCGGTACAAGGTGGCGCGTTTTATCGAGCGTCATCCCTCCCCCGATACCGATCTATTTCCAGCGCTGGAAGCGGCGTTGATCAATGAGGTTCAAGCATGAGCAATGCCGTCTTTTTGCAGGCGATGGCCGATTATCGCAACGCCCTGACCGAGTACCGCGCCGATGCTGACAGCTTCTTTTTGGGCGATATGCTCGGCATGGAGATGGAGCAGACCATCAAGGTCGGTGACAAGACCATCAAGGCCGCATCGGGCAGCAACAAAGCGCAATCAGTGGTCACCCAGTGCCCGTTAAGCGGCACCCTGCGCTTGGTGCACATGTTTGAATCGACCCGTTTTATTCCTATCGGTCATACCCCCTACAAAGTGGAAGCGGTTAAGCGGGGGCCGCGTGGCCATTTTATCAGCGAAAAAGTGGTTAAAGAGGGGACGCTGGATGCCAAAGGGATTGCCGAGATCGGCAACCTGACGCCCGGTCAATCTTATCGGGTGACCTTCTACCCCAATGTCACGAAAAGCGATTTAGATGGCCTGTTTAGCTCATACCAGACAGTGCAGGCGGATCTGGCCGCTTGGTTGGAACGGCAGTGGGCCTCGACTCATCAACCCGCGTGGCGTAATTATCAAGGCAGTGGCAGTGATGGCCTTGCCGTCGCCGCTGGGGCGCTACGCGGACTTGGCAAGGCGCTGGCCTCGGTGTGGGACGACTTGGTCGGTCTGTATGATCTGCTGGCGCATCCGATGGAGAATGCGGAGAAGCTGCTGGAGTTTGGGGTGAACGCGCCCGACTTAGCCGCCGCTGGGGCGGAGAAGATCGAGAACGCCATGCTGGTGTTGCAAGATGAAGCGCTGCTTTATCTGTATGTCTATGCCCTGGTGAGCTGGGTCAAGATGCTGCCCCCTGATGAGCTGGCCGAGTTTGGTACTCAGATGGTGGCCACTGTGCTGCTGGATATATTGATTGGGGTGGTGTTGACCGGTGGCGCAGGGCTTGCCATACACCATGGTGGCAAGGCGGTGACCAAGGTCATGGGGGCGACCAAGCAGCAGGATAGGCTGGCCGAGCTGAGTGCTGACTTAATCGAGATGTCGCAAAAGCACAACTTGGCGGCTCACGTGCAGGCGGCCAAGCCGGTGTTGGTGAGCGGCCATGTGCCGCTCAATCCGCTGAAAAAAGCCGATTTGACGTTAACGGATAACCAGGCGCCGACCGCGGTCAAACAAGCGACGGCCGTTGCCCGCCAGCCTGAGCAGCACACCAAGATTGAGCAGGTCAATCGCACTCCTGATGATTCCACCCCAGCAACTAACTCGGCAGGGGATACCAATCAGTCAGCGGCCAAGACCTGCACCGACGGTTGTCCGGTGTCGATGGTGACGGGGGAGGAGCTGCTGGCGCTGACCGATGGCGAGTTGCCGGGGTTGCTGCCGTTTCGCTTTGGTCGGCTTTATCGCACCTCGGCAGTGGAACAGCAGTGTGGCCTTGGGCCGGGGTGGAGCCATGGGCTGGCACATCGGCTGGCGCGCAGTGGCGATAGGCTAACGTGGTGGGATGAGGAGGCGCTGGCCATCAGCTTGCCGATGCCCACCCAGCAGCGGCCGATGGTGACTAACCGGCTGGCCGAGGCGGCGGTCTATCTGGGGGATGAGGCCAACGAGGTGATTGTGGCCAAGGCGGGCTCGCCGTTTTTGCACTTCACCCTGACGGGGCAGCAAGGGCGGTTATCGGCGTTATCAGACAGCTATGGCAACCGCTTAACGGTGCGCAGCGATGAGCAGGGGCGGGTCTATTGGCTTGAGCACGCTGGCGGATTGGCGCTGCGCCTCGGCTATCAGAAT
>NZ_PGGC01000019.1 GCF_002795305.1 Aeromonas cavernicola
ATTACATGGCGTTGATCAACACGGCAAGACGGTCCTCAAGCGATAGTTGAAGCGGGAGCAGATGCTCTCATTCTTTAGCAATCTTCCTCCTAGCCTGATCGACATGGAAGCATGCGGCAGTGCCCATTACTGGGCCAATAAAGTGCAAGGGCTGGGGCATACCGTAAAGCTGATGGCGCCTCAGTTCGTTAAGCCCTATGTAAAGACCAACAAGAACGATGCTGCGGATGCAGAAGCTATTTGTGAAGCGGTGACTCGGCCCACCATGCGTTTCGTGCCGATAAAGTGCAGCGAACAGTTGGCCATCCAGGCCTTGCATCGTGCCCGACAAGGCTTCATCAAGGCCAGGACAGCCCAAGCCAACCAGATCCGAGGCCTGTTAGCAGAATATGGGTTCATCCTTCCTCAAGGCATCACCCACATAGGCAAACATGTTCCCGAGCTGCTGGAGGGCAGTGAAAACGGCTTGCCAGGAACGTTTCGCCATTTGTTAATGCGACTTCACGAGCACCTCAAGATGCTCGACAAGCAAGTAAATGAATTGGAAGACGCGATCGTTCGCTGGCATAAGGACAGTGCCGCCCGCCAAACCTTAGCCCAGCTGCCAGGTATCGGCCCTATCACCGCAATCGCACTGGTTGCTTCCATCGGCAATGCGAAAAACGTCAAGAATGGTCGGCAATTGGCCGCGTGGCTGGGGTTAGTGCCACGGCAACACTCCAGCGGTGGTAAGCAGAACTTGTTTGGGATCAGCAAGCGTGGCGACAGCTATCTGCGCACCTTGTTAATTCATGGCGCTCGGGCGGTGCTACGAGTAGCAGAACGCAAGGAGTTGTTCTCGGGAAGCTGGCTGGGGTGATGGCACGGCGCAACCCTAACGTGGCGGTGGTAGCGCAAGCCAACAAGACGGCTAGAATCATCTGGGCATTGCTGGCACACGACAGAAAATATGATGCCCACTGTGGCATGGCTGCATGAAAAACAGGTTTGGCAATGTAAGGGCTGATTGACAGTCCTATGACCAAAAATGGGTAAGGAAGCACCGATTGCCCAGGCAATCATGAAGTGATGGCGAGACAGGTCAGACCGTGGCTGGTAAAACCCGAGGGAAACAAAGTACTTCCAAGTACGTGGCGTTGATAGCGGAGCCAGCCAGCGAATTCCATCAGGGATAGAGGCAGTAGACTCGGTGAAATCCGGATCTATGGCTGCAATCTCCCCCTGACACACTTTCATGGATTGAGGGCTTGGCAAACTGGGGCGACCATCTATGTTTTCCAAATCAATGCTGTGTGAATGGAACTAACTGAGGAAGCGGTGATCTGATCACTACCATCCCCCTTAACGTCTGCATCATGGGCACGTCGCTTCACCCCATCACCAACTGGCCTCAATACAACACCTCTTTGATTAACCGTGGTTCACTCCCTTCTGGGTTGACGCCGAGGCCATGCGCAACGGGTTTCACCACGATCATCATGGGCGACGGGGCCGAGCCCGCTTTACACTGACCAGACCATCTATATGACTGTCTCTTATACACATCT
>NZ_PGGC01000189.1 GCF_002795305.1 Aeromonas cavernicola
ACCGGGGCTGCATTATAACCGCCATCGTTATTACCAACCCGACACTGGCCGTTTTATTAGCCCTGACCCTATTGGGTTAGCGGGTGGGATAAATAACTACCAATATGCGCCCAATCCGATTGGTTGGGTTGATCCGTTGGGGTTGACGAATATTCCGGGGGAATGTCCGCCGCCAAAAACAGCTGAGGCTGATCCTATCCAGCCAGATCGTCAAGGTGGGCCGGAAGAGCCACCGAGTGTTGCAGGGAACGCAGGTCGTGCTGGTAAGCAGGCGAGATTACGTGAACTTGCTAATGATGATAAGTTGGGATCTTCTGATCGTGGTTGGCTATTGCAAGAGATGAATTCTATAGATAGAGGTCAACGCAATAGTATTAGAAACCCTCCGGGAAAAGATCTAGCACATGAACGAGGAAGAGAGGCTGCAAAAGGATACGGTTATAGCTTCTCAAATTTGCAGCTTAGAATATTGCATCGATTACAGCATAAGTACGACAATTTCGGGCGAAAGAATAAAGAGCGTCCTGTGGAGAATAAAAATGAAGATTAATCAAAAACAAATAGAAGCCGTATTAGCTTTATCATCAGAGGAACGTTACAAACACTTCATTAAAGTTATTGCTGATTGGCAAGAAGTTTGGGGGCTTTATCATGACGGTTGGGCGTTAGCAGAAACGGATACCGGAGAAATTTCATTTCCTATGTGGCCAGCAAAAGAGTATGCCGCTATTTGTGCTGAAAATGAATGGGGGGGATATGTACCTGAAGCATTCTCTCTTGATGATCTGCTTGGCGAGTTACTACCAAATATGAAAAATGATAATGTTGTTCCTTGTATTTTCTATACGACTTTGGATAAGGGAGTTGTAACGACTATTGAACAGTTATCATACGATTTAAATGAAGAATTAAAGCGTTATTGATCAAGGGCTGTTGGGTCCGCGTAGCATAATGATTTTTTTCGGATTAATTAATAGGGTGCTCTTTCACAATCTGGATATTTCAAAGGTCAGGAATAAATAACCTCCTGACCTTTTTATTTTATTTCCCGCTACCAGCGGGACGCCATGGGGCGGCTTATTCAGAAAACCCTGCCTGATGGCCAGCAGATTAGCTACCGCTACGACGGCCACGGCCAGCTGAGCGAGGTG
>NZ_PGGC01000190.1 GCF_002795305.1 Aeromonas cavernicola
TTCTGATACCCTTCGGCAACGTTCATTACCTCCAGCATGTGCTCTGCGTAGTTTTCCCAGTCTGTTGCCATGTGAAACACGCCACCAATGGCCAGTTTCTGGCGAATATCTTGGGCAAACGCACTCTGCACGATGCGGCGTTTATGATGACGGCTTTTATGCCAAGGGTCTGGGAAAAAGAGCTGTAGGCAAGCAAGTGAGCCGTTGGGGATCATCTGCGCCAACACCTCTACTGCATCGTGGCAGATCACCCGAAGATTGGTGATCCCCGCCTCTTGCGCACTGCCAAGGCAAGCGCCAACCCCAGGCGTGTGGACCTCGATGCCGATAAAGTTCTTCTCGGGGGCCTGTTTGGCCATCTCGACCAAGGAGGCGCCCATGCCAAAGCCGATCTCCAGCACCACTGGGGCCTCGCGGCCAAACAGGGTGACCAGATCGAGCGGCGTTGGCGCAAAATCGATCCCCATGACCGGCCAGAGCTCCTCCAAGGCCTTTTCCTGCCCTTTGGTTAGGCGGCCTTCGCGACGAACAAAGCTGCGGATCTTGCGTATAAATTTGCCGTCTTCGTTAAACACATCTTGGGTCACAGGCATAATAAATTGCTCGTTATCTCATCAATCAGCGAAAACAGGGGGGCGAATTATCCCAAGATAGGACTAAGTCGCAAGTGTTTCACACAACAAATCTGCCAGCATCTCGCGAAGCGTGCCATATAGTGACACTTAGATACCGCTGATTAACCCTATAAAACTCTAAAAGGAGCCAATATTGCCCTTTTTTGTCGATTGTTGTAGCAACCATTGCCTCATTTCTGAAATCTGATACAAACGGACTATCCCATAGTCGCATCGCACGACTGCCACACGTCGAGAGTAAGTTTATGCAACCGTTTTTTGCCCAGCGTTTTGAAAAGGTAGAGCCCTCCTTTATTCGCGAAATTCTGAAAGTCGCCACCAATCCAGAGATCATCTCTTTTGCCGGTGGCCTGCCTAATCCGCATCTTTTCCCGGTCAAGGCGATTGAGCAAGCCTGTCAAGACGTGCTGCGCGAACAAGGAGCCGGTGCGCTGCAATATGCCACCACCGAGGGATTTACCCCGCTGCGCCACTATATTGCCAACCGTTATCTGACGCGTCACGGCATGCAGGTTAATCCAGACAACATCCTCATCACCAGTGGCTCGCAACAGGCGTTAGATCTGCTGGGTAAAGTCCTGATCGATGAAGGACAAGATCTCATCATCGAAGAGCCCGGCTACCTCGGCGCCATTCAGGCATTTTCTGTTTATCAGCCGACGTTTCAACCCATCACCCTAGGAGAGACAGGGCTGGATCTGACCCAGTTAGATACCCTGCTGGCCAATGGCACCAACGCCAAGCTGCTCTACGGTGTACCTAACTTCCAAAATCCGAGCGGTGTCTCTTACAGTCGTGCTAACCGTGAAGCGCTGGCTGAGCGCTTGGTACGCCACGAGCTGCTGATGGTGGAAGACGATCCGTACGGCGAGTTGCGTTTCGAAGGGGAGCACTTGCCCCCGATTGCCAAATTGGCCCCCAACAACACCGTGCTGCTCGGATCTTTCTCAAAAACCGTCGTCCCCGCCTTCCGCTTAGGTTGGATGCTGGTGCCTGACTGGCTACGGCAAAAGGTGACGATTGCTAAACAGGCCACCGATCTGCACAGCAACGCCTTTAGCCAACAAGTGCTGCACCGCTTCCTCACGGACAATTCACTGGATGCCCATCTGGAGAAGATCAAAGAGGTCTACGGCCGTCAGCGTGCCGCCATGGAAGCGGCGCTCACCCGCCATTGCCCACCAGGTGTCAGCTACACTCGCCCCGAAGGGGGAATGTTCTTGTGGCTGACCTTGCCCGCTCACGTCAGTGCTATGGCGCTGTTTGACGAAGCGATCAAAGAGAAAGTGGCGTTTGTGCCCGGGGCGCCTTTCTATGTACGACCCGAGATCCAACATACCTTGCGCCTGAGTTTCTCTTGCGTAGATGAGGCCACCATAGAGGAAGGCGTCAAGCGGCTGACCCGCGCGCTCCATCGCCTACTCTGATTTTTCCATCCGCTTGCCTTGTCATGCCAAGAACCAGCGACTCGTTCGCTGGTTTTTTTATCTGTGTCCGTTGCAAGGGGGCCGAAACCACCACAGACTCAGCACTGATGCTTGTTCAATCACCAAGCGCTGATTAGAGTAAAAAAAAAGGATTGGGGAGCACGACAATGAAAATTCTAATCACGGGTGGCACCGGCTTTATTGGCCGTCGAATAGTGGCTCAGCTTAAGGTTAATCATGAAGTGGTGGTGTTGAGCCGCCAAGGTAGTCGCGCTTATGAGTTGCTCGGTCATGATATCAAGGTGCTCGATAGCCTAGATCGACTCGACGATCTCAATGACATCGATGCGGTCATCAATCTGGCCGGTGAGCCCATCGCCGCCGGACGCTGGAGTGAGTCACGCAAGCAACTGCTGTGTGATAGCCGCTGGTTGCTTACTGAGCAGCTCGTCGACCTCATCAAACTATCCATCACACCGCCCAAAGTATTGATTAACGCCTCAGCGATAGGTTGGTATGGCAGGCAGGACAGCACTCCCCTCGATGAGCAGTGCCAAACCCCCCATGACGAATTTACCCACCGACTCTGCCAACAATGGGAAAATCTGGCCTTGGCAGCCACCAGTGCGCAGACCCGAGTCTGTATTGTGCGCATTGGGCTAGTACTGGGGATGGGCGGGGGAGCGCTGTCGAAAATGCTGCCCCCCTATCGCCTTGGCCTTGGCGGCCCAATGGGGGCGGGGAACCAGATCATGAGCTGGGTCCATGTACAGGATTTGGTCCGCGCCATCTTGTTTTTGCTGGAGCACCCTGATTGCAGCGGCATCTTCAACGGTACCGCCCCCCATCCCGTCAGTAACCGAGCATTTAGCCAGACGCTAGCACGTACCCTGAATCGGCCCCATCTCTTTTGTGTGCCCGCGCCGTTACTGCAACTGATCATGGGGGAAGCGGCTGATCTGCTGCTGACAGGCCAACACATCATGCCGACCCGCTTGCAGCAAGCGGGGTTTCACTTCACCTATCCCGAGTTAGCGCAAGCATTGGGCAATTTACTCGTTACTCGCCGCTGAAGTCGGCTCTCGATAAACAGTCACCCGGCCAATGGCCGGGTGACTGTTTGAGGATGCTGGCTCCCTTGCTAATAAGCACGCTCGCTACAGCAACCCCTGCCCTAGGCCACGCAGACGATCGCTTAAGGTGCCAGCCAATAACTGCCGCTGCATGCCTAATCCGGCTAGCGTCACCAGCACGCTGCCCAGTCCCGGCAAGCCTAGCCAAATAGCCCAGTGGAACTGCCACTGCCCCTCAAACCACCACCACTGCAAGCCAAAAGAGCACAGCTCAACCACCATAGCCGCACACAGCCCCGCTAGGGCGCCACTGGCCATCAACTCCCAACGTAACATCCGTTTGAGCAGGGTGCTGCTGGCCCCCAAGGTGCGCATCAACAGCAACTCACGCCGCCGCTGTGCCATACTGGCCTGAGTCTGGGTCAGCAGTTTGCGCAGCG
>NZ_PGGC01000191.1 GCF_002795305.1 Aeromonas cavernicola
GCGGTAAAGGTCTGCATCAGTACCGGGTCGACCATCTTCACCGCCACCGAGTTCTGGGCGGTGATGGCGGAGATGACCGAACAACCGTGCACGCCAAGGTCGTGCAATGTGTGTAAGTCGGCCTGAATACCGGCGCCGCCGCCGGAGTCGGAACCGGCGATGGTCCAGACAACTGGGCGAGAGTCCGTCACGGGCGACAGGTCGGCGGGGCTGACAGCCCCGCTTGCGCTGCTCACGCCTCCTCCCCTGCGGCCTGTTTCAGCGCCGCCGCCTGATGGTAGATCTCGCCACCGGTCTCCTTGAAGGTTTCAGCCATACGGGCCATGCCGCTCTCCACCTGAGCCACCACCTGCTCCTGCTGGCCATCCATGCCGACCAGCTTGATCTCCACCGCCTCAAGCTTGGCGGCATTCAGTTCGGCGGTGTAGGCACGCACGTCCTGAGTGATCTTCATGGAGCAGAACTTGGGCCCGCACATGGAGCAGAAATGGGCCACCTTGCCGGACTCCTGCGGCAGGGTCTCGTCGTGATAGGCGCGGGCAGTGTCGGGATCCAGCGCCAGATTGAACTGATCCTCCCAGCGGAACTCGAAACGCGCCTTGGACATGGCGTTGTCACGGATCTGGGCCCCCGGATGCCCCTTGGCAAGGTCAGCAGCGTGGGCGGCAATCTTGTAGGTAATCAGCCCCTGCTTCACATCCTCCTTGTTGGGTAGGCCCAGATGCTCCTTGGGGGTGACGTAGCAGAGCATGGCGCAGCCGTACCAGCCGATCAGCGCCGCACCGATGCCGGAGGTGAAGTGATCGTAACCCGGGGCGATGTCGGTGGTGAGCGGGCCCAGCGTATAGAACGGCGCCTCGTGGCAGTGCTCCAGCTGCTCGGTCATATTGCGCTCGATCATGTGCATCGGCACGTGACCCGGCCCCTCGATCATCACCTGCACGTCGTACTCCCAAGCAATTTTGGTCAGCTCGCCAAGAGTGCGCAGCTCGGCGAACTGGGCCTCGTCATTGGCGTCATAGACGGAGCCCGGACGCAGACCGTCGCCCAGCGACAGGGCCACGTCATAGGCGGCGCAGATCTCGCAGATTTCGCGGAAGTGCTGGTAGAGGAAGTTCTCCTTGTGGTGAGAGAGGCACCACTTGGCCATGATGCTGCCACCGCGCGAAACGATGCCGGTGAGGCGCTTGGCAGTCATCGGCACGAAGCGCAGCAAGACGCCGGCATGGATGGTGAAGTAGTCCACCCCCTGCTCGGCCTGTTCCAGCAGGGTGTCACGGAACAGCTCCCAAGTGAGGTCTTCGGCGATGCCGTTGGTCTTCTCCAGCGCCTGATAGATGGGCACGGTACCGATGGGCACCGGGCTGTTGCGCAGGATCCACTCGCGGGTCTCGTGGATGTAGCGGCCGGTGGAGAGATCCATCACGGTGTCGGCGCCCCAGCGGGTCGACCAGACCAGCTTCTCCACCTCCTCTTCGATGCTGGAGGTGACCGCCGAGTTGCCGATGTTGGCGTTGATCTTCACCAGAAAATTGCGGCCGATGATCATCGGCTCCGCTTCCGGGTGATTGATGTTGCTGGGGATGATGGCGCGACCGGCGGCCACCTCATCGCGCACAAATTCGGGGGTGATGTTCTGGGGCAGGCGGGCACCGAAATCGCGGCCCGGATGTTGGGTGCGCAGCAGTTCGGATCGCACCCGCTCGCGCCCCATGTTCTCGCGAATGGCGATAAATTCCATCTCGGGGGTGACGATGCCGGTGCGGGCGTAGTGGAGCTGGGTGACCCGGCGGCCCGGCTTGGCACGGCGCGGCTTTGGCAGATGCTCGAAGCGCAGGTGATCCAACCCCTCGTCAGCCAGCCGCTCCTGAGTGAAGCTGGAGCTGAGCCCCGACAGGGCATCGGTATCATCCCGCTCCAGCACCCAGTTTTCCCGCAGGCGCGGCAGGCCACGGCGCACGTCGATGGCAGCCCCCTCCTCCCCGTAACGGCCCGAGGTGTCGTAGACCGGCACCGGCTCGTTGGGCTCGAACTGGGGGTCTTCTTTGGTACCGCCGACGAAGGTGTCGGCCAGCTGGATCTCCCGCAGCGGCACCCGGATATCGGCGCGGGAGCCTTCGATAAAGATGCGGCGGGAGTTGGGGTGAGCCATCCCCTTGAGGCTGTCGATAAAGGCCTGAGCGCTGGAGCGCTGCTCGCGGCGGCTGGATTTGGTGGTATCAGATACAGAAGTAGACATAGCAAAACTCACATTAACTGGTTGAAGTTATGGGTGTTTGCTTGTCTGGAGTTCGAGGAGAAGATGAACTTGCGGCGGGGTGTTTATCTCAGGAGGGAGTGCGTGCGGGATGGATCTCCGCTCTGCTGTACTGCCACATCTGCTGTCTGCACGCTGTGGGCAAGGCGCCCCACGTGCTGGACAACCGGACGGGACAGACTCCCTCCTGGGCGCCCTGACCCATCAAGGGTGATCCCTTCGATGAGCGGAAGAGGCTTGTTCCTCCTCCGGCGCGGTAACCCGCAAGTTACCCTTGTTCCCTTCGCAGGTGTTAACCTGATCAGGTTCCACGGATCCCGAATTAACGGTCTCAGCTTCGCGTCGTTCGACGGTCAGCACTCCGACAAGATGGCGCCAGTATAAGTGAGTCATTTAAAACTACAAGTCATTAACAGCCTGATAAATCAGCATCTTGCTCTATCAACCTGTTTATGGGGAAGCAAGGTCATCTTCTGGATTGACCACCAAAATCTCGGTCAACCGCCCTGTTTGATCGCGGGTCAACACCAGTTGACGCCCCGCTTGCAGATCACCCAGCCCGCCATTTAGCCAGCGCGTAGCCGCATCAAACCCGATGGTCCCCAGCCTGTTTAGATGCAGGGTCTGGCCCTTGACCGCGACCAGCGGCGCTTCTGCGCGTTGCCAGTGGCTGGCGGTTGAGGCGGCCTCGTTATCGAGGCTGATCTGTTCTGCCACCCCATGGCGACTGAGAATGGCGAGCGGCATCCCGGGTTTGAGATCTGCAGCGCCCCGAATGCCCCTGAAGGTGGCGTTGCCCAATTCCAACTCGGCCCCCTGAAACTGCAAACGCAGACCATCGTTGTGTTCAAGCGTCACCAGCCAGAGCGCCGCCGGTTCGGCCAGCACCGCGGACGAGAACAAGGTAAACAGGAGACCGGAGATAGCCGAGGAGGAGATCATCATTAAAGACCCATACGAAAAATTGGCTTCAAGCATGGGCAGGGATAGCAAAACCTGCCAGATCAAATGGAGTCTTTTTTGACTCCCTTCTTGACCCAATGATGGTGGCAGAGCATCGGCCAGCACGCTGCCGGTTATGGCGGGTGTCACTGCATCGTAATGGGGTTTGCGAGCGGAGCGTGGTGGTTGACGGGATAAAAAAAGCGCCTCAGAAGAGGCGCATTGAAAAAGACAGTTGGAAGCGTCACATGGGTGCTACTTGAAGTGGAAATCAGCAATCTCGTTCAAGTATGGGGCGATTATCGATCCGGCTATCTGAAGTTGTGCTGAGGCAATTCTTCATTTTCTGTTCATCTCTTCGAGACCCCATTCTTTGAGACCCTATTGGACAAGCGCTGGGCTGGCCGTTATCCGTCTAACTTGGGTTTGCCGCGCGCGGTTTTGATATCCCCTTTGCGCTTTTTCTCATCGACCCGCTTACGTTGTGAACTGCGGGTCGGTTTGGTTGCATGACGCGCCTTTGGCCGCCACGCCGCCTTCTTCAACAGCTCAACTAACCGGCTCATCGCCTCTTTGCGATTCATATCCTGACTGCGATGGCTTTCAACGCGGATCATGATAAAGCCATCATGGACTCGGCTATCGCTCAGCTTATCGAGCCCCTCTTTATAGAGGTCAGGCAAGCTCGGGGAGGCGCGATACTCGAAACGTAACCAGACGGCAGAGTCGGTCTTATTAACATGCTGGCCCCCATTACCTTGGGCACGCATGGTTTGAAATTGCAGCTCGTGCCAAGGAATGATCACGCTGTTTGAGATAACTAACATGCTGTCGTGCTCTTGTTTGGTGCATGGTCAGCCAACGCCATGGTCTGTTGCCTCATCATAGGGCGGGTGAAGCAGATATCGGGGCTGGCTGAGGTAAGCAAGTCTGCATTAGATTCTATCTATATGAAATAAAACAATAAAAATACTTGGCATAAGAATTGATGAACCCTTGCAGACAGACCATGGACAAGGGGTAAACAGATGAAGCTAATTGCGGCAATTATCAAGCCATTCAAGTTAGATGATGTGCGTGAAGCCATCGCCAGCTTAGGGGTAGAAGGCTTGACGGTGTCTGAAGTGAAAGGGTTTGGGCGCCAGAAGGGACACACCGAGTTATATCGCGGGGCCGAGTATCAGGTCGATTTCCTGCCGAAGGTTAAGCTGGAGATCGCCACCACCGACGACAACGTCGAGCAGGTGATCGAAGCGATTTGCAAGGCGGCTTACACCGGTAAAATTGGTGACGGCAAAATTTTTGTCTATGAACTGCTGCAAGCGGTGCGTATTCGTACCGGTGAAAGTGACGAAGAAGCGCTGTGATAGCAGATAGCGCTGCACGATCTGGTTACTAGCGAGGGGATAACTGGGTAGTCCCTGCCCCATTGTCATCATCATGCCGTGACCGTTGGTCACAGATGGCGTCACGAAGAAAGGGGCCGAATGGGATTCCATCCGGCCCCTTTATTTAGTAAGGCGCAAATATGTGATGTCGCAACGATTCACTTTCTTGATCCCCCCTTGCGTTGTATGCAGAATGCAAACGGCAATTGTTATCACTCACAAATGACAACTCAAGGAATGGATGATGAAAATCAAGATGTTGGTACTGGCTTGCTCTGCATTCGTCGCTCAGTCAGCCCTAGCAGCAGGGGAGGTCAATGTTTACTCCAACCGTCAGGATGAGCTGATCAAGCCCATCATCCAGCAGTTTGAACAGGAGTCTGGCATCAAGGTGAATGTGGTGTTCGCCAAAGAGGGGCTCAACGAGCGGTTAGAGCGGGAAGGTAAATTGTCACCCGCAGACCTGATGCTGACCGTCGACATCAGTCGTCTGACCGATTTGGTGGACAAAGGGCTGGTGCAGCCTGTAGACAGCAAGATCCTGCAAGAGAACATCCCCGCTGTTTATCGTGACCCAGCGAATCAATGGTTCGCCCTGACCACTCGGGTGCGCGCCATCTATTCGAGCAAAGAGCGCCTTGGTAAGCTCGACAACATTCGCTACGAAGATCTGGTTAAACCTGAATTTAAAGGGAAAATTTGTACTCGCAGTGGCAAGCATGAGTACAATGTGGCGCTGGTTTCTTCGATGATCGCCTACCACGGCATGGCTGATACCAAGCAGTGGTTGGAAGGCTTGAAAGCCAACTTGGCCCGTAAGCCACAGGGTAACGACCGCGATCAGGTCAAAGCGATCAAAGATGGCATTTGTGATATTTCGTTGGGTAACAGCTACTACTTGGGCGCCATGCTCAAAGATCCTGCGCAAAAAGCGTGGGCCGAGGCAGTCGACATCAACTTCCCGAACCAAGGGGATCGCGGAGCGCATGTCAACGTGAGCGGCGTGGCGATGACCAAGTATGCCAAGAACAAAGCCGAAGCGCAGAAACTGATGGAGTTTCTGGCTAGCGATACCGCCCAGCATCTGTATGCCGACGCGAACGCCGAATACCCGGTCAAGGCTGGGGTTGAGCCCTCCGCCATGGTCAAATCGTGGGGTAGTTTCAAGCCTGACGCCCTGCCGGTCAGCGATTATGCCAAGCACCGCAAGGATGCCTTGCAACTGCTGGATGAAGTGAAATTCGACTTGTAATCAGATGGGGCCAAGGGCCCCATCAACTTCTGTGGTCTCATGAAACATTTTGGATGGATTGCCAGCAGTTGGAGCACCGCCCTGCTGCTGGGGTTACCGGTACTGGCACTGATTTTTTCCGCCTTCTCGGCTGACAGTGACCTGTTCGCGCACCTTGCTAATACAGTGCTGAGCGATTATCTCGGCAATACCCTTGGGCTGGTGGTCGGCGTGGTGGCGCTCAGCCTGCTGTTTGGCGTGCCCACCGCGTGGCTGGTGGCCATGTGTCAGGTGCCCGGCCAGCGAGCGCTCCAGTGGGCACTGATGTTGCCCATGGCGATGCCCTCTTACATCGTCGCCTACGTCTATACCGATTTGCTCGACTATTCCGGTCCGTTACAGGCGGGATTACGGGCGCTGTTTACTTGGCAAACCCCGGCGGATTACTGGTTCCCCGCCATTCGCTCACTCGGCGGGGCCGCTTGGGTGCTGGCGCTGGTGCTGTTCCCTTACGTCTATCTGCTCACCCGTGCTGCGTTCTTAGAGCAGTCCGTCAGCCTGATCCACTCCAGCCGTTTACTCGGCTGCAGCCCTTGGCAGAGCTTTCGCCGCCTCAGCCTTCCCTTGGCCCGCCCAGCGATCATGGTGGCGGTATCCTTGGTGGCGATGGAAACCCTCGCCGACTTTGCCACCGTCCACTTCTTTGCCATCAACACCCTCACCACGGCGGTGTACGATACCTGGCTGGGCTATGGCAGCTTAGCCACCGCAGCCAAACTCTCCTGCCTGATGTTGCTGGCGGTGGTGTTGCTGATTGCCTTGGAGCGCCGTTCTCGTCGGCGCCAGCAGGTGTTCCAGAAGTCGATGGGCTACGAGCAGCCACTGCGTTATCCCCTCAAGGGCTGGCGCCGCGTGCTGGCAGGGCTCTGGTGTTGGGGCTTAGTGCTAGCTGGTTTTGGCCTGCCGTTCGCGATCTTGCTCGATTACGGCGTGCGCTATTTCGAATTGTCGTGGACGCCCGAGTTTGTCCGTTTTGCTGGCAACAGCTTGGCGATCTCGGCGTTGACCGCGTTACTGGCCATGGCCATTGCCCTGCAGCTTGGTTTCTTCCGCCGTCTGCATGGCGGCATGAAAAGCCTATTGCCGCTGCGCCTCGCGGCGATGGGTTATGCCATGCCGGGCACGGTGCTGGCCATTGGCGTGCTGGTGCCCTTAACCGCCCTCGATTTTGCCATCAATGATCTGGCCGATTGGCTTGGTCAACAAGGGCCGGGCCTGCTGCTAACCGGCACCCTCACCGCCATCGTGTTCGGCTATCTGGTGCGCTTTGTCGCCATCGCAATTGGCTCGGTGGAGAGCAGCTTGGCCAAGGTCTCCCCCAGCCTCGACATGGCCGCCCGCTCGCTGGGGCAGGGGGATAGCGGTATGTTGCGTCGGGTTCACCTGCCGCTGGTGCGCCGTGGCTTGTTCGCTGGCGCCATGCTGGTCTTTATCGAATCCATGAAAGAGCTGCCCGCCGCGCTGCTGCTGCGGCCATTTAATTTCGACACGCTGGCGACTCACGTTTATCAGTTTGTGTCAGATGAGATGCTAGAGCGGGGGGCACTGGGGGCCATCGTTATCGTCTTAGTGGGTCTGCTGCCGCTGGTGTGGGTGAATCGCAGCATGGACCGAATGGGAACATAAGCGCCGCGTACCACTCACGCTGTCGCGATGAATGAATCACGCCCGTCAGGCCTCCCTGACGGGCGTGATTCATTG
>NZ_PGGC01000192.1 GCF_002795305.1 Aeromonas cavernicola
CTGTCTGACAGGCAGACCTAGGGTATTCAGTGTGTTTATCGCACTCACATACGCCATGATTTCTCCCACCTGGCCGTTGTAGTGACGCAGACTGATTTTCCCCGTCAGCAACTGCTTGAACCGATACATCGCCGTTTCTGCCTGCGAGCGACGGTGATATCCCGATATCTTTTTCCAGTGCTCCAGCCCTTCCTTGCGCATCACCAGCACGGCCTCATTTCTTGGGTGCCCCTTTTTCCAGAGTCCCGCATGCTTGCGAGGCGGGATACAGGCTGTCGCCCCTTTACCTGCTATCAACTGGTGATTAGCTTTGTTGTCATAGGCTCCGTCGGCATAAACACGCCCCAGCTTGCGCCTCAGTGGATTGAGCAGAGTCGGCAGGACCTCGGCGTCATGGACATTTTCCAGCGACACTTCCGCCGCCACGATATCGTGCGTGGCTGGGTCCACGGCCAGATGCAACTTGCGCCAGACTCGCCGTTTTTCCTGACCTTCCACTCGCCCTCCCCAAATACCTTCAGGCCAGTCGAGTCGATAACTAGGTCGGTGATACGCCCCTTACAGGGCTGCCGATAGGCCACTTTCACCGTGCGGGCCCGCTTGCTGACACAGCTAATGCGGTGGTCGCCCTTCCTAAACTGGCAGCACCTGTGCCAACGTGTGGGACGATACATTCATCAATGTGAGTGGAGCGATCAACATGAACGTTAAAACTATCGGGATCGATTTGGCGAAAGCGATTTTTCATATACACGGTGTGAACGAATACGGCAAGTGCCTGTTTAACAAGCAGATCAAGCGGGCACAAATGATCAGCTTTTTTGCCAATCTGCCACCCTGTCTGGTTGGCATGGAAGCCTGTAGCAGCGCGCACTATTGGGCCAGAAAACTGCAAGTGTTAGGACATACCGTTAAACTGATGGCCCCGCAGTTTGTTAAACCCTACGTGAAGACCAACAAGAACGATGCGGCGGATGCTGAGGCGATCTGCGAAGCGGTGAGTCGGCCGAACATGCGGTTTGTGCCAATGAAGAGTAGTGAGCAGTTAGCCGTCCTGGCGCTGCACCGCGCCCGACAAGGCTTTGTTAAGGTGAGAACCGCACAGGCCAACCAGCTACGCGGTCTGCTGGCAGAACACGGGATCATCATTCCTAAAGGCATTGCCCACATTGGCAAGCATCTGCCCGAGATCCTAGAGGAGTACGAGAACGGGTTGCACGGGACGTTTCGGCAATTGCTCGAGCGCCTGGGGGAGCATCTCAAGGCGCTCGACCGGCAGGTTCAGGAACTAGAGGTCCAACTCTAGGGCTGGCATCGTGAGAACGTCGCCAGCATGAAGCTGGCGCAGATCCCGGGGAGCGGCCCGATCACCGCGAGTGCCTTGAGCGCCTCCGTCGGAGACGCAAAAAGTGTTAAAAATGGCAGGCAGTTGGCAGCGTGGCTGGGACTGGTACCACGCCAACATTCCAGCGGT
>NZ_PGGC01000193.1 GCF_002795305.1 Aeromonas cavernicola
AGACCCCGGACGAAATCGCCGGCGCCGCCGAAGCGCTGCTGGCACAAGCCCGCGCCTTCCCGCGCCCAGATTACGAGTTCTGCGACATCGTCGGCACTGGGGGCGATTTCCTCCGGGGTCTCGCCCTTGATCTTGAGGGCGGTCAGCAGGCTGGCGAGCACGATGGGATCCACCTCGCCGCGTACCACTTGGCCAAAGGCGTCGCGGGCGCTATCACGGCTCAGAGAGTGACCCTGATAGAGGGTGTTGAGATGTTGATACATGGAGTCTCCTTACCTTAATGCGCGCCCGCGGTTGAAAAAATGCTATCAGGCCGGGTGATGTGGGCGAGCGCCTGAGTCAGCAAACGGGCCCCTTCCGAGGTCATGATCGATTCGGGGTGGAACTGGAAGCCCAGCACCCGATCGGCTTGCTGCTCGATGGCCATGGTCATGCCTTGATAGTGGGCAATTACCGTCAGCTCTTGCGGCACATAAGTGGCGACCAGCGAGTGGTAGCGGGCCACCGGCAGCGGGCTCGGCAGGCCAGCGAAGGCGCCGTGGCCGTTGTGCTCAATCAGGGAGCGCTTGCCGTGGACGATCTCCCCTGCCGCACCGACGGTGCCGCCGTAGGCTTCGCACAGAGCCTGATGACCGAGGCAGATGCCAAGGATCGGCACCTGACCTCGGGCCAGCTTAATCAGGTCAATCAGGCAACCCGCTTCATGGGGGGCGCCCGGCCCCGGCGAGAGTACCAGCACCGCATCCCCTTCGCAGGCGGCGATTTCGCTCATGATCCGGCTCGCGGGCAGGCTGTTGCGGTAGATCCGCACCGGATAGCCGAGGGCGCGGAACTGGTCGACAAGGTTGTAGGTAAATGAATCGAAGTTATCGAGCAGGAAGATATTAGTGGCGGTTGATCCGGTACTCATTGGCTCACGTCCTTATGTTGCTCCTGCTGGGCGCAGAGGGCTTGCAGGGAGGTGCCATGGCTGGCGGCGATGGCGGCCAGCACGGCGGCCGCCTTGGCGCGGGTTTCATCCGCTTCGGCTTGCGGTTTGGAGTCATAGACCACCCCAGCACCGGCCTGCACATGGGCTACGCCCTCTTTGACAAAGGCCGAGCGAATGACGATGCAGGTATCCATCTCGCCCGCCCCATTGAGGTAGCCAACGGCGCCGCCGTAGCTGCCACGGCGCTTGCCTTCCACCATGCGAATAAGCTCGCTGGCGCGGATCTTGGGGGCGCCGGTGAGGGTGCCCATGTTCATACAGGCTTGATAGGCGTGCAGGGCGTCAAGATCGGCGCGCAAGGTGCCGACCACCTTGGAGACCAGGTGCATCACGTGGCTGTAGCGATCCACTTTCAGCAGCTCCTTGACGTAGCGGGTGCCGGGCTCGGAGATGCGGGCGATGTCGTTACGACCCAGATCCACCAGCATCAGGTGCTCGGCCACCTCTTTTTCGTCTTGGCGCAGCTCTAGCTCGATGCGGCCATCGAGATCCCGATTGATGCTGCCATCGGGGTTGAGGCCACGGCGGCGGGTGCCCGCGATGGGGTACATCTCCACATCCCGGCTATCGGCACAGAATTTCACCGCGCTCTCCGGCGAGGCGCCAAACAGGGTAAAACCCTCATCTTGCACATAGAACATGTAGGGACTGGGATTGGTCTGCTTGAGGCGGCGATAAGCCGCAATGGGGCTCGGGCAGGGCAGCGAGAAGCAGCGGGACGGTACTACTTGGAAGATGTCGCCACGGCGAATAAAGCCCTTGAGCTTCTCCACTTCGGCGCAGAACTGCTTGTCACTTTGATCAACCTGTAGGCCGCCCGTTAACGCTGGCGGGGTGGCGGTGGGTTGCAACGGCTGTTGGCACACCTGTTTAAAGTGGGCAAGGCGTTCGCTCAATCGGGTGTAGCGTCTCTCTTGCTGGCCCTTGTCGCTGTCGCCGCCAAAGAGACAGGCCAGCAATGCAGTAGAGCGGGCAATGTGATCGATGGTGATCAGGGTCTCGGCCACGTAGAAGCAGTAGTCTGGGCAGCTGTTGCTCCCTTCCGGCACCTCGGGCAGATCTTCAACCGAGGCGATCAGGTCATAGGCGAAGCTGCCCGCCATGAAAAGGGCCTCGCTGTTCGCGCTAGCGTCAAGAGAGCCGAGCTGGCAAGCGAGCTCCCGCTGCAGGGTACGCAGCACGTCCAGCACGCTGATCCCTTTGAGGCGGCTATCTTCGTCTTGCTCCCGATCGGCGGCGGGAAAGTCGAGCTGCAGCTCGCCATCTACCAGCGAGCGGGCCACCACGGCAGGAAGGCGCTCGGTCAGCAGGCGCTGCAAGTGGACGCCGTTGTCATTGAGGCTGCGTACTCGCACGGTGCGACCACGGCACTCGATACGCAGGCAGGCATCGACCAGCAGCAGGCTTTGCTTACCCGCCTTGGAGTCGATTTCGACCGATTCCAGCAGCAGGGTATTGCTGCGGCCTTCGCAGAGTTGGCTATAAAGGGCAAGTGGATCAGCCACATAAGGGGCGTTGAGTCGAAGGGTGTCAAATTCACCCAAAGAGAGATGGCTCGTATTAATGGTCATAGTTCGCTCACTATCATGTGCTGTTGGCTACCGATATTCATGACTTGAAATCCTTAAAAATGAAGTAGATCTGATCGCATTAGCGCCGTTGCCATCGCCAAGTCAGCGTTCTTATTTGAATTCTCGGTTTCATCACAGGTCCATTTGCCAGATAATAAAAAGCCCGCTGGGGTCAGCGGGCTTTTTCTTTGGTTCTTGATTTGCTGCCAGTTGAACAGGTACAGCAACGACCACACGCCCGCATGTCAGGGAGTGTGCCACCACCAGATGGTCAGGATGGATGTCGTTTGCATGATGATGTCCTGTCTAAATCGACGAGCAGTTAAAGTGCCTACAGAAAACGATAAAGCCGCGGCCAAGTCAAGTTGCTTTTAGCCTTCTTTCTACCGCCCGATGACCCATGGTGGCCTAACGACAAGAGCGACATGCCTAGATGAGATTCGATTTGCACTGCCACACCACCGCCTCTGACGGCGTGTTAAGTCCCACCGAGTTGGTACGCAGAGCGGGGGCACAACAGGTTGATGTGTTAGCCGTCACGGACCACGATACCTTGGCTGGGCTTGATGAGCTGCGCCAAACCATCGCCGCCGAGCAGCTGCCCGTGCACCTTGTGAGCGGCGTTGAGATCTCCACTGGCTGGGAGCATCACGAGATCCATATCGTGGCGCTCGGGGTGGATGAAAAAAATTTGCAGCTGGTGGCGTTTTTGGCCGGTCAGCGCGACCGTCGTGAAAGGCGGGCACAAGAAATAGGGCGTCGTCTGGAGAAGTGCCTGATCCCCGGCACTTATGAAGAGGCTAAGGCATTGGCCGGTGACGCCGCGGTGACTCGGGCCCACTTTGCCCGGGTGTTGGTGGCGCGCGGGGTGGCCGACAACATGGCAAAAGTCTTCAAAAAGTACCTCAGTCGCGGTAACAAAGGTTATGTGCCGGCCGAGTGGCCCGACATGCGCGAAGCCATCACGGTCATTCATGCCGCAGGCGGGCTGGCGGTGCTGGCCCACCCCAGCCGTTACGATCTCACTGCTAAGTGGATCAAGCGGCTGCTGGTGGCCTTCAAGGCGGCCGGTGGCGATGCCATGGAGGTGTCACTGCCGCAGCAAAGCCCGCAGGAGCGAGCTAATCTCGGCCAGTGGGCCAAGGATCACGATCTCGCTATTTCGGTAGGATCAGATTTTCACTTTCCCTCCAGCTGGACCGAGCTGGGTCGCCACCTTTGGCTGCCCAAAGAGGGGATGCCCGTCTGGTTAGCCTATCCCGATCACTTCGGGCTGACTGCTGAGCAGCACGCCGAGTTGCTGGCGAGCCGGTAACGATCACGGTGCGTGGCAGTCAAACAGGGTAAGGTAGCGGGATGGATTGGCAATCCATGACCATCAAGCGGGCAGGCATGGCTGCCCCTATTGCGAGAACACGTTATGAGTCAGCATTTTTACGTACACCCAGATAACCCGCAGGCGCGGTTGATCAACCAAGCGGTGCAGATCATCCAGAGCGGCGGCGTGATCGTCTATCCCACCGATTCGGGTTATGCCCTAGGTTGCCAGATGGGCGACAAAGGGGCGCTGGAGCGGATCTGCCGGATCCGACGGATTGATCCTAACCACGACTTCACCTTGGTGTGCCGCGATCTCTCCGAGATTGCCACCTATGCCAAGGTCGATAACAGTGCGTTTCGCCTGATCAAACACAACACCCCGGGCGCTTATACCTTTATCTTCAAGGCGACCAAAGAGGTGCCACGGCGCCTGATGAACGAAAAGAAGAAAACCATTGGTATCCGAGTGCCGGACAACAAGATTGCTCAGGCGCTCTTGGAGGCCCTTGGTGAGCCGCTGCTCTCCACCACATTGATCCTGCCGGACTCTGAGATGGCCGAGTTCGATCCAGAAGAGATTTTTGACAAACTGGGCAAGCAGCTCGACTTGGTGGTCAACGGTGGGTATCTGGGCGAACAGCCGACCACGGTGGTGGATTTCTCTGACGATGATCCTGTGGTGCGCCGTCGCGGTGCCGGAGACCCGACCCCGTTTGAGTGAGACCGTCGATCCGGTGATGGCTACCCTTGGCGATAACGGGGCAGGCACGCCACCGCCCATCGCCAAAGTATTGGGGCAGCCCTATCACGAGCTGCCCCAAGATCTGTTCATCCCACCCGATGCGCTGGAGGTGTTTCTCGATACCTTCGAGGGGCCGCTCGATCTGCTGCTTTATCTCATCCGCCGTCAGCAGCTCGACATCCTCAACTTGCCGATCCTGCAGATCACCGCCCAGTACATGGAGTATGTGGAGCTGATGCAGGGGCTTAATCTGGAGCTTGCTGCCGAATACTTGCTGATGGCGGCTTGGCTGGCCGAGATAAAATCCCGCCTGCTGCTGCCCAAGGCGCCGGAGCTGGAGGACGAGGAGGAGGGGGAGGATCCCCGCGTGACCCTGATCCGCCGCCTGCAAGAGTATGAGCGCTACAAGGTCGGCGCTGAGCGGGTCAACGGGCTGCCACGGGTGGAGCGGGAGATCTTCCTCGCCTCTGCCCTGCCGCCCGATTTTGGCGATCTCAAGCCACTCTCACCCGATGTGTCACTGGTTGAGCTCGCCCTTTATATGCAAAGTGTGGTAAAACGCGCGACTCATTTTGAACATCACCAGATCCGCCGCGAGCAGATCCCGACTCGGGTCAGGATGGCGGAGATCCTGGCCATGCTCACGTTGGGACAGACCCTGCGCCTTGAGCAGGTACTGCACGCAGAAGAGGGACGTATGGGGGTGCTGGTCACCTTTCTCGCCCTGCTGGAACTGTGCAAAGAGCAGTTGATATGGGTCCTGCAGGCTGAGCCCCTCGGTCCCATTTATTTCGCGTTAGCCAGCACCGAGCAGGAGGAGCACCTTGGCGTTGCCCACTGAACGACTCAAGACCCTGATCGAAGCGGCGCTGTTTGTGGCTGGTCGTCCGCTTAACGTCAGTGAGTTGAAAAGCAGTGTGCTGGCCGATTATCCGGTCACTGCCCGTTATGTGCAGCTGCTGCTGGCGGAGCTCAAACAGGATTACCGCGAGCGGGGCGTCGAGCTCACCGAGGTCGCCTCCGGCTGGCGCTTTCAGGCGCGTCAGGAGTACGCCGAAGAGCTGTCGCGGTTGTGGAGCGAGCGGGCGCCCCGCTATTCACGTGCGGTGCTGGAGACGCTGACCCTGATTGCGTATCGCCAACCCATCACCCGAGCTGAGATCGAGGCGATCCGTGGGGTGGCGGTATCGAGCCAGATAGTGAATACCTTAAAAGATCGTGGTTGGGTGCGCAGCATCGGCCACAAAGAGGTGGTGGGGCGGCCTGAGCTGCTCGCCACCACCAGAGCGTTTCTGGATTACTTTAATCTGCAGAGTCTGGCGCAGCTCCCAGAGCTTGATCCCGATCTGCAATCCCCGTTGTCCGCGATGATGCAGGATGACGGCAGCAATCGTCAGTAAATGGCAGCGAGTGCCAATGGATTAGGTTGTTAAGTTAGTTAGCAATGGCGGCCGCGCTGATGTCGCTTGCCATCATTACCCCCGTTGTCCTGCATTTTACTTGCGGGCAGCGATCAACAATCAGGTAACCCCGATGAGTGAAAAACTGCAAAAAGTGTTGGCCCGCGCGGGTCACGGCTCCCGTCGTGAGATGGAGGCCCTGATCACCGCAGGTCGGGTCAGTGTGGATGGCAAGGTCGCCACGCTGGGGGATCGCGTCGAAGTGAACGCCGTGATCCGAGTGGATGGTCACCAGATCAAGACCCGTGCCGCGGAAGAGGTCATCTGCCGTGTCCTGGCTTACCACAAGCCGGAAGGGGAGATGTGTACCCGCAATGATCCAGAAGGCCGCCCCACTGTGTTTGATCGTCTGCCCAAGATGGAAGGGGCCCGCTGGATTGCGGTTGGTCGCCTCGACGTCAACACCTCTGGGTTGTTGCTGTTCACCACCGATGGCGAGCTGGCCAATCGGTTGATGCACCCAAGCCATGAAGTGGAGCGGGAGTACGCGGTGCGGGTGTTTGGCGAGATCAACGAAGCCATGCTGCAGCGCCTGCGCAAAGGGGTGCAATTGGAAGATGGCATGGCCAAGTTCACCAAGATCAAACCGGCTGGCGGTGAGGGGCTGAACCAGTGGTTCAACGTCACCCTGACCGAAGGTCGTAACCGCGAAGTGCGCCGCCTGTGGGAGTCGCAGGAGGTGCAAGTCAGCCGCCTGATGCGGATCCGCTATGGCGATGTGACGTTAGATCGTGGTATCCCGCGTGGTGGCTGGCAGGAGCTGAAATTGCCTGAGGTGAACTACCTGCGTGGTCTGGTCAATCTGCCTAACGAAACCGAGTCCAAGGTCGATCTGCAGCAAGATGGTAAAACCAGTCGCCACAAGCAGGCCGCCCAGATCCGTCGTGCCGTTAAGCGTCACAAGGAGCTACAAGGCAAGGAGCCACGTGCTCGTGCCACCACTGCCCGTCGCAAGCCACAAGCCTCGACCCGCAACTCAGGTAGCGGTAGCAAATAACCCGGGTAATTCTCAGCCTGTTGACCCGTGATGGCACCTTACTATCACGATCATCAAGGGCCCGCCCTGTGAGGGGCGGGCCCTTTTTTAACCGTTATATTGAGCCATGGGGTGGGATAAGGTTGGGGTTTGTTTGGAGTTCAACCCGCAGGCCACCTGTCATGATATGATCAGCCACGGCGCAGCTTGTCCTGCTGGTGGGTTGGTACTATTTGGCCAAGCTTGCTGGGCGGCTCATCAATGGCAGGACAATAAAAAAAACCCCAAACTTTACCCACTGTTTATTTGGGTCAAATTTGGGGTCGAGTGTTAGACTCGTCCGTTCAATATAAATATTATCTGCGTGGTTATCTGCACGTGTCACACTGTGTTGCCATTCATTATTTATTTAATCGTTTTATTTTATTGTTATGGGCAATCACGTATGAATACTCATATATTGCTGGCTCACGCCAAATATGAGGTTTTATTTTTATATTTTTTATATTTTTATTGGTATTTATACGCCAGCAAATACTCCATTTACTCAGCGAAAAATGAAGAAATCCATTTCGACATCGGCTGGCTGTAACACCGCCAGACAAAAAGTCGGATTATGGTTACACCTCAGTAGCTGTGATGATTCATCCTTGAATATGAGCATTATTCCATCACTGAATGCGCATGTATGTAGGGAAATTCTTAACTTTATTAATTTCGTGCCAGCGCAGGATGGTTATATCTTTCGTCCCGCTGGCTTTTGCATGACTCGCCAGATAGAGTCTGTTCATATTCATATAAGGAGCAGAGCATGAATGAGCCGTTGATTGTATTAGGCATTTTCGTATTTTTGGTCATCGCAACCCTGAGTGCGGGCATCAAAATAGTGCCGCAAGGCTACAACTGGACGGTGGAGCGCTTCGGCCGCTACACCCGCACCTTGACCCCGGGTCTTAACCTGTTGATCCCCTACGTGGATCGGGTCGGCCACAAGATCATCATGATGGAGCAGGTGCTGGATATCCCGGCACAAGAGGTGATCTCTCGCGATAACGCCAACGTCACCATCGACGCCATCAGCTTCGTGCAGGTGGTGGATGCCCGCAAAGCGGGCTACGAGGTCAACGATCTCACCAGCGCTATTCGCAATCTCACCATGACCAACATGCGGACCGTGCTCGGCGCCATGGAGCTGGACGAGATGCTCTCCCAGCGCGACACCATCAACGAGAAGCTGCTGCGCACCATGGATGCCGCCACCGCCCCTTGGGGCATCAAGGTAACCCGTATCGAGATTAAAGATGTGCGCCCGCCGCTGGCTCTGGTCGAAGCGATGAATGCCCAGATGAAGGCCGAGCGCCAGAAACGGGCCGAGGTACTGGAGGCCGAAGGGGTCCGCCAGTCCAAGATCCTCAAAGCCGAGGGGGAAAAGCAGTCCCAGATCCTCAAGGCTGAAGGTGAACGTCAGGCTGCCTTCCTTGCTGCCGAAGCACGGGAGCGGGCGGCTGAGGCAGAAGCCAAGGCGACCCACATGGTCTCTAAAGCTATCGCCGAGGGGGATATGCAGGCCATCAACTACTTCGTTGCCCAAAAGTACACCGAGGCGCTGGCCCGCATCGGTGAAGGCCCCAACAGCAAGATCATCATGATGCCACTGGAAGCGGGCAGCCTGATTGGTTCGGTGGCCGGCATGGCTGAGCTGTTTAACAAAGATGGCAAGGGCAGTAAGTCATGACAGCCCTGTTCGAGGGGCTGACCCACTGGCACTGGCTAGGGCTCGGCTTTATTTTGCTGGCCATTGAGGTGCTGGGGTCGGTGGGCTTCCTGCTCTGGACCGGCATCGCCGCGCTGGAGGTCGGACTCCTGCTGCTGGTCTGGCCCTTTGGCTGGCAGGCGCAACTGCTGCTGTTTGCGCTGCAATCCCTGTTCACTACTTGGGTCTGGTGGCGCTGGCAGCATCGCCAAGATCGCTCTGGGCAGGATGCGGCGGCCCCGATCAACGAGCGGATGCAGGGTTATCTCGGCCGCGAGTTGACCTTGCTGGATGAGGTAGCCCAAGGAATGAGCCGAGTCCATTTGGATGACACCGTCTGGACAGTCCGCTGCAATCAATCTTTAGCGGCAGGCTGTCAGGTCAAAGTCATCGGTTATGACTCTCATATTCTGTTAGTTGAAGCGCTGCCCTCGTCTTGCGAGCCATCCAGTTAGCGGGCACACCCGCACGAGCCCCTGCTATATGAACCCCACTGGCGCGATTAGGCACCCGTGGGGTTCATCGCGTTTGGCCTAGGCGGCTCTTAGATCACGCCTAGCTCACGCAAGCGTTCCAGCAAATAGCTGTCAGCTGTGTGGCGCTCAGACAACACCACCTCAGGTCGCGGGTGGAGAAACAGCGGCAACGAGATCCGTGACTTGGCTGCACTGCCCCCAGTCGGGTTGATAACGCGGTGGGTGGTGGAGGGATAGTAGCCGTGGGACGCCTCCTGCAGCATGTCGCCGATATTGATAATGAGGGTGCCAAAGTCGCACGGCACATCCATCCACTCACCATCGGCACCTTTGACCTGTAGCCCGGGTTCGTTAGCGGCAGGCAGCAGGGTCAACAGGTTGATATCTTCATGAGCGGCCGCGCGGATGGCTCCGGGCTCTTCGGTACCGTCAAACGGTGGGTAGTGCAGCACCCGCAGCAACGTCTTCTGGCTTGCATCGATCATCGAGGAGAGGGGGCAGCTGTAGTGGCCAGCAATGTCGCTGGGGGTATGTTGCTCGACCCAGCCCAGCAGCTCGGCAGCGAGGTCATTGGCTAACCGGTAGTACTCCATCGCTTGGGCTTTCAGCTCTTCCGGCATCTGGCCCCAAGGGTAGATATGGAAGTACTCCTTAAGGTCTTTTTGAGTGTGCCCTTTGGCGACTTCAGAAACAGAGGGTGGGAAATAGCCATCTTGGGTTTCACGGTTAAACAGAAAATCCTGTTTCTGCTCGCTCATGAAGAAGCGATACCAGTTGTCGTAGATGGACTGCACCAGCTCTTTCGGGATGGGGTGGTTGGTTAACACTCCAAAGCCGGTTGTACGCAGAGATTCGGTGAAGCGTTGGGCTGCATCAGGGGCGCGGTAATCGACGGTCAAGACGTTCATCTGTTGTTACGTGCTAGTTAAAAGAGGCCGCAGTTTACCTTGCCGATGCAACCAAAGAAAGTTGCACTCGGCCAGCAAACAAGCGCCTATTACTCCCGTTGATGACCTCATTCTGGCGAGCCTGATTGTCCTTGTTGCGCCCGCGCATACTCACTAAAATGCCGCCATGACCCCACCCGCCTCGGTGTAGGAGCCCCTACATGGTTGCCAAATCACTATTACTCATCCTGCCGCTCATCCTGACGGGCTGCAGTGCCCTATCAGAGAACGAGTGTCGCACCATCAGCTGGTACAACTTGGGCTATCAAGATGGAGAGCAAGGCAAGAGTGAGCAAGCGGCCCGCGCTTATGTATCAGCATGTGGTGACTATGGGCTGCCCGTCGACGAAGCCGAATGGTTGCGCGGTTATCACAAGGGGTTGACCCTCTACTGTCTGCCTGAACTGGCTTACAGCAAAGGTAAGGCGGGGCAGCTGTATCGTGGGGTCTGTCCTAACGACGCGAGCTTTCTAAGCCACTATCAGCGGGGCTATCAGGAGTACCAACTCGCCGCGCGCTTGCGCGAAATCAGCGATGAGCTGATCCAAACCGAACACCATATCGAGCGCCTTGAGCAGCAGATCCGCAGTGAACCGGACGAGGAGCAGCGCCGCTATTATCGGGCCCAACGCTATCGGGCGATTCGCTACTATGAGTCCCTGCGCAACGACTATGAACAGCTGCGCTTCCCGCCACGGGTGTTCCAATTCTCATTCGGCAGTTGAAGTAACCTAGCTGGCTGAGCCCAGTGGTAATTCAAGCGGAGAGCACCCAACGTTGCAGTGCCAGCGCGATGCCATCCTCGTTATGGTCTGCTGTCACCTGCTGGGCATAGGCGCGCACTTGGGATGCCGCATTGCCCATCGCCACTGCCAGCCCCACCTGCTCGAACATACTGATGTCGTTATTGTTGTCACCAAACGCCACAATATCGGCCATCGCAATGCCTTGGCTGGCCGCCCACTGGGCGAGGCGGTTACCCTTGCTGCAACCTGGTTGCACCAGCTCCACCGCGTATGGGGTGGCCCAATCACAGGTCAAGGGCAGTGGCTCCACCACCTGTGCCATGAAGTGATGTAAGTGGGCGGGATCTGGGTGGAACAGTTCCAGTTTCCAGATTGGCTGCTGTAGCCAGCTGGCCACATCGTCTGCGGGCAACAGGGTAATGGTGAGATGATCTGGCAGGGTCGCCGACCAATTGCGCATCCGAGCCACATGCTCCTCACAGCTCAGATAACCGATCCCATCGCTGAGGTGAAAGAGGGCGCCCATCTGCTGCGCCTTAATCTGAGTCAGCAGCGTGGTCAAGGGGGCGAGAGCCAAGGGTTGCCCGGTGAGTATCTGATGCTGGCCCGGATCATAGAGGTAGGCGCCATTACTGCAGATGATCGGGGTATCGAGGGCCAGCTCGTGGTGGAACGGGCGGGCCGTCATATAGTGGCGGCCAGTGGCCAACAGCACCTTAATGCCAGCCGCGCGAGCTTGTGCCAGTGCCGCACGGGTAGCGGCCGAAATCTGATGATCCCGAGTCAACAAGGTGCCATCCATATCAAGTGCGATGGCTTGGTACTTACTCATAGCGTCTCCAACGTCAAACAAATCAGCCAGTCTCTTACCGTCCCAGACCCAGCTTATTGATGCAAGTCTTGCCCGATACTTGAGCGCCGAACTGTGATCCCTTCGTGGCTCACGCGCATCGGGTCAGCTGTTGGCGGCGCAACAAATAGAAACCGGCGGTACTGGCAAGGGCGCACAGGGTGGCAAGATAGAAGGGCCACTCAGCCCCCGCCAGTAGTACCAAACTGCCGAGCAGCACCGCCAAGATCTCACTACCCACCGCAAGGGCACGGTAGAGCCCCATTGCTTGCCCCTGCCGCTCAACGTGGCTGCGGTTGGAGATTGCCACCGAGGTGGCCAGCTCTCCCAAACTCATACCGATGCCAGCCGGGATAAAGGTCAGTGCCAGCCCCCACCACTGACTGGGCAGGATAAACAGCAGTATGCCGCTCGCCATCATCAGATGACCGACGATCCCAAGGGAGCTACCGCGCCAGTGATTGGCGAGGCGAGCGCCAAGCCAAGAGCCCGCCATCATCGGCAGGCTCACCAGCACCGCCGCCTGTGCCAGCTGGGCTGGGTTCCACGCTAGCCGATCTACGAGCCAGATATTGAAGTAGGTGAAATAGAGCTGTACCGCGGCGTAACTGGCGAGGGTGAGTACGAAGTAGGGGCGCAGCGTCGGTTGCAACAACAGCTGGCGGCTGGAGAGGGTCGCTGCCTGACCGGTGGCGGCCACTGGCGGGCGATGGGGGATCAGCCAGTACACTAGCAGCAGATTGAGCAACGTCACCATGACCGCCAGCCAAGCGGCCTGACTGTCATCTCCCGAAAGCACTGCGGCGTAGCCCCCCAGCATCGGCCCCACCACCCAGCCCAGATTCATCCCGATGTTGACCCAGGCGAAGCGGCGGACCTTATGCTCCTTGCCCGCGAGATCCGCCGCCATCGCCTGTACGATGGCGATATTGCCGTTGAACAATCCCTCAACTGCCCGACTCAGCAACAACAGGGGGAGGGATCGCCAAGCGATGCCGAGTGCCATCATGGCGTAGCCCACCAGCACGCCGCTCAGGCAGAACATCAAGACCGGTTTGCGGCCATAGCGATCCGAGCAGCGCCCTAGCCAAGGGCTCCCCACCAGCTGGAACAGCGGATAGAGCCCCATGATGACCCCCAGCCACACCTTGCGGCTCCAGTCAGAGGCTTCCGGCGTCAGCATGCCGTTAGCCGGGTCTAACAGCAAAGGGGCTAATACCGGTGAAGGCAGGCTAAAGCCCGCGACCGCCAGTGTGACCGTGATGACCAGTACCCAGAGGGGGTTGTTGTGCCCATGCTTCGCCATGTTGCGCCTATTAAATAAATTAATTAGTTTATTTATGCTGCTTCATACACCCAATTAAGTAAAGTTAATTATTGAATTAATAAAAGGCGATCCCCATAATGACACCATGAACGCAAGTACCGACAAGATCCTGTTTCTGCTCAAGAGCCATGGCCCACAGAGCGCTGCCGCGCTGGGAGAGCAGTTGCAGATGACATCCATGGGCGCCCGTCAGCACCTGCTCACCCTAGAGCAAGAGGGCTGGATCACATTCAGCGATGAGGTGCGTGGGCGCGGTCGTCCGTTGCGGCTGTGGCAGCTCACCGAGCAGGCTTGGCAGCGCTTCCCTGATAGTCATAGCGAGCTGACCGTGCAGCTTATCGACAACGTGCGCGAGCTGTTTGGCGAAGAGGGGATGGAGCGGCTGATCTTGCAGCGGGAGCAGCAGATGCTGGCTCGCTATGAGGCGGTGCTGGGGTCACTTGAACTCTCTGATCGATTGGCGGCCCTCAAGGTGCTGCGCAGCCGTGAAGGCTACATGGCTGAGACCCGCCGTGAAGAGAATGGCAGCTGGTTGCTGTGGGAGAGTCACTGCCCCATTTGTGCGGCGGCGCGTCGTTGCCGCGGTTTCTGTCGCAGCGAGTTGGCGCTGTTCCGCCAGCTGCTGGCGCCGGCGGCGGTAGAGCGGGAGCAATATCTGCTGGAAGGGGCACTCCGCTGCCTCTATCGCATCACGCCGCCCGCGCGCTGATGGCGCCAAACGGCCAAAAACAACAAAGCAGGCGCCGGGATGCCTGCTTTGTTGCCTTCGGGGAGGGGATGCTCTCGTTCCAGCCCGTCGATGCCTGATAAGGTTGGACGGCTGATGGTGCTGTTGACCCGGTAAGGTCCTTCACCACAACAACCCGATAAGGTTGCCGCTTTACCACCGGAAGATGGGACTATATTACCCCCGAGCGGGCGGTGAGTGGTTGCAAATTAGCATATCTTTTCCATTGTTTTTGCAATAATTCACCCTTAATCTAAGGAAAGTGAAACAATGATTGCGATAAGGAACGGATAATGCTGAAACTTGATCGAATAGACAGGCATATTCTGGAGTTAATGCAAGAAAATGGCCGCATCAGCAATCTTGAACTAGCCGAGCTGGTTGGCCTCTCCCCCTCTCCCTGCTCACGTCGGGTCAAAGCGTTAGAAGATGCAGGCCTTATCGACACCCACGTCACCCTGCTCAATGCCCGTCAGCTGGGGTTAACCCTCACTGCTTACATTCATATCTCGATGGACCGACACACCCCAGAGCGATTCGAGAATTTTGATCGGGCAGTTAAAACGCTCCCTGAAGTATTGGAGTGTGACCTGATCACTGGGAATGACGCCGACTACCAGCTCAAGGTGGTGGTGCGCGACATGGAGCACTACCAACATTTCTTGCTCGATAAACTGACCCATATTCCCGGGGTAACAGGGGTTCGCTCTAGCTTTGTGCTGCGCCGGATCAAACACAAGACCGCGCTGCCACTCAACCACTTAGGCTAGCGCTGCTACGCCAGTGGCCAGTGAAGGTATCCCGCCTTCGGCCCCACCTCAGCTAAGTAGGTTACCAAGGAATAATTGAATGAGTTCTCCTTATCCTCGGGTCGGTGTCGGCGTGATCCTAACCAATCCCCACGGCCAAGTGCTGCTTGGCAAGCGTAAGGGCAGTCACGCCCCTTATTGGTCGATTGCTGGTGGCCATCTGGAGTTGGGCGAAAGTTTCGAAGCTGCCGCTATCCGCGAAGTGGCCGAAGAGACCGGATTCGTCATCACTCATCCTCGCGTCATTGCCGTCACCAATAACCTTGAGACATGGCGTGAAAGCGGGCTGCACTCTATCTCGGTCACCTTACTGGCCGAGGTCGAGGGTGAACCACAGCTGCTGGAGCCGGAAAAATGCGAAGGGTGGATCTGGTGTGACCCCAAGGCGCCGCCGGAGCCCCATTTCGATGCCAGCCGCCAGTCCATCGCCTGCTGGCTGGCGGGGTGCTGTTATCTTGCCCCGACCCTCCCCGCAAACTAAACACCATCATCGGGCTCGGGTTAGGCGTTAGGAGGTCTCATGCAACAGATAGGACAGGTATTTATCCAATTTCTCTGGCTCGGCTGTATCAGCTTCGGCGGGCCCGCCGCTCACATCGGTTATTTTCAGCGTACCTTTGTCGCCCGTCTCGGCTGGCTCAGTCAGGCCGAATTTGCAGAGCGGCTAGCGCTGTGCCAACTGTTGCCAGGGCCCGCTTCTAGCCAGCTTGGCTTTGCCATCGGCCGCCACCGAGCAGGACTTGCTGGCGCCCTCGCGGCGTTTTTGGGCTTCACCCTGCCCTCGTTTCTGCTGCTGTTGCTTGCTGCGCTCGGGCTCCAGCCGCTGATGACCACGCTGTGGTTTACGGCCATCTTGCATGGTTTAAAGCTACTGGCCCTGATTGTCGTGGCGGATGCGCTGCTCACTATGAGTCGCCAGTTCTGTAAATCCGCCCTGCCGCAAGGGATCATGGTGATCACGGCGGCGGCGCTCTGGTGGCAACCCGGTCTCTTGACGCAGTTAACGATGCTGCTCGGTGCAGCGCTGCTCTCGGCCTACCACCGCTCGGCCCATTTCTCGGCGGTGCAGGTCGAGGCTGCGCCGCGAGGGGGTCAGCCAC
>NZ_PGGC01000194.1 GCF_002795305.1 Aeromonas cavernicola
CCCAATCCAATTGGTTGGGTTGATCCGTTGGGGTTGATGAATATTCCGGGGGAATGTCCGCCGCCAAAAACAGCTGAGGCTGATCCTATCCAACCAGATCGTCAAGGTGGGCCGGAAGAGCCGCCGAGTGTTGGGCAGAGTACAAGCAGTGGAATAGTCAATAAAGGTGGTCGATTTGCTGATTTGGATAAAGCGAAGCTGGCGGGAGAGGTAGGTCATCATATGCCACAGAATGCTTTTAATAGATCAATTGATTTATCAAGAAGCAATGGCCCTGCGATTGGTATGACAACGGAAGACCATGCTCTTACGCGTACTTATGCTGGAAAGGGAAAAGCAACAATGAGTCAAGATGCAGGCCTCAACGCGAGAAAAAGATTGGGAAAAGATATTTATGACTTAAGATTTCTTTTTGGAACTAAATACAATAAAGGCTCTATCGAAGCTATCGAATATGCAAAAACCCTAAGCTAGTTTCAAAAATAGGTGGAGGAGAAATAAAAGTGAGTAATTTTTCTGATAAGTTTGGTCCCCTATACGCCATGCAAAAAGGCTATGTGGTAGAGTCAGAAAATACTTCTGACTATACGCATAAATTTGGTGGCTCGTCATGGAACATAATAGATGAGCAGCCAGTAGAAGATGGGCCAGCATTATTAATAACACTTGATTTATCTGACCCAAAGCTTTCTGGATTGGGCATAAAGTCGGTAAATGAAATTCCAGTTTGTAGTTACATAAACTCCGATGTTTGGCTGCATGATCAAGTTTATAAGGTTAACAATATTACGAAAAAAGTGTCTTTACTAAGCAAAAATAGTACGAGCATAAATATTTTTCATGATGAAGATCGTATGCCCAACCCACTTCCTGAAAAATTGATAAGGCTGAGGGAAATTAAGGATTCTGAGTACCCTATTGATGAGGGATCCTACTGGGAAAATACTGATGAATTTTTAGGTGGGAAATCATTCCTTCGTGTTGCAGGAAAACCGCTATGGCTACAGGAACCAAGGAAGGTATGCTGTTCTTGCAACGCATCAATGACTCATCTCATGAGTATTGGTTATGAAGGATGGGGTGGGCCATTTGAATATATTGATAGTATGCCGTTCTTTATAGGTGAAGCAGCCTTATATGCGTTTTTTTGCGACAAATGTTCAATTTTAAAAGTTATTTCACAAACGTCATAAGATGTAAGTCCGTAACCGAGAGTGTAAAAATAACTGTGTAAGTGGCATTCTATCCATGTATTTGAAAGGAATAAAAGAATGCCAGTATCAGACCAGCTTATCGATCAGTTATTAGCTGATTACAAATCTCCAGAAGACCTGCTTGGTGAACAAGGTATCCTTAGGGACGTAGGCTCGATTAGCGTAGCGTAATCGGGCATTCGCGGATTAATTAAACCTAGGCTCTTTCACAATCTGAATATTTCACAGGTCAGGAGTAAATAACCTCCTGACCTTT
>NZ_PGGC01000195.1 GCF_002795305.1 Aeromonas cavernicola
TGTCGAGCAGCACCGGCCAGCGGCCTTGCTCGCTGGCTTGCCACAGGGCGGCGGCCAGCTCGCTGCGTTTGGCCTCAGCCAACTCGGCCATCCCCTTGCTATCAAAGGGCATCCCACAGCAGAGCCCGTCAATCCCAGCAGGGATGATGACGCGGCAACCGGCTTTGCGCAGCAGGGATTGCACCACCTCTGGCAACGCAGGGGCGCCGGCTTGCTGGCCAAAGGTTCGGCTGGCGCAGGATGGCAGATAGACCACGGCGCGCTCGTGGCCATCACCACTGCGATGGCCACGCAGCCCCTCCCCTTGCTGCCAGCGATAACGGCTGGGGCTGGGTAAGGTGGGCAACCAAGCGGGAGTGCGCTGGCCGCTTAAGCGCCGCATGCCATTGACCAAGCCCGCCAAGGGGCGATCGCCCGCCACCTTGGTAACAATGCTTTTGAGGCCAAGGGCGGTGCGGGCCACGCGGGTCACCGTGGCGAAGTGGTCAGCACTCCAGCGGGCGATGGGGGTAAAGCGGCGGTATTTATCGCTGCGCAGCTTTTTGATCAGGGTGCCGGTATTGATCCCCACTGGGCAGCGATCGGCGCAAAGCCCGGTCGCCGCGCAGGTCTCCACCCCCTGATAGTCAAACAACTGAGCCAGACTGCTGGCCTCTTCACCGCTGCGCTCTCGGCGCGAAAGCTCGCGAAACAGCACGATGCGCTGGCGCGGCGAGAGCGACAAGGTACGCGAGGGGCAGACCGCTTCGCAAAAACCGCACTCGATGCAGGCATCGACGATGGCATCGCTGGCGGGCATCGGTTTGAGGTGGGCAAGATGGGCGTTGGGGTCATCGTTGATGATAACGCCGGGATTGAGCAGGCCCGCAGGGTCGAACAGCGCCTTGATCCGGCGCATCAGGTTCATCCCATCAGCGCCCCACTCCAACTCAACATACGGGGCCATGTTGCGGCCAGTGCCATGCTCGGCTTTCAGTGATCCGCCAAAACGCACCGCGACCAGCTCGGCCACCGCATCCATAAAGGCGCCATAGCGGGCCACTTGGGCGGGTTCGTCAAAGCCTTGGGTAAAGACAAAGTGCAGGTTCCCCTCCAGCGCGTGGCCGAAGATGATCGCCTCGTGATAGGCAAATTGATCAAACAGCGCCTGCAGCCCTGCCACCCCCTCGGCCAACTGCTCGATGGGAAAGGCCACATCCTCAATGATCACGGTGGTGCCGGTGGTGCGCACCGCCCCCACAGCCGGAAACAGCCCCTTGCGAATGGCCCACAGCCCAGCGCTGTCGCGGGTAAATGGCACCGAGGCCACTTGGCTAAAGGCATCGCTGATGGTCATCACCTGTGCGCAGCGGGCCTCTAGCTCAGCCTCAGTTTGGCCATGCACTTCAATCAGCAGCGCGCAGGCGGCCAGATCTAGCGTCTTGATAAAGTCCGGCAAGCCGGGTTTGCCCGCCACCGAGCGCAACGAGCGGCCATCCATCAACTCCACTGCCGCCACAGGTGCACTTTTCAGGCGCGAGGTCGCCAAACAAGCCTGCTCGCTATCACGAAACACCAGCAGGGCCGAGGCTTTGAACGGGTGCTCGGGCACCGTTTTGAGCACCACTTCGGCGATAAAGCCCAAGGTGCCTTCTGAGCCAATCATCAGGTGGGTGAGGATGTCAACCGGGTCTTCATAGTCGATCAGGGCATTGATGGCGTAGCCCGTGGTGTTCTTAAGCCGGTATTTGTGGCGAATTTTGGCCGTCAGCGCCCCATTGGCTAGCACCTCGGCCCGCAGAGTAGCCAGGCCCGCCAGCAGATCGGGGCGGGCGGCGGCAAAGGCTGCGCGACTGGCCGGATCGCTACTATCGAGCTGGCTGCCATCGGCCAGCAGCACCGTCATGGCGTGCAGGGTGTGGTAGCTATTGTGAGCGGTGCCACAGCACATGCCGCTGGCGTTATTAGCGGCGATGCCGCCCAATTTGCAAGCGTTAATCGATGCCGGATCGGGCCCGATCTTGCGTCCCAAGGGGGCTAAATAGCGGTTGGCGTCGGCCCCAATCACCCCAGGTTGCAGGGCGATGCGATCGCCGCCGTCCAAAATACGGTGGCCGCGCCAGCGATCGGTCAAGGTGATCAGCACCGAATCACTTAGCGCCTGCCCAGACAAGCTGGTGCCTGCGGCACGGAAGGTACAGGGCAGGGCGAGATCGCGGCACACCGCCAACACATAGCGCACCTCCTCCAGCGAATCGAGCCGCACAATGCGCTCGGGCACCAGCCGATAGAAACTGGCATCGGTGCCATGGGCCAGCCGCAGATCTGGGTCGCGGACCAGTCGTTCGGCTGGGATTTTCGCCAATAGGGCGTCGTCAAATTGGTTCCAACTCATTTACTTATTCTCCACCAACACCGCCAACAGGCGGCAGGGACCATGGCCACCATAGGCCAAGGTCTGTTGAATATCTGCGGTTTTCGAGGCGCCGGATACCCGCACCACCTTGTTCGGCATCTCATGCAATCAGCGACCTTGCTCGGCCACCGACGCAATGGCTAGCACGCTGCGCGTGCTCACCACCATAGGACCTGAGGATCAGGGTGCCGATATCGGCGATGGCCCCCCAAGTATGGGAAATTCCTGCCTGGCCGTGGCCAAACTGAGCTCGCCATGCCCCTTTATCATCACTGTACCAAGGCAGCCAGTGCCTAGGGTGTATGCATGGGGGGCTGACGGGATAGGGACGGCGGCACCTCGCAGCCGCCCCCAAATCGACGCTTTGCTAGACATCATATTGCTCCTTCTTACTGCTTATTGAGAGGGCGATAACGGCGACGTATTAGGCTATGTGAACTGGCTGCGGCCGAACTGGGCCGCATCCGGCCATCACGTTATGGCGCTAAACCACTCGCCAGCGTGATAGCCACGGGCTTATCTGGCGTGCAAGACGCTCGGCGCGAGGGGATAGCGTCGAGCCCCGCCACTGGGTCAAACAACGCCACCAGGCGGGTGACATCGAGATAGACATGCTCAGACTTGGCCAGATAGATCTGCATCATCGGTTCCTTACGGCTGTGGCCGCTGGGGTAGTTGCAACAGCACATCAGAGATCTGGCCGCTGTAGATCAAGCCCAGCCCAATCAGGCCGGTGGCCAGCAAGTAGTAGAGGGTCGGCAGGGCGGTTTTGCGCAGGGTCTCCCCCTCGCGGCCCAGCAAGCCGACCGTAGCCGAGGCGGCCACCACATTGTGGATGGCGATCATATTGCCCGCCGCCGCCCCCACCGCTTGCAGCGCCAGCATGGCCGCGGTGGAAACGCCTAGGGTCTGGGCCACCTCGAACTGAAATTGGCTAAACATCATGTTTGACACTGTGTTAGAACCCGCGATAAAGGCACCCAACGCACCGATGGTCGCGCTCAGGGCGGGAAAAAAATCGCCAACCATGGCGGCAGCAAAGTTAGCGGTGGTCACCGGCATACTGGCCAGATCTGCGCCATTGACCCCAGAGTTGATGAAGATACGTACCATGGGCACGGTAAAGATGAGCACAGAACCAGCCCCCACCAGCGTGCGGCACGACTCGCCCATGGCGCTGGCCAAGGGAGCCAAAGTGCGGCCTTGGCAGAGGCTAGCCAGCAGGGCACAAAACACCAGTAGACCACCCGGCAGATAGAGTGGCTCGATGGCGGCGCTCACCCCCGACTCCCCCAGCAGGTCATCAAAAGCGATATTGACCGATAACAGGCTCGCTTTAAGTGTGGGGCTCACCCGGCTGGCTACCAACAACAGCGCCAACAACACATAGGGCAGCCACGCCAGCACCAGCGACATCGGCCGCTGTGCTCCCGTGTTGAGATCCAGTTTGATGGAGCCCAGCCACGCGGCAGGCCAGCTCTGTTCTGGGGCAAAATCCCAGTGATCGGTGGGCACCAGAAAGCCGTGGCGGGCCGCCATCACGACTAGCGCCAGGCCCACCAAGCCACCGATCAGTGAGGGAAATTCAGGGCCGAGTAACACACCCGTCAAGGCATAAGGCACGGTAAACGCCAGCCCAGCGAACAGGGCGAACGGCAAGATGGCCAACCCTTCGGTCCAGCTACGGTGGCGGCCGAAGAAGCGGGTCAGCATCATCACCATCAACACCGGCATCAGGGTGCCGACGGCAGCATGGATCAACGCCACATTGGTGGTCACCTGCTGCAAGTAGATATCCCAACTGCTGCCACCGGCAGCTAAGGTTTGGCCGATGCTCTGACTGTCGAGCCCCTTGTTGATCCCCACCAAGATCGGGGTGCCCACCGCGCCAAAAGAGACCGGAGTGGACTGGATCATCATCCCCAGTAGCACGGCGGCAAGCGCTGGGAAACCGATGGCAACCAGCAAGGGCGAAGCAATCGCGGCGGGCGTGCCAAAACCGGAGGCCCCCTCAATAAAGGCACCAAAACACCAGGCGATGATGATGGCCTGCACTCGCCGATCCGGTGAGATCGTGGTAAACCCCCGTCGGATCGCCGCGATGGCACCGGTGTGTTTTAAGGTATTGAGCAGCAAGATGGCGCCAAACACGATCCACAGCACCGTCACGGTAATGATCAAGCCTTGCAGGGTGGAGGCGAGCACTCGGGTCGGGCTCATTTGCCAACCCACCAGCGCGATCAACACGGTCAGCAGTAAAGCGATGGGCATGGCGCGCGATGCTGGCCAGTTGAAGCCGACCAGCAGCACGGCAGCCACCACGATCGGCGAAAAGGCCATCATGGCCAGCAGGAGGTCACTCATTGTTGCGTCCTTGTCCAGAGGTCGTGCGGTGGCCGCACTTTATTGTTTTGTGTTGTCGTTTTATTAAGCGGCGTGACCTTACCCTGTTCCTTTTGCCTGATATATGGAAATAATGCACAACATTAGTTCCAAAAGTTGATCAATATGGCCAGTACCGATGACCTCATCCTGTTCGCCCAAGTGGTAGAGGCAGGCTCGTTCAGCAAGGTCGCTGAACAATATTCCCTAACAAATTCAGTGGTTAGCAAGCGCATAGCTCGTCTTGAAGAGGAGCTCGGGGTGCAACTGCTCTATCGCACTACCCGCAGGCTGACCTTGAGCGAAGCCGGTAAAACCCTGTATCAAGGTGCTCGTAATGTGAAGGCAGCCGCACTGGACGCCTTTGATGCAGTGGCGGGCTTTGGCGAAAAAGTGAGTGGCCATGTGCGCATGTCGGTGCCGACCATCTCGGGGGAGCTGCTATTGGCCGATGCGGTAGCGGATTTTTGTCAGCAACACCCGGGGCTCACCGTGGAGATGTCGCTGGATAATCGCTTCGTCAACTTAGTGGAAGAGGGGTTCGATCTGGTGATCCGCACTGGTTATCTCGATGATTCCAGCCTAATTGCCCGCCATATCGTCGATTCCCAATGGGTGATCTGCGCTGCCCCCGCCTATGTGCGCCGCTGCGGGGCGCCGCGCCAGCCGCGCGATCTGCTCAGCCACAACTGCTTGCGCTACGCCTACCAGAGTACCGGGGCATCGGAGTGGGCCTTTCGGGGGGAAACGGGCAACTATGAACTGTCGGTGGCGGGCAGCTTTTCCACCGATAACGCGGGGGCGCTGCGCAAGGCCGCTTTGGGCGGGCGCGGCATTGTCTATGTGCCGCGCTGTTTGGTGTATCACGACCTGATGAACGGCGATTTGGTTGATTTCTTTCCCGAGCAGGTGGGCAAGAAGCTCGGCATCTACGCCGTCTACCCCTTTACCCGCCAGCCACCGCGCAAAATCCGGCTGCTGATTGAACACATCCGCCAGCGCTACCTCGACATTGGTCACTACTTTGTCTAAACGACGTTAACGGGATAACACCAACAAGGGCCGGCTTAGGCCTTTGCGTGAGCGGCAAGAAAGGCCAATGACTGGCGGTTAAAACGCGCGGGCTGCTCCACATTACAGACATGGCCGCAGCCGTCGATGACCTCCAGCTGGCTATAAGGGTCACGGGCCACCTGCTCGCGCACTGGCGCTAGAAACAGATGATCCTCCTGCCCCATCAGATAGAGCGTCGGGATCGGCAAGGTGCGCTCCTTGAAGTAGCGCATCAGCGGATTGACATCAGCGGCCAAGCGAAACCAGCGTTTGAACTCTTGTTGGCACAATTTGCGCGCCTCCCGCACAAACAGGTGACGCGACTCTTGATGGTGCTGACGCGGCATGATGATGAAGGCAAACAGCCGATAGAGCCACATGTAGGGCAGGATGTGCTGGCCAACTCGCCCCAGTTGGACCAGCAGCCGTGAGCGCACATCGAGCCGCAAGATAGCCCCCCCCAGTACCATGCTCTTGACCCGCTCGGGGCACAGCTCCGCCAGATGACGGATCAAGATAGTGCCAAGGGAGATGCCAACAAAGTGAGCCGAGCTGATGCGCAGGTGATCCAGCAGTTGCACGATGTCTTCGGTCACCGCCCGAAAGCTATAGTGGCCCTTCACTACCTGCTGTAATGGGTGAGATTGGCCGTGACCGCGCAAGTCGAGCAGCAGCACATTAAAGTGCGCGCGATAGGCCCGCAGCTGCTTAAACCAGATGGCCGAGCTGCCCCCCGCGCCGTGGACGAAAACCACCCAATCTCGGCGTGAGTCTTGTTCGAACGTTTTGTGATACAACATCCCATAGGCTCCTGCGGTGGCGGGGGATATACTCGGCGGCGCATAGTAGCAGAACCGCCCCCCTAATGGGTATGTAGACCAGCATGAACCGGATCACTCACTCGGTAACCGTCCCATGGATCTGACCTCGTTACGTCACTTTTTACTGGCCCTGCCTGGCGCCAGCGAAGATACTCCTTTTGGCCCAGAGATCTTGGTCTATCGGATCGCCGGTAAGATGTTTGCACTGGTCAACTGGCAAGCTAACCCGCTGCGCATCAACCTCAAATGCGATCCCGCACTGGCGCTGCTGCTACGAGAAATCCACCCCGAAGTGACGCCCGGCTGGCACATGAACAAGCAACACTGGAACACCGTCACCTTGAGCGAGCAACTGGCAGCGCCGCTTTGGCAAGGCTGGGTGCAGCACTCGTATGATCGGGTCGTTGCGGGGCTGCCTCGGGCGCGCAGACCTGCCGCGCCACAGCGCAAGCAGGCCGACTCAGCCCACTGACAGCACAATCCTATGACGCAGGGCGAGCATCCGCCAGCGAGCCAGCGCAAAATGGGGATCATCGCCAGATGATCCCCATTTTTGATCAGGAAGTGGTTACTAAAGAGTAACGACCAGCGCACGGCAGCCTATGCCACCCTGCTGGGCCCTGCTATATCAGTGCAGCTTTAAGGTCGGCCGCAACACTCGGTTGATCCGCCCCACCAGCATGATAAGACCGGTCTTGATGTAGCCATGCAGCGCCACTTGGTGCATCCGATAGAGCGAGATGTAAACCAGACGGGCAATGTAACCTTCCACCATCATGGAGCCGCGCATCAGGTTGCCCATCAGGCTGCCCACTGTCGAGAAGCGGCTTAAGGATACCAAGGACCCATGATCATGATAGAGGTACGGCTTCATCTCCCCCCCTGCCAGCTTGGCCAAGATGTTGTAGCACGCCACGGTCGCCATCTGGTGAGCCGATTGAGCACGGGGCGGCACAAACTTACCATCGGGCTGTGGGCAGGCGGCGCAATCCCCGATGACGAAAATGTGCTCGTCACGGGTGGTCTGCAGGGTCTCTTTCACCACCAGCTGATTAATGCGGTTGGTCTCAAGCCCAGCAATCTCTTTCATAAAGTCGGGGGCTTTAATCCCCGCCGCCCACACCATCAGATCAGCTTCAATGAGCTCACCCTCTTTGGTGTGCAGCCCCTCGCGGGTCGCTTCGGTGATCATGGTGGCGGTGCGTACATCCACCCCTAGTTTCACCAACTCCTGATGCGCAGCGCCACTGATCCGCTCTGGCAACGCCGGCAGGATACGAGGGCCCGCCTCCACCAAGGTCACCTGCAGGCTGTCGGTGGTGAGGTTTTTAAAGCCATAGGCATAAAGCTGCTCCACCGCATTGTAAAGCTCAGCAGAGAGCTCCACCCCCGTCGCCCCACCGCCCACGATGGCGATTTTCACTTTGTCACCCGGCTGATATTCGGTAGCAAACTGCAAGAAGCGGTTCATCATGCTGTTGTGGAAACGATGGGCTTGAGAAGGGCTGTCGAGGAAAATGCAGTGATCCTTGATCCCCTTGGTATTGAAATCGTTGGAGACCGAACCGATGGCCATCACCAGATAGTCGTAAGGCAAGGCTCGCTCGTTGACCACGATCTCGCCGCTATCGTCGTGGATCGGTGCCAGCACAATCCGCTGCTCATCGCGCTGAATATCGGTCAGGGTCCCTAACTGAAAGTCAAAACCGTGATTCTTGGCATGAGACTGGTAGCTCAGCGCGTCGATCCCTGCATCCATCGACCCCGTAGCCACTTCATGCAGCAGTGGTTTCCACAGGTGGGTACGGTTGCGATCCACTAGGGTAACCTTGGCTTTGTTCTTCTTGCCAAGCTTACGGCCCAAGCGAGTGGCCAGCTCTAACCCACCGGCGCCACCGCCTACAACGACAATATTCATCATCATGATTTTCCTTACGTTCCTTAAAACAAAAGGGAGCCATTGGCTCCCTAAAACGAAATCAGTCGACGTGCTGGATCAGGCATCTTTGAAGGCTTTGATCCGTTGCAGATGGTGCGAGATGTTCTTGAATTTATGGGTCTCGCGCTCATCCCATACGATGTCGTAATAGTTCTTCAACTCACGTTCAGTGCCGCCATTATCGCGCACTTCATCCTGCACTGAAAGGATGCACAGGCAGTTTCCTGAATTTTTATTACGAAATTCAGTTACACATTTGGTGCCGATGTCATCGTACTCTTCTGGCCGGTCAATCTTGCCCTGCATGTTCTCTGCTGGGTGCAGGTTAGGGTTGAAAATCACCTGTTTAATGCCACACAGAAAGCCAATCCGCTCACTCCAATAGCCCCCCAGCCCCACCCCACAAATCAGCGGTTTGGGGTCAACGCTCATATCGAGCTGCTTTTTCACCTCTTTGAGCAGGTGACTCATGTCATGGCGGGGATGAATGGTGCTGTAGTGTACGAAACGCACATCATCATCAATAAACTGCAACTGCAGCACTTTTTCGTGATTGCCGGAACTGGTGGCATCAAAGCCATGCAGGTAGATGATCATGGATAAGCCCTCAGGATCTGTGTCAGTTTTATCGAAACTACCCCAGCGATAGCCTTGGGTGCCACCAAAACATCCCACTTTCTTGCTTTAGATCACGCCCTTATCAGGCGCAGCACAGCTGTCGCCCCTTCTCACCCGTGCTGCGCCGCCAACATAGTGACCGAGCAAAGGGCCTTATCCCTGCACTGATGAAGCGGGCTTGAGCTTACCCAACAAGGTGATGATCAGCACCAACACCATGCCAGCGAGCAACCCTGCCAAGGCATTCAACCCCGTTGGGATGAGGGCCGCCAATACGCCACCGACGCTGGGCAAGGTTGCCACTGCGGCGGCCGCCCCTGCAATGAGGTGATGAGCCCACGGCCAGCCATGCACCAAAATGCCGCCACCGACCATGAACATGGCAATGGTGCCTACTAGCGCTAGCAGGTGCATTAACCGAGGGGCGGTGACCAAGAGTCCCCGACCCAGTGCCCGGCGCAAGGGCGTGGCATCTGGCTTTTGTAATAGGTGTAAGCCAATGTCATCGAGCTTGACGATCAACCCCACCAGCCCATAAACCCCCACCGTCATCAGCAGCGCAATCCCCGCCACGACCGCGATTTGCAGGCCTAAACTACTGCCCTGTACCGTGCCAAGGGCAATCACAATGATCTCGGCCGAGAGGATAAAATCGGTGCGGATCGCCCCTTTCACTTTTTGCTGTTCAAAGGCCACCAGATCATCGGGGATCTCGCTCGGGTGCCCCTCCCCGCTGCCTTCATCATGGGGGAGCAGCTTATGAACCAGCTTTTCCGCTCCCTCAAAACAGAGATAAGCACCGCCCAGCATCAGCAAAGGGGTGATCAACCAAGGGATCAGCGCACTGATCGCAATGGCGGCGGGCACCAGAATCAATTTGTTGCGAAATGACCCTTTCGCCACTGCCCACACCACCGGCAGCTCTCGCTCAGCGCGCACCCCCGAGACTTGCTCGGCATTGAGGGCCAGATCATCCCCCAGTACGCCTGCCGTCTTTTTGGCGGCCACCTTGGTCATCAGGGCTACGTCGTCAAGTACGCTGGCAATATCATCAAGCAGGGCCAACAAACTGGTTCCGGCCATATCACTCTCCTTAGATTCGTTAAAAGGCGGCTAGTGTAACCAGAAGCTGGGCGTTCGGCAGCCCCCAGCAGGCGGGTCTTTTCATCTTTCTTTACTCGTTGATTCACTATTGATATCAGCCACTTGCCTGCCAAATGGGGTATGGCACACAACCTGGTTTCAGTGGAACCCGACAGACAGCCACCCCTGCGCCATCAGGCGCAGTGCAGAACCCGAGACCCGCCCTATAGAAAGAGAGGGGCAACCGCCCCCCTCTCTATTTCCATCAGCGCAGGTGTGCCATGCGCTTGGTGATGTCACTCACCTAGACGAGCTAGGTGCCGCACAGGGTTAACCCAAGGTCACCCGCGCGTTGCGGAACATCCGCATCCAAGCGCCATCCTCACCCCAGTTATCTGGGTGCCACGAGTTGGCCACGGTGCGAAACACCCGCTCTGGGTGCGGCATCATGATGGTGGCACGGCCATCAGTGGTGGTCACGGCGGTGATGCCGTCTGGCGAGCCGTTCGGGTTGGCCGGGTAGTGCTCGGTCACGCTGCCGCGGTTATCGACAAAGCGCAGCCCCACCAAACCACTCTGTTGCAACACGCTCAAGTGAGCGGCATCACGCATCTCGACCCGCCCTTCCCCGTTGGAGACGGCAATGGGCAGCACCGAGCCTGCCATGCCGGCGAAGAAGGCAGAGGGGGAGTCCTGCACCTGCACCAGACTGAAGCGCGCTTCGAAGCGCTCGGAGCGGTTGCGCACAAAGCGCGGCCAGAGATCGGCGCCCGGGATGAGGTCGCGCAGGTTAGACATCATCTGGCAACCGTTGCACACGCCCAGCGACAAGGTATCGCCACGCTCGAAGAAGCGCTGGAACTGCTCGCGGGCGCGATCATTAAACAGGACTGACTTGGCCCACCCTTCGCCGGCCCCCAGCACATCGCCGTAGGAGAAGCCGCCACAGGCTACCAAGGTCTGGAACTCCTCCAGCGTGATCCGGCCGGAGAGGATGTCACTCATATGGACATCGACCGCCGTGAAACCGGCACGATCGAACGCCGCCGCCATCTCCACATGGGAGTTGACCCCCTGCTCACGCAGCACCGCCAGACGCGGCGACGTGCCACGGGCAATGTAGGGGGCCGCCACATCCTCAGCAGGATTGAAGGTTAGCTTGGCATGCAGACCCGGATCGGTGGCGTCCTGACGGGCCGCGTGCTCACTGTCGGCACACGCCGGGTTATCACGCAGACGCTGCATCTGCCAGCTGGTTTCACCCCAGAGGGTACGCAGCGCGGTGCGGCTGGCGCGATAGACCTCCTGACCCGCCCGCTGCACCGTGATGAGATCCCCTTCGCGCACGGTGCCCAGAACATGGGAGCAGGCCGCCAGACCGTGACCGGCCAGCAGGGTCGGCACCGCCTCTTTATCTTCACGGCGTACCTGAATGACGGCGCCCAGCTCCTCGTTGAACAGGGCTGGCAGCAGCTCGCCACCGATGCGATCGAGCTGGATGTCGAGACCGCAGTGACCGGCAAACGCCATCTCGGTCAGGGTGACGAACAAGCCGCCATCGGAGCGGTCGTGGTAGGCGATCAATTTGCGATCGGCCACCAGCGCCTGAATGGCGTTGAAGAAGCCCTTGAGCTGAACCGGATTGTCGAGATCCGGCGCCTTGTCACCCAGCTGGCGATAGACCTGCGCCAGCGCCGAGGCGCCGAGGCGCTGCTTGCCGTTGCCAAGGTCGATAAGGATAAGGTCGGTTTCACCGAGATCGGTACGAAGCACAGGGGTAACGGCTGTCTCTTAT
>NZ_PGGC01000196.1 GCF_002795305.1 Aeromonas cavernicola
GACCGCCGCCAAGCTTGGCACCATGTTGCGTGCCTTCGGCCTCGAGAGCCGTGAGCCGGAGGTCATCGCATGAAGTCGCTGGTGCCCTTTACCCCTTGGCCTGCCAAGCTTGGCGGCGGTCTCCTGCCACTCCGCTTCTGGGGATGAGCCTTGCACGATACCCGCCCCAGCATAGAGTCGCAGCTGGGTATCGGTTAACAAGCCACAACGGATGGTGACCACCCATTCGCCGTTGCCATCGGCATCCATCCAGCCGACCGCGCCGCAGTAAAATTGGCGGTCGTACCCTTCTAGCCGAGCAATGGTTTGGCGGGCCACCGAGAGCGGCGTGCCGCACACCGCTGGCGTCGGGTGCAGCGCCAACGCCAATGCCAGCGCCGCAGAGGGTTCATGGAGCCGCCCGGCGATGCGGGTCGAGAGGTGCCACATGGTGGGGGTTGCGATCACCTGTGGCTCGCGGGGGACTTCCAGCTCGTGACAGAAAGGGGAGAGGGCGGCGGCCACTGCATCGGCCACCAGCGCATGTTCATAGCGATCCTTTTGGGCGCCCAGCAGGTCGGCACTGGCCGCCTGTTGATCGGCAAAAGCATGGCGCGGACGGGAGCCCGCCAACGGGTTGCTTACCACCGCCATCTCGCTGCGTGCCACCAGCAGCTCTGGGCTGGCGCCGAGCAAGGTCTCCCCCTCCGGCAACGGGATCTGAAACACATAAGCGCCGGGATTTTGTGCCAGCAGTGAGCCATAAGCCTGCGAGGGGGAGGTCTGCTCGGCGCTTTGCACATCAATCGCACGGGACAACACCACCTTTTCAAGAGAACCTTGGTCAAACTGCTGCAACGCCGATCTGACCGCCCCCTGATAGTGAGCCGCGCCGGTCACTTCACGTACTTGGCCCTGTAGCTGACAATCGTTGGTTGGCAGCAAATCAGCCCGCTCGCACCACTGCCACTGCTCGGGGATCACCAGATGCCAAGGGGCTTCGGTATCAAAAGGAATGGCGCCAATCACGAGAGGATTAGTCACCCCTTGTTGGCGTAATTGGCGCAGTCGTGTTAACAGCTGGTCGGGGTTAATGCCTGTAAAACTGTCACGAACACCGGTCGTAACCAAGACGCGGTCACCGCTCGCAAAACAGCATGATGTGTCCAGTTTGGCCGCCTTGGCGGCTGGCCACTCTCCTTCCTGTATAGGGTCACCCATGACGGCGCTACTCCTTGGTATTGGATAAAGGTGGGTCGATACCGTGCGGGAAAAAGTGATTCGTATGAACCGCCCCAGCAAAGTGGACGGCATCCTAACAAGGAGATTAATTGGGATCAACGATAATGATAATAAATATCATTTGAGTTTGTTGTGGATAATTCTTTCGTAAAAAAACTTTTTTCACACCAATAAAAAACGGTTGCAAATGACAAATGACAAATGACACACAAGATAATAATAACGATTATCATTTAAATTCATGAAACAGGTACCAGATGAAATCCTCAGCCTCCCGTTTTACCTCCCCTACCTTGCTAGCCACCACCATCGTCACCCTGCTGACCCAGCAAGCGATTGCCGCCAACCGTGCCCCTCAGGCCGATGAAGTGATCACCGTCACCACCACGGCCCACAATACCCGTTCTGCACCAGCCTCCATCTCGGTCATCACGGCGGAGCAAATCAAGGCCGCGCCGGTCAATGACCTTGCCGACCTGCTACGCCACGAAGTGGGCATTCAGGCCGAGACCGACACCAATGGCCGCAGCGACATTGGCATTCGCGGCATGTCGGGCAAATACACGTTGGTGTTGGTGGATGGCAAGCGCCTCTCCTCCTCCAATGCCCTGTGGCGCGGCGGCAACTTCGACAACACGCCGGTGCCACTTGGCATGATCGAGCGGGTTGAGGTGATCCGTGGCCCGATGTCGGCGCTTTACGGCTCCGATGCCATCGGTGGGGTGATCAACATCATCACCAAGCAGCCAGGCAAAAGCTGGCAAGGGGCGGCCGATGCCGATTTTAAGGCGATTGAAGGCAAGGATGGGGGCGATCAGCACAGAACTAACCTGGGCTTTACCGGCCCACTGACCGATAACCTGCTGATCCGAATGAATGGCGAAGTCTATGACCGTCAAGGGTGGACCCCCACCGAAGCAGCCAACGGCATTCCGCTCATCGAAACCAAGCAGACCCGCAACTTTGCCTCCACCTTGAGCTGGCTGGTGGATGAGCAGCAGCGTGTCGAGCTGGATTACCTCTACAACCAGGATGAGCGGCCTCTCGATATCTTCCGCAAAACTGGCAACAAGGTGCACAGCCGCCAGCAGCAGAACGACCGCAACCTGTTTGGTCTGACCCACAAGGGGAACTGGAGCTGGGGGGATACGACCCTCATGGCTAACTACGAAACCTCCCAGATCGACGACTTCAACACCAGCTACTCGGCCCCGCAACAGCGAGAGCTGGAAGAGAACACCTTGACCCTCAAGGGCTATACCAACCTGGCGCTGGCCAACCACTACCTGACCCTGGGGGGTGAATATCTGGATCGGGAGCTGGTGGATGCGGTGAGCTACAAGGATATCGGCGGCAAAGAGAGTCACTCTCAGGAGGCGCTGTTCGCTCAGGACGAAATTGGCCTGACCGACAGCCTGACTTTCACGCTGGGTGGTCGTTACGATCATCACGAGATCTACGGCAGCCACTTCACCCCGCGCGGCTATCTGGTCTATGAGATGAACGAGCTGGTGACCGTCAAGGGTGGGGTCAGCCAGGCCTTCAAGGCGCCGGCACCGCACCAGTACTCCAACGGCTACAGCATCGAGAGCTGCGGCGGCAGCTGCCGGATCTACGGTAGCGACAAGGTCAAACCGGAAACCAGCACCAACTACGAGCTGGGGGTCATCGCAGGGGAAGGGATTTGGGAAACCAGTGCCACCCTGTTCTACTCCGATATCGATGATCTCCTGACCTTCAAGCCGTTGCCCAACTCCACTGATCGCACGTGGTACAACCTAGAAAAAGCGACGACTAAAGGCGTGGAGCTGACCGGTAAGCTCGATCTCACGCCAACAATTGGCCTTGGCGCGAACTATACCTACCTGAAAGCAGAAGGCGACCAAGGGCAGGCTCTGCCCGAGCGGCCGGAGCACAAAGCCAACGCCAAGCTCACTTGGCAGGCCACCGAGCGGGTCAATGCCTTTGTCGGCACCACCTACACTGGCACCCAGTTTGCCGAGCAGACCGTCAACAAGCTGGTCGTGCTGCACAAGCTGCCCAGCTATCAGACCGTTGATCTCGGCACCGGCTTCAAGGTCACCGAGAACTTTGACCTGCGACTGGGGATCAACAACCTGACCGACGTGCGCCTGCAAGAGAAAGATACTGTCTTCCAGAACGTCGAACCGGGTCGCAGCTACTACGTCAGCGGCTCAGCCCGTTTTTAATGCCTTCAGGGGGCATATCCAGCACAGTGATAATGCTATCTATGCCCCGACCACCACGCTAGTGGCACCGCCAACATAGCCCCCCCTATAACGACACATGGCCCCAATGGGGCCATGTGTTTTCTCCTTGCACTGACCCTATGAGACCACGTGCTGGGCAACTGACTCACGTTCAACCAATTCTGCGGCGAACTTGAGCACCAACCCATCCACAGGCTTGTGGTCGAGCAGCCTGAGGGCCAACTCCGCCGCTCGATTGCCCATCTCCTCAATGGGGTAACGCACAGTGGTGAGTTTGGGGTAGATGTAACGGGCGTAGGGAATATCATCAAACCCCACCACGGATACCTGTTGCGGGATCTTGTAACCCCGCTCCAGTAAGCAAGAGATGGCCCCCGCAACCATGGCATCGTTAAAACCAAGCACCGCACTGAACGCCACGCCGCGATCTAGCACCTCACTCATGGCCACATAGCCGCCATTTTCATCGGCAAACGCACGTCCTATCCGAGCAGGCTCACACTCGATGCCAGCCCGCGCCAACGTCTGGGTATAGCCCGCCATCCGTTGTTGGCCATCCACAAATGCCTCGTCATCCGAGGTGATATAAACGATGTGGCGATGACCGGCATCCAGCAGATGCTGACACGCAGTGGAAATCCCCGCTTGGTTATCCAGCCACACGCAACGATCTTCAGCTCCGGGCACTTGGCGATTGATAAAAACGATAGGGGTCGAGCCTGCGGCCAGCTCGCTGAGCTCTTCGTCCGGCAGTGCCTTGCTGTGGACAATCAAGGCATCGCACTGGCGCTGCAATAACGCCTGAATCCCGTGTCGTTCACGGCTCACATCATGGTTACCCGACATCACGATGGTGAACTTATTCGCTTTATCGATCATGGTTTCGATACCGCGCATCATCTGGGCGAAAAAGGGACCACCACACAGATCCCCCACCAAGACCCCAATGCAATTAGAGCGCTTGCTCACCAACGCTTGGGCAAAACTGTTCGGTCGAAAATTGAGGGTCTTCATCGCAGCCAGCACGGCTTCGCGTTTTTCCGGTGCCACCTGCGCCGTATTGTTGATCACCCGCGATACCGTAGAGATAGACACATTCGCTAGCAGAGAAACATCTTTAATCGTTGTCGTTGCCACTATCCGTTCCTTTCATGGTGGGGAGGCGCGGTCGCCACCGACGACCGAGTATAACTCCCCCCCTGCACATCATCCGTTACTGGGATTAACAAATACCGGTTCATACCCGCTCGTTCGGCAGAGGTGCACCACCATCCGCGCGCGGGTAAGCGGGTATACGGGCTACTTCGATAGCCTGTTAATAGGCGTGCCTGAGCTCTCGCTCTGAGATAAAGCGCATGGGTTGGTTTAACTTATGTTGATAAATGAGATCAAACGACAGCACGTTTTGCACATAGTTACGGGTCTCTTGGTAAGGAATACTCTCGACCCACACATCCATCGGCTTGTCAGGACTCTGATCACGCCAGCGCTTCACTCGGCCGGGCCCCGCATTATAGGCCGCCGCAGCCAAAATTCGATTACCGTTATACACATCGAGCAAGCGCTTAAGATAGGCGCTGCCAAGACGCACATTTAACTCAGGATCAAACAGTTGCTGCTCATGGCGATAAGGCACCCCGAGCTTACCTGCCGTCTCTTTTGCCGTCGCCGGCATCAACTGCATCAAACCTCTCGCGCCCACGGGGGATTGTGCCCGTGGATAGAGGGCACTCTCTTGGCGAGAGATGGCGTAGAGCAGGCTCATATTGACCGCTCGCTCCTGTGCAATCCGACTGAATGTCTGCTTATACGGTTTGGGAAAGCGCAATTCGAGCGCATCCCACGCCTCAGCACGAATACTGGCGAGAATAGCAAACTCATGCCACCCCTGATTCAGGGCCACGTGGCCAAACTCAATACGCTGCGCAACCGGATTTCGATCCAGATTGTGAATCCACTCTGCCCGAGCTGCGGTCACCTCATTCATCGCGAGCAGCTCCTTGACCCGCAACAAAAAAGGCCAGCGGCGGCTAGCAGTGCGCCAGTCAGGTACATTGGGCGCGCTGAGGTTTTTCATCCGATAAGGCACCCCCACCCGTTGGGCGGCCATAAAACCGTAAAATCCGCGCAAATTGGCCGTTTCTTGATAGAGGGCGCGCGCAGCGTTCGTTTGTCCTTGTACGTCCAGCGCACGAGCGAGCCAATAACGCCAGCGATCCTCTTGCTGACGGGCGGGCGGCAACAACTTGACCCACGTCGCAAGGCCACGCCAATCTTGCTCCCAAATGGCTAACCGAGCTCGCAGCTCGGTCAGCTCCTCATCCGCCCACAGCGTTACCTTGTTATCAAGCCAGCGCCGCTCAGCACTCGCTCGCTCTTGCAGTAAACGTCGGGCGACCGCCTGCTCAACAGGCTTGAGCTCGGCCAAGGTCAAACCAAAACGACGCTGCAGTTCGGGTAACTGACGCAACACCGCCTGGGGGGCTTGCTTGGCATAACGGGCCAACCCCAAAGAGAGTAACGTTTTCGAATAGGGGTGACTACTGAAGTAAGCCGGGTTCATCGCCTTGGCTGGCTGGGCCAGCAAGGTCAGCATCTGATCACCATACCCTCGCACACCACTGCCCAAAAACGCCCCCAGATGACGAATCAGATTGGTATTCCCCGCGTCGAATGCCAGCGCCATGCGCTGCCACACTTTCGCTTCACTGCGCAAACCCGCCCCTTGCCACAGGCTAAACAGGCCATCGCAGCCCTCTGGGCGCGAGTCGCCACTCATCCAGATCTGCTCTGCTTGCTGCAACGCCTCGCGAGTATGGCCGGTGTAATAACGGGCCTCATAGTGCATACACAGCAAGTCGGTCGAGTTCGGCTTAGCAGGATAAAAACGTAAAAATTGCGACCACTGCTGACTTTGTGCCAAATACGCCAAGTAACTGCGCTCTAACCGATTCGCTTGCGGGGTATCGCCATATTGGCGGATGAAACCGACTATCTCACTAGCCGCCGTCGCCGGGGACCGCCGAGCAAGCTGCTGATAATCGAGGTACGGTAAGAGAGGGTAATGAGTTAAACGGGCGCGCAGTTGCTGAAAACGCCCCTGCTCGTTGGCACGCACCGCCTCATAGGCTTGGCGATAAAGTGACTGCTCCGTGGTTTGCGCCATGCTCCCTGGCGCCCACAGCATCGATAATATGACTCCCCATACAACTTTCACTGACTCTCTCCCTTTTGGGGCTTAGTGCTGGTATTGCGCTCATTCTACCGATCGCCAAGCTACACGACAGCGCGCTCATGACTATTTTTCCCATCGGCTTGCCCTGACCGAGCGACACGCCTGACATACTTCTCTAAATAAGGGACCGGCAGCGGTTTTGACGACAGATATCCTTGATAGAAACAACACCCCTGCGCCTTGAGAAACTCCAGCTGTTGACGTGACTCGACCCCTTCTGCTGTGACATTGAATCCCATGTGGCGAGCCATGGCGATGACCGCTTCGACAATCGCCATGTTGTCGCCATCTTTGGGGATTTCTTGGATAAAGGATCGGTCGATTTTCAGCTCATTAGCAGGCAAGCGTTTCAGGTAACTCAGCGAAGAGTAACCCGCCCCGAAGTCATCAATCGCAAAGCTGATGCCTAACGCTTTGAGCTCCGTCATCTTGCTAATGGTATCTTCAGCATGACCGAGCACCACTGACTCGGTGATCTCTAAATTGAGGCAGCTCGGGTCCATTCCTGTCTGAAAAAGGACCATGTGCACTCTGTCTACAAAATCACTGGCATGAAACTGCTTAGCGCTGACGTTGACTGAAACCTGTGGAATATGGATACCCGCTTCCTGCCACGCCACATACTGCGAGCACGCCTCGTGCAGTACCCAGTTCCCAATATCAACAATCAGATCGGTCTCCTCAGCAATCGGAATAAACTCGGCAGGAAAGACCAAAGAGCGCCCCACTGGTTGCCAACGGATCAGCGCTTCAACCCCGATGAGGTCACCCCCGTCCACCATATGCTGCGGCTGATAGTGAAGTATCAGTTCGCGTTCACAGAGGGCATTACGTAATTCATTGTGTACAAGCAGACGGCGATCAGCTTGATGCTGCATTGAGGCATCAAAAAAACGTCGCGTCTTGCGTCCCGCTGACTTGGCCTGATACATAGCGGTATCAGCCTGTTTGAGCAGATCGCCGACCCCTTGCTCTCGGTCAGGAAACAGGGTAATGCCAACGCTCGCGCCGATGTGCAGCACTTGTCCACCGTAGTAATAAGGGGCCGCAATTTCAGCAATCAGCCGCTCAGCGATGGAGTCAGCCTGCATTTCCGCTTGTGGCGGGCTAACCGATAACGCTGGCAGCAACAGCACAAATTCATCGCCGCCGAGACGAGCCAGACAATCACCATGACGCACTAACCCGGTCAAACGGTGGGTTACCTCCTGCAGTAACCAGTCTCCCGTGGCATGGCCAAGGGAGTCGTTGATGGTCTTGAAGTGATCCAGATCGATGAACAACAAGGCCCCCACAATCCCCTCACGGCTTGCGTAATTAAAGGCATGGGTCAAGGTTTCGTGAAGTTGGCGCCGATTCGGGAGCCCCGTCAGCTCGTCGTAGTAGGCCAACGCTTGGATCCGCCGCTCAGCGGCCTTACGCTCAGAAATATCTTCAAAGCAGATAACAAAGTGGCTGATCTCGCCCCGTTCGTCCTGCACTGGCGTCACGATTTCCCACTGGTGGTAAGTGTGGCCATCGGCGTGGCGACGCTCCGTTTCGCCCTGCCACCGGTTGAGTGAACTGAGTTCATAGCCTGGCCCCTCAAGATTGGGCCAGAGCGCCTCTTCCAAGTGCAGTCCCAGTACGGATTGATGATCGAAACCCGTGATCTGACTAAAAGCATTGTTCACCCGCAAAATCTTAAACGCGGGGTCGGTAATGATGATGCCCTCATGGGTTTCAAAGGCAACGGCAGATAATCTCATCTGCGCATCTGACTGTAATCGCTCAAGTTCTGCCCCCATGCGCAGCGAAAAAGTGCTGAACAGCGAGGTAAGATTAGCCGTATCGACCGCCCCAGTATAAAGCAGCGCCAAGTGCCCGATATGCTGACCTCGACCATCAAACAGCGCTTGCCCGTAGTACGTTTGCCCCGCCGCGATCCACGCCTGGTGTTCTTGACCATGCTTGGTCGTGACGGTCATCACCCCCTGCCGATACAGCTGCTGGCAAGGTGTGCCGCTCAACCCATACTCTGTCAGCTCAATCCCTGTTGCTGCCAATACCCGTATTTTATCTACCCCTGTCAGCTCCCCTAACCAGATCGCATCAACCCTCAAGCTTTTAGCTAACTGATTGATCAGGGTGGTAAAAAAATCCATCCCCGTTTTAGCTGATAATGCCTGCGCCAGTTGGGTAAGAAGAGGAATTTCTAATAGATGTTGCGGTAAGGTAAGCGCGGCCGACGCACCTACGCCTTGCTGCACATCAAGAGGCGCTAACCAACCACAACACACTTGCTGGTTAGGCACATATTGACCACTCCACATAAAGTGACTTTCGACACCATCGGCACCACGTAGATGCCCAATAAACTGCTCAGGCTGGCGTGACTCGTACAGACGCGTCAGGAAGGCTGCAAAAAATGGTTCATCTTCTGGGATCAGGCTGTGAGCCCATGGATGTGCCTCCTCCCCCTGCCATAACTTGTAAGAGTCATGATCAGAGAGACCCCACTGATCAAGCTGCCTATCAAAGAACCACATAAGCTGCGTGGCTTGCTGCTTCATTTACTGCTCCGACACCACAGGCAATTAGGTTGATGTACGACCAACAAACACTGTCCATGCTCGACGTCCAAATCTGGTGTCAAGATAGCGTGCAACGTTGAATGAAAACATCTGAAATACAACCACATATAGGGATCGATAAGGCTAACATGAGGGCTGCCAAGAAGGGATTGAGATGAACCTATTTGGCCCATACTGCCTGCCACCGTTACGTAGCTCAAGCTGTTTTTGGTTCATAACGAGAAAAGATCACAATTTATAAGCTACTGAACAACCAAGAATATATTTCGTGATCTTCATCACATTATCATCCTGATTAATGGGTACTCTGGGATCAAGAAACAAACAAGAAGACCCGAAGGGAGCTGCGCTATGAGAATCGAAATTACGAGTAAAATCATTGACATCACCCCCACTATCCGCGAGCGAATCGAGTCCCGCTTTGACAAGCTCGAACGTCTTCAAGTCCCACTCATCACACCTCACGTGATTGTGTCCAAAGAGAAACTGACATTCATGATTGAAGCCAGCGTAAGCATTCCCAACGGCAAGCTCTTTGCGCAAGCCGAGCATGAGGATATGTATGCTGCGATCAATGAATTGGGCCAAAAATTGGAGCGGCAGCTCAATCGATATACCGCCAAGCCACTTGCCCGTCGTGCCAATGCCGCTCATAAAGAGCATCTCCAACTCGACGAGAGTGAGGTGTGAAATCCGCTCATGCCAGAGCTTAAAAGAGCCATCACTATTTTCAACTAGCTAGTTATGACCGAACGCCCCCAAGGTACCCCCTTGGGGGCGTTCGATTTTAATGCCTGACGCGGTAGCACTCAGTTGCCTGTATCACGCCTCTTTATGCTCTACCGTACTGACAGCAACGCCTGCGCAATGTGTGCGGCAACATACCGTCCTGCGAGGACGTCAACCGAGCACGGCTTTGTGAAGCCCTCATACAGGTCTGCCATGCTAACACCGAGGAACGGCTAACTAGAGTTGCGAGCTAAACCAATGCAGCCGTGTATCAACCCCCTGATGTACCTGTTCCAGCACAGGGAGCAACACCAGCGGGTCCTCTTGTCGCTCGACGCTACGCCACTCTTTTTGCAACCGCTCACGAACCAAAGGGGACAAATTATCGTAAACCACCGGATCAATCTTTGGCCTGCTAGCAAGCAATGGCGGGGCCTTCAGCGCAAGCCACAGCTGCACATCTAACATCCCGCCCCCTTGTTGCAGCTGTTCATTAAGAGCAACACTGCCATCTTCTTGCGCCTCAGCGACCAAGCTAGCTGGCGGCCTTAATGAAAAATAGGCCCGCCAGTCACGATTTCCGTTATCGTTGGCAGGTTGACCATCAAACCAGGGCTGATCCTCCACCGCCTCACTGATCAGTGCTAAATAGAGGCGAAAGTCTGCCCGGTCTCCGTATTGAAGATCACGATTAAGCCGCTGTCCTAACTGGCCTTCATCGACCAGTAAACGATCTCGGATTGCGCTTGGCAGCATTAAGTCACTCTAAAAAATAACAATGTCATCTCTTATCGGCAGCAACACTGATCCCGTAAATGGAAAAACTCGGCCAAGGGTTCACAAGAACAAAGGACCTGTTAATATTCGCGCCATCGTTGTGGAGGGGTTCCCGAGCGGCCAAAGGGATCAGACTGTAAATCTGACGGCACTGCCTTCGAAGGTTCGAATCCTTCTCCCTCCACCATCATGACTGACACCCCAGCGCCACACGCTGGGTTTTTTATTACAAAACAAGCTGCGTTTGGGCGCTCACACCGCACCATCAAAAACGGGAGACTGTCGTCTCCCGTTTTGGTCTTGGCACCCCGCCTCGTTATAGGGTAAAGCGATAAAAAATATCGATCGCTTGGGCAACACCACTCATGGCCTGCAAATAGAGCCGCGGCATCAACTCATAACGCAGCTTGAACTCTGCAATGGGGCTAAATACCCCTACCCCATATTGAAACTGCAAGCCCGGTAGCAGATATGCCGATAAGGTGACTTGGGTGTTATCGCCGCTACCTGCGGTATCAAGCGACACATCGCTCATCCCCAGTGACTCGCCAATATTAGAGACCACCCCATTAGCTTGGCTGACCGCACCCGCTACCAGTAAGCCGTTGAAGCCCCCCTCTTCCCCTCCTGTTTGTAATCCCTTACCACGCAGTAAATAAGAAAGCTGCTCAGACTGGGCCATTTGCGGGTCAGAATAAACTGAGATCTCAGGCTTAGTTGCCGGTCCCGTCACTCTTACACCAACGGTGACCGCCCCTTCAATGGTCTCAGGGTCCCGATACGCTTCGATATTCAGAAACGGGCGATCCAGTGGCCCCGAGAAGAGGATCTTACCCTCCTTGATAATTAAGTTTTGGCCATACGCCTTGAAGCGGCCTTCAGTGAGCAGCAATTGGCCATTACCAGCAAGGGGCTTTTCCGGCGCCTGAGCAATATTAAGCGCGCCAGACACACGGGTTTTCAGTCCAAGAGCGTCTAACTTAACGTCATCACCCAACCGGACTGCCACCCTCATCGCTAACGGTAGCTTGGCTGGTTTAGGCGGCGGGGGCAGATCGTCATACACCACAGTCACATCACTGGAGAGGGCCACTGCGGTGTCTGGCAATGTTTTAACCAGGATACGAGCCCAAGGGATCTCCACTTGACCGGCGATCACCGTCTCATCCCCCAGTGACACACTGAGATCAGGTGAAATGCGCATTCGCCCCATCCCTGGATATTGGGCCTCCAACTCTTTACCTTGGATCGTCAGATTGCCACTCACTGGTAATTGGGCCCAGCTGATGCTGCCTCCCAGCGCCAGTGGCCCTTTCCCCACTAACATAGAGCCGTCTAATTCTGCCCGATTACCTTCAATCGTGAGGCGAGTCACTAATTTAGTGAGGGTGACCATGTCAGAGTGCGTTTGCACCTCACCATCCAGCAAATTCAGTTGACCAAACAACAAGGGGGAGGCCAAGGAGCCATCGAAGCGGGCATCAGCGGAAATGACCCCATGCAGGGTGCGCACTTCAGGGATCAGTGGTGCAAACGTATCAAGTTTTAAGTCATTAAATTTGAGCTGGCCCGCCAGCAATCCTCGCCCGGCCGGTTCTTTAATCACTAAATCCGTATCAATGTTGCCTATTTTTTCAGAAGAGAAGTCGAGCCGAATGGCGGCCTGCTGTTGCTCAAAATTCAATGCCAAGCGCAATTGTTGATAATCGGTTTTTAACTCATCAGCAACGAAACTACCCGGTGATGTTCGCACAACTGCATGAAGTGTGGGTTGACTACCGCGCCAACTGGCGCGGCCATCGGCCGAGAGGATCGCTTGCCAGCGGAAGTTGTCCGGCAACCAAGGACGCAAGCGGTTGAGATCAAACTGCTCCAACGCGAACTCAAGGTTGCCCTGTTGGGCGGAGAGGTTGCCTGCCTTAATACAAAGCTTGGCACCCTGAGATCCCAGACAGAGGTCACCGATGGCCAAGCGCTGGCTAGGCAGATCCAGATCAAGGTCCCAAGGTGCGCTTAATGCCCAGCGCTTGAGGGGGGTTTTAAGGGTCAACTCGGATATATTGCCGCGCCAGTGGGTATTACGCACCCCGCCCGCCAGTTTGACATTTGCCGCTAATGGCTCCCCTTTCATGGTAAGGGTCATCAGGTGCTCATTCAAATTCCCACTCAGGTTGAGCGCTAACTGTTTGAGCTTGGTGGCGCCTTGGCTCAATGAATCGATGGTGAGCGCCAGCTCACCTGCCGGTTGCTGCCCTACCAGACCATTCCCCTTGATGACAATCCCTTTTAGGTCAGTACCGGCATAGTAGAGTCGGCTTGCGAGCAAATCTGCCGCTATGTTGGGCTTCTCTTGATTACCCGATAGGCGCACCGTGCCGCTGACATCCCCTTTGAGCCCCGGATAAAATCCAGCTAACTGCGGGGCGTTGAGATCTGCATCCAATTGCCACAACTGCTGGCTCATCCGCCCTTTGGCTTGCAATTTATTCGGGCCACTTTGCAGCAAGAAGGTGGGAATGTGCCACTCCATCCGATCATTGCCAGCAAGCGAGCCGTTGATAGTGAAAGGATATTGGTTCAACGAGCCATCGACCTTGAGCACAGGCAGCTGCACTTGCCACTGCCCTTGCTCACTCATCAGAAAATGGCTCTCCAGCTCCCCTGCCAATTTCCCTTTAAACTCGGGCAACCATTGTGCGGGATCAATCCCTTTAAACGAGGTGGTGCCCTGCCACTCGATCCCCTTCTGCCAGCCTAGCTTGCCGGCCAGTTTGAGCTCCCCCGTGAGGGCCTCTAATCGCACGGTAATCTCACTTAGCTGGTTCAGGTCACCCTTACCTTCCGTGGCCAATTTAAAAGGAGGCAGACTGGTGCCATCGCCCGCCGTATTCAACGTAAACCGATAGCCTGATAACGATCCCTTAGCACTCAGTTGCCCCTTGGCTAAGCGATAACTCGGCGTGTCATGAGCCGCGGCCATGTTGGTAGACGCGGTTGAAGGCTGAAGTGGCCAAGCCAAACGCGGCCAATCTAGCGCCAGCTTAAACGGTAAATCAGAATCAAGGGCAGCCAGTGACCCCTTCAAATTAGCGGTCACAGGCCCTTGTGCTGCGAGGGTTAACCCCAGCTTCCCCACCGAGCCAGTGAGGGCCAACGTGGCTTGCTGCCCTTTAAGCTGGCCCTCTAACAGCCCTTTTCGGGCTTTCGCCTTGAGGGTGACATCGAGCGGGTAGTCCTCACTGAGGCGGATCTTCCCCACTAACGTCAAATCTGCCATCGAATGACGCACGGACAACGAGCGGACATCAACGCCATCATCCTGAGCACTGGCAGAGAGCTGAAGGGTATCTAGCGCCTCCACCCAGTCACCTTGCTGGTAGCGCACCCGCGTCGCGTTCATCCCGTCCAGTTCAATCGGAAATGGCAACACAATCGCAGGTAACGTGATAGGCGAGCCTTGGGCTGAATCGTTGAGATCGCCCCCTTCTGCGGCTGTCGCAGACGTTGAGAGCCCAGTATCACTCCGAGCGGGTTCAGTCTCCGCCAACGTCACAGTGAGCCCATCCAGGGTCGGGCCACGGACGCTTAACCCCTGACGAGTGAGAGTGGCACCAATATCAAGGGAGGTCAGGGTGACCCCAATCCCTGGCAGCTGTAAATCGAGATCCTCCACCCAGAGCTGATCAAACTGGATTTTCAAGGGTAATGGACGCCACACAAATGGCGCACTGGGCGGCATCGGCTCAGGGTCGGGGGCAGATTCAGCCACCTTGACCACAGGATGAGTCACGGCCAGTGATTTGACCCACAACTTGCCCTGTAGCAACTTACCTAGATCCCAATCGAGCACCGCGCGATCAATCGTGACGTCGATAAGATCGTCTTGCCATCCCACGCTTTTGAGGGTCCAACCATAACCCAGTTGGCCAGCCACCAGCTCGCCCTTGAGCGCTGGCAGAGCATTCTTAGCTTGTTGCCACAACCATTTATTACCTTGGTGGGTAAACCCCAACAAACTCACCCCGATAAGCAGCAGGCAAACCACACTCATCAGCCAGAGCAAGGCGCGTTTTATCCAGATCATAATTCAGGCCCCAACGCGAAATGTAGCCGCAAGGGCTTATCGTCTTCAGATATACCAACCGCTAAATCCAAGCGAACTTGACCAATGGGAGTGACCCAACGAACCCCGACCCCAGTACCAATTTTGACCGGCTCGCTGTAATCAACCGTGGCGGTGCCGCCATCGACAAACAGGGCACCCAGCCATTTTTCACTGAAACGATAGTTATACTCGAGGCTGGCCACGCTACTGTAACGTCCCCCTGTCAACTTGCCATCCGGTCCGATAGGCGACACTGTTTCATAGCCAAAACCACGCAGGGTCTGGTCGCCACCGGTGAAAAAACGCAGCGATGGCGGCACCAATGAAAAACTGTCGCCGATGATCGCCCCTTGCTCTGCGCGGATCAGGAACCGATGGTTATCCCACAAGGTTCGCAGCCATTTACTGCGCCCCCACACCCGCACAAAGCTGATATCAGACCCCCACGTGGGATCAGAAAACTCCAGAGTCAGCTGCTGGTGATCCCCCCATTCGGGGACCAGTCCCCCCCGTACTCGTAGCCGTGACCATGAAACCCCAGGGATCAACAGCAAGCTATTCCCCTCATCAAGGCCTTGGGTATAGATCTCTTTTTCCAAACGAATAAAGACATCCCGATCCCAACTTTCTGGGCGCAGCGTCCAGCGATTAACGCCAACGGTGGTCAAATCAGAGCGAGTGTCGTTGTTGTCTTTGTAGCGATAACCACTTTGAATGGAGTAGTAGTCCCGCAAGGGGTTACCCACTGGGATTTGGTAATCAAAACTGAGTTCAGCCTCGGGTGCAGATACCTTAGCAGTGGCAAACAGACGGTGGCCATAGCGGTTAACCCAAGGTTTTTCCCACGTCGCACTCATCCGTGGCCCCACATCAGTGGCATAGCCGACACCGGTTTCAATTTCATGATCCACTCGGTTATCGAGGGTAATTTGGATCGGCACCTCATCGTTAACCGCCTCACTGATCTGCGGCTTGATCTCTACTTGACGAAACAATTTGGTAGAAGAGATATCCTGCGACATCTCGGCGAGGCGGATAGCCAGATAGGGATCGCCACTTTTCACATTCATGAGTGCTCGGATCAGGTGCAGCGCCTCCGGCTTAGCGTCATAACGGATCTCGCCGAAACGGTAGCGAGGACCCGACTCGAAGACGATGAAGATCTCTGCCGCACCCTTATCGGGAAATACCTTGACCTGGCTTTTACTCAACTTGGCATCAAAATATCCCCGAGCTAAGCCCAGACTGCCGAGATCGGTCTTGATGGCCTCATATTTGGCATGATTGAGGGCATCTCCCTCTTTTAGCGGTAACCTATCGAGCAGCTCTTTATAGACATCGTCACTGCCCGCCTCCCCCTCTAACAGCACATCAAGTCGCGTGACTTTGACGGTTTCCCCTTTTTCTACCTCTATCACCACCCGGTCGGGCCGTTTGGGATCACGATTGACCGTTATCTTGGGTTGGTAATAGCCATAAACTTGTAATGCTTGGCGCACACTCTCAACGATCCGAGCCCGTGCCGGACGGTATTGACGCTCTTGATAAGCCGGTAAAGCATTGAGATAAGCCTCAACATTATCTCTATTATCGCCACGCAATCCTTTGACGTCATAGGTGAGCTTCGCGGCCATCGCAGGTGAAAAAACCAGCAGCAACAATAGACCCAACATCACAATAATGCCGCGAGAAAAGGCCCGATTGGGGAGTGTGCCCTCTGCTGACAGAGGAAGAAGGCGTTCTGTCAAAGGTCAATATTCCTGAATATTGAAGAGTGAAATGATAGGCAGTGCACAGCATGGCAAGGCGCATCAACCGCAGGTATTTCCTTATCCTAACATACGATGCCCCCTGAGAAAGGACGCCACAATAACCAAATTAATCATATCTTTTAAGCAGTTGGCTGTTATGCACTGCAGCCCATCGCAGCTTGCTTAGCCCTGTGCACCGAACGCTATCGCGCTGTTGCGCAACATCTTGCCGCGATTTTTCTTCGCTGACACCGCCAATGGCACGACAAAGGCTGACGGCAAACCCGCTTAGCGCTCATCCCATTAGCATTATTTGCGCAACGGCCTTGGGATAACGCAGAGCACATGGCAGCGTCGGTACACGGCCAAGACCATGCTCGCGCTAAGCACTCCCCAATGGCTAACCGCATCGCTGCTTAAGATCATGACTTGCCCGCTCGCATCGCGCCATATGCCTAAAAAACATGATGAAATACAAGTCATTACTGTTTATTAAAGAATCACTCGTTTAGCTCAATCTATTTATCCCGCTGCCACTTGTCCCCTCCCTCACCCACACTTATCAGGGTTTTCACAACGACAGTGCGTTTGATGTAACGCCTGCCATGACAGGAGATGATTATGCAGATCCGCAGCGAACAGATGGCTGACTATATTGCCGACCGACTCGAATTCATCACGTTTCTCGCCTGTTGCAGCGCCCTGTTGGCCCTATTAACAGGAATGACGGGGCAACAGGCGCTGGCATTCACCGCCCTTAATATGCCGCTGGGACTGGCGATGTTACTGATGATGGCATTGGTATCGCCTCTCCCCGCCTATTGGCGAGCCCCTTGCATCACGCTGTTCCTCGCAAGCGCAGCCTTGCTGGCATTACAACTGGGTGGGGAGTGGCTCAATCCCATTGCAGTCTGGTGTGTGTATGGTCTGTTGGGGCTGGAGATCCTCTGGCAAGCCCGCCCCCGCAGTCTGCTGGCAGCTGACGGTAGCCGCTAATTAAGCTAACCTTGCGCCCCTATTGGACTTACGCAACCCACCGCTTTGGAGCGCTCAATGAAAAAAGCCTGTGCCCAACATATTCTGGTCAAGACCGAAAAGCAGTGTCTTGAGCTCAAAGAGAAAATCGAGAAAGGGGCCGACTTTGGCCAGATGGCCAAGCGCTTTTCTAGTTGTCCCTCTGGCAAGCGCTTTGGCGATTTGGGGGAGTTTTCCAAGGGAGACATGGTGAAGGCCTTTGACGATGCGGTTTTCAAGGGGGAGCTGCTCAAAGTGCTGGGGCCGGTGCGCACCAAATTTGGCTTTCACCTGATAAAGGTACTCTATCGTAGCTAGCCACTCGGCCGTGTTGCGCCGCAATGTAATCCGTTTAGCTATTCAGCACGATTTATCCAAGGTCGTTGATATCTCGATTAAAACACGAATTTACTAACGTTATCAGGCTATTAAGTTTATCCTTTGCAGCCTATCACCCCTGATGATGGATCTATCCCATGTCGCTGTTCTTCTGCTGGCCATTGCTCGCTTGGTTATTGCCGCTCGCAGGCGCACTCGGTAGTCGTGCCCACCTCTGGCCTTGGTGGTTGGGCTTTGTTTTTTGTCTCCTCGGAGCCCTGATCTCATCAGTGCTGTTGTTGCGCTTACCGTGGAGCAAGCGTAAATGGTGCGCTGTTGCAGGCGTTCTCCCTCTGTTGTTGCCCATCCTCTTTATCCTGCAAGCCGTCAACTCGCCGCTGGTCAATGACGTCAGCACCGACCCCAACAATCCGCCGCCACTTCTCTGGGCTGCCGAGCTGCGCACAGCCCAAGATCTGCCAATAAATAGCGCTCCGCTGAAAGCAGTTGAGGCAAAACCCGGTCCTCTCTTTACTAGGGCCTCTCCTGCCGAAGTGGTGATTGAAGCCAGCGAACTGATGCAGGAGCTGGGCTGGCAGGTACGACCCAGCCCCGATGGTCTGGATGCAGTGGTCACCACCGGCTGGTTCGGCTTTCAGGATGATGTAGCACTGCGAGTCTTTGCCGGTCCCAAAGAGACCCGCATCGATATGCGATCGGCCTCCCGTCAGGGGCGCAGCGATCTGGGTACCAACCGAGCGCGGATCGAGGATTTCTTGACCCGCCTCAACGAACGACTGGGCCAAGCTTACAAACCCAATTTGAAACCGTAAGAGTGAAACGACAAGAAGGTAACTGATGCGCGTGGAGGTCAAACCCGACCGGGAATATGCCTGGTTTATCCGCCCCTTTTTCTGGCTGCAACAGCGCAACTATGGTCAGGTGCTGATTCCGGGCAAGTGCTGGGGCCGCTCGCCGCGCCTGTTTGCCGCCGTTGCCACCCTCTATGGCGTCATCAACCGCAAGCACTCCCCCATCGATCCCGTGTTGCGCTCGCTGGTGACGGTGCGGGTCTCCCAACTCAACTGGTGCCGCTTCTGTGTCGACATCAACGCCATGACCCTGATAAAACGGGCGGGCTCCAGCGAGAAGGTGGAGGCGCTGGCCAACTGGCGCGAAAGCCCCTTGTTCGACGAGCGGGAAAAAGCGGTGCTCGACTACACCGAAGCGATGACCGGGCTGGATGGGGTGAGCGACGAGCAGGCGGCCCGCCTCAAACCCTGGTTCGACGACGACGCCATGGTGGAGCTGACCGGCCTTATCGCCTTCCAGAACATGTCGGCCAAGTTCAACGCTGCCCTCGATATCGCGCCGCAGGGTTTCTGCCAGCTGCCGGTGCAACCGGAACGCGCGCCCAAACCAGAGCGCCAGCCAGACAGCAAGGACGCCTGATGACCCGGACCCGCCTGCTGCTTGCGCTGGTGATGGGGGGCCTTATCGGCACCTTCTTTGCCCTCGATCTTGGCCGTTACCTCAGTCTGGGCGCCTTGCAGGCCCAGCAGGCGGCAGTGGCGCAATGGGTCGACAGCCACTTTGTCTCGGCCAGCCTGCTGTTCGTGCTTATCTATGTGCTGAGCACCGCCCTCTCCCTGCCCGGTGCCAGCCTGCTCACGTTGGGGGGAAGTGCAGTCTTTGGCGTCGGTTGGGGATTGCTGCTGGTCTCCTTTGCCAGCTCCATCGGCGCGACGCTGGCCTTTCTCAGCGCCCGCTTCTTGCTGCGCGACTGGGTCACCGCCCGCTTTGGCGGCAAGCTGGCTACCTTTCAGTCCGGCATGGCGAAGGAGGGGGCCTTCTATCTGCTCAGCCTGCGCCTTATCCCCATTTTCCCCTTCTTTTTGGTCAATCTGCTGATGGGGCTCACCCCCATCAGAGTCAGCACCTACTACTGGGTGAGCCAGCTTGGCATGCTGCCCGGCACCTTCGTCTATGTGCTGGCGGGCAGCGAGCTTGGCCAGTTAACCA
>NZ_PGGC01000197.1 GCF_002795305.1 Aeromonas cavernicola
TGCCTGTGCGGCAGCGAGGGTCAGGCCATTGCGCCAGACGTTACCCGACTTTTTCTAAGCTGCCTGTGCGGCAGCGAGGTGTTGCAAACTAGCACTATCTTACTGATTGTTAAAGATCTCTGCCCCGATGGCGGGCAATACCCTTTTTTAGCGAGGGCGTAGCCATCATATAAAAATCAATATGTTAGCTACGCCCCGCTAAAAAGGGTCAAAACCAAGGGATGGTTGCGGTGGGGCTCAGTCCGTAGGCGTTAAATAGCCCCGCAATAGGTTGGTCGAGCAAGGGGCCGTGCTCGATATACAGGCGCATCCGGCTGCCGGTCGAGAGGCTATGCAGCTCGGCATAGGGCAGTGTCATGCTCTTTTGTTGGGTATCAGGAATCCGAGCCTGCGCCTCTTCTTCCGTCAGCCAGCCTTTGCCAATCGAGCGGCGCCGCTTGTTGTGGGCACTTTTAGCCTGCACCCGTTTGACCGTGCGAAAACGGGGGTGATCAGGCACCTGAGCCGGCTCACCTAAGTGGATATAGTCGCGCATCCCTTGCAGCCAGTTCACTTCGGTCAGGTTCAGCAAATCAGCTAAGGCGCCGTGCAGCCGCAGGCGATCCCCCAGGGTGCGCTGGTGAGCGGGAAAACTGACCCCCACCCGCCCCTGAGTCAGCGCAGGGAGCACCCGATGCAGCTTGGCATAGAGGGCATTGAGCAGATCGACCTGACCAAACTCAGGATCGGGCAAGACCCGGATATCGAGGTAGTGATCCATCGCGGCTCCTTAACCTGCTTCGCCAAAGACACCGCCACGGATCAAGGTAGCGATCACATAGTGCTGCTGCTCAATGGAGGGCTGTTTGTCTTTGAGCATCCAGTCATCGAGCAGGTTGTAAAAATCCACTTTTGCTTTGGGTTGGCGATAAGCGGTGCCCCTGCTGGTGACTGAGCCGTAGGGCTCCACCGCAATCGGGCCCAGCTCACTGGCGTCGGGATACCAGGTGTCGATGGTGCGCAGGGCGTTGCCAATCTTTTGCGAGTGCATGGCGGCAATGCCCGCCACCTGATAGAGGTATTTGCTCTTTTTGCCCTGTTTATTGCCACTTTGGTCCAGCACCAGCTCTTGGGAGGGGAACACCTCTTGGCCTGCGCCGAGCCGCACGAATGCCTCGACGTTAAGCAGCGCAAAGCTGTTGCCAAGCAGCCCTTGACGGATCACCTCGCTCAGTTCGGCCAGCGCCCCTTGCGGGGTCGCAAACTGGCGCAAGTTAAAGCTGAGTCCATCGAAGACCCACTGTTGTTTGCTGGTCCCCTCTTCCAATTGGCTGATCCGCACTTCTACCGCTTCGGCGCCCACCCGGTTGCGCCACAGAAAGCGGCCATTGGCGAGGTTTTCGGCATAACGGGCCGCCAGTTGATGGAACTGGTGCTCGCGCACATAGTCACCGATCTTTTCGCTCAATACCGCCTGATAGGCCTGATCGTTACAGGCCGAGGGCTGCGCCAGATTGCCCAGCACCCGCAAGGTAAAGCTGACCCGCAAGGTGTCGGCGTTAAAGGGGAGCGTCGCCACATCGACCCGCTGCAAGTTGGGGTTTTGGATTTCGTTGTCAAGCTTGGTGGAATCCTCTGCCGTGGCCTTTTTGAGGCGGTTGGAGATGGTGCCGCGCACGGCTTTCTCTTGCAGGGTGATGGGGAGCCAAGCGGCTGGGTTGTCGCGCTGTTGCCAATCGCCGCTAAACAGTTGGCCATCGGAGTTGGCGAGCTTGCGCTCAAAGGCCAAGACGGAGGCGGTTTTGATGGTTGCTGTTGCCATGATGGGGTTCCTTGTTAAAAAAGATCGCTTGCTAAAACGGATTCTGTGTCGCTGTCATCTTCATCCAGCTCAGAGGCTTGATAGCGATTCTCACAGAGGTAATAGGGCTCCTGATAGCGATAGCGCCATAACAGGGCGTCGAGATCATCAATACGGTGGGGGCTGACCCACTGCCCTAGGGTGTAGATGGACTCCACAAACCGAAACGGGGTCTCTTGGTCGCGGCTGCTGGGGACGCTGCCGGGATCATGGATCGGCGAGATCTCCTGATAGCCCACGGCCAGTGGCACCAGATAACCGCTCTCTGGCTTGGCAACCCGCTGCCAGCTGACCTCCTCCTTCTCATCGCGCTGGGCTCGGTGGCGCAGGGTGACGAAGTCGAGCAGGCTGTCGAGCAGTTCACCGTCGGGCTCGGCCACCAGCCGCTGCTGGTGGTGCTTGCTCAGCAGATCATGGCGGCAGACCAACGCAAAGCCCGGCAGCAGGCTCATGCGCAGCCGAAATAACGCCGCCTCATCATAGGCCTCGCGCCACTGCACCTTGCCGATGGCAAGCAGGGTACCCCCCGCGACCCGCAGGGTCGGGATAGTGCGGGCAAACCACTGGTGCAGCGTGGCAATACGAAGATCTAGGGAATCCCCATCCTGGCCACTACCGCTGGGCAGGTCATCGGCATTGAAGTGGCACTCGATCAGCAGGCTGATGTCGAGGTGCATCCGCCCCTCTTCGTTAAAAGGGGCGGTATTGCCTTCGTGGGTTAAGGGGTTGCGGGTCAGGGCAAAGACCTGTTCGCCACGCCCGCCGACGGGGTGGCTGTGCACGTCAACCTGATGGGCGATCACGGCGCAGCCCCCCAGCGTCAGGCCATAGTCCCGCGCAAGGCGGCGCGACAGGGCGTGGGTAAACCCAAGAAAGTGGCTGATGGCTGGGAAACCGTAAGTGAGGCCGCTGATGGCATTGGCATTTTCCACCTTGAGGTGGTGCAGCAACAGGGTCGATTTCATGCTTATGCCTCCCAATCCAGTTGCAGCAAGCGCAGCTCTTGGGCCAGCTCACGCGCCCAGACACGCAGGTCGATGTCGCCGACATGGGTCAACTGCGGTTGCAGTTGCTTATTGAGCCAACGGCCAAATGCCATCCCGATCCCGTCGCCCCATTGTGCAGGTGCGGTTGGGCACCCTCGATCAAGCCAGTAGCAAAAGGATTGATCTAAGGGAGAAGCGAGGTGGTGACTCCAACCTGCTGGGAGGGTGCGCAGCTCCTTAGCGTAACGGTGCAGCTCGCCTCGTAACCGCCCGACCAGCTTGGCGCGAGCTTGTTTGATCTCATGGTTATTGGCGACCTCCCCTACCGAGCGGAGAAAGTCGACCAGTTTGCGGGTGGTGGCACGCACCCGATAGCCATAGTGCCGCCAGAAATGCTCCTCGCTCTGTGGCACCGTGAGGCCCGCTTGCCATGAGGGGGGCTGGCAGCTCAAGAGATAGGCACGGCCATAACGTTTGCTGTTCAGCAGCGAGACGTTCTGCGGCTTGGTGCCGCCAAAGTGCTGCTGGGCTAGGTTGGGAAAATAGACGTCCGCTTGCGCAGAAAAGTCGTTTTTGCGGCGCGCCTCGCGGGTGGCCTTCGCCTCGTCACTGAAACGGGCCTGATCGATACGTTGATGCAGGGCATGGCAAAGAGCGCTGGCAAACAGCGGGCTGAGCAGGTGGTAGCCCTGATCCAGCGGAAAGTAGCTCTGCTTGGCCAAGCTGTGGCTGATCACTTCGCCTCCGGTCAATGCCTGTGACAGGCCATCGCACCAAGCATCCAGCTGTTCCGGCTCTTTGGTGAAGGGGGATAACGGCGCGGTATCGCCATGCTGGATCCGATCCACCAGCCGTTTGCCGTCCGCCTCCAGCAGCAATAGATTGGCCACATCGAGCGCCGCCGCGTTACCGATCACATCAATGGCTGGCGCGGTCAGGCTGCTGGTTGAGAGATATGTCGCCCGCTTTTCGTTTGTTCCTCCCTCTCCTCTTTCTTCTCTCTCTTTTCCAGCGACCCACGCCCCCACCCCTTTGGCATCGCCATGGGTAAATTTGGGGGCATGGGTCACCAGCGTGATCTGTTTGGCCCGTTTGGCGGCATCATCCAACCAGTCGGCCTTGGTCGGCCATTTGTCTGGCTTGGCCGCTTGCCTGCCCGAGATATAGTCATCGATGGCCGATGACAGACTGTGTTCGCTCATATCATCTCTCCTTAACTCCTTAAAATTCCTGATAAATGCCAAACAACGGATCGTAGTGCCAGCGGTTGGTCTGGCTCTTCACTCTCTCCAGCCGGATCTCGGTAAAGGTGCGCGATAGCTTGGCGGCATCCCACCCTAGCTGCTCAGCCAGCACCTTGAGCAAGGGGGCCGGTTGGTTATCCAGCCAAGGCTCGACTCGCTCGGCTGGCACAAATTGCACGCGGAAAAAGTTCCCCTGCTCAACCAAGGTGGGCTCGCCTTTTTCCTCCAACCGATGAAACAGCAGCGGGTCATCCTCCTCTGGCTGATAGAGGACAAAGCCGTCATCAGGGCGGGATGCCCGAAAGGGGGTTTGTCGTTGCATCTCGCCCGCCCAATCAATGGGAGCTTGCCACCAGCTAACCGCAGCGGGGGGTGTCCGCTCTTTAGCAAACAAAGAGACCGCCAGATGATCATGCTCAAGTGCGACCAGATTGGTGTATGGCCCTTTTTTCTGGCTTGGTGGCATCTCAATCGCAGGCGCTGAACCTATCCACCGATACTGATCTTCACGTAAACAGGCCGTCATATCTGGGCTGGCGAGTTGAAATTCTTTCGCTTCAAACCCCGGTTTACAGTACGCCGGGGATCTTCCCTGTAATGCCTTGGCATTGCGGTTGAGGATCAACAGATTAGGGCGGGTCGGCGAGCATTTGCGGTGGCGCTGAATACGGCCAGCCAGCTGGATCAGCGAGCGCATTGAGCTCGGTTCGGCAATGGCCCAGTCGTAATCATGATCGCGGCCAATTTCGGCCACCGGTGAAGCAAAGACCACAAACAGGTGGTGGGTCTCTGGCAGGGTGAGTGCCCGCTGCACCGCGGGGTGCTGCCAGATCGCCTCTTCCTGATGGCGAGTGAGCAGGGCATCGAGCTGCTGCTCCATCTGCGAGCGCACCAACAGCGGGTGATGGCTGTGGTAGACACAAAAGTGAATGCGGGTATCCGGTGGCGGCGTTTGCGCCAGCACCTGCTGGGCCACGGCCACCAAGGGGTTGATGTTGGCCATCCGCACCAGACCGACCGAGAGGCATTTGCCGCTGGCATGAGACTGCTGGTGATCTCGATGCAGCGCCAAGATGCCCTGCCCAATGGCGTCGGCCATCCCTTGTGCCACCTCATCGCCACGTTGGCCCGAGCTGCTCACCGGCCAGAGGGCGCCATGGCGCAAGGGTCTGAAATCCGCCAACTTGGCCAGACGGGCAGTGACAAACGCCTGATGGCGCAGCTTGAAGGCGGCCTGATCCGCCAGATCGTGCTGGGCAACCCCGAACTCATCAAACCAGCCACAACAGATGGGGGGCATCGCGCCGGGTTCGCCACAGGCGCGGTGGTAATGTCTGCGTCCGGCGTGATAGGCGGCAAACAGGGCGTTGACCAGCGCAGGCGGCAACGTGGCCGATGAGAGCAGCACTCGGCTGCCCAACATGCCAGCCCAGTTGACCAAGCGGCAGAGGGCGGGCAGATCGTCCAGCCCGAAGTCATCGGGCTCATCGAGCACTAGATCCGAGGTAAGCAGGCGCAACATGGGGGCAATCTGCTTGCCACCCCGGGTGCCTTCAGTCGCTGGGATCAGGTGGTCGATGGTGCTCACCAGCACTGGGGCGCTAATCAGCTCATGCAACGCGCGGGATTGCTTAAGCCAACGGCGCAGCGGGCCAGCATCGAGGGCGCCGTCGTAGCGCACATAGAGGTTGTTATCGAGCAGAGGGTCGGCGGATGCTGAGCCGGTGCTGGATTCCGCTTGTGCTTCATGGGTATGCAGCTCATGCAGCTGCTGCACCGCTGCCGAGCCGATCAGCACTGCCAAATCCTTGCTAGTGAGCTTGAGTCTGGCTTGCAAGGCGTCCCCTGTTTGCAGGGTTAAGGTGCGCAGGCCCAGCGCCACGCTAAAGCGACAGCCCTGTTTTTCATCGGCCAGCCCATACATGATGCGGGCATTGGCAAAGGTTTTGCCGCAGCCGGTCGACGCCATATTAACCCCGAAAAAGCCTTGCTGTTGCGAGCGGTGCGCCAGCGTTCTGGCCAGATCAAACGCCTGGTCTTGCCAGCGAAACGCCTCGTCTTGGCTGCGCTGCTTAACGCCTTGGTGACATGTAATGGCAGGGAGATGAGGGCGCAGCTGCGGCAGGCGCTTGGCCAGTAGATAGGCATGGTGGCCGACGCCAATATTGTGTTCATCCAATGCTTGCTTGAGCGTGCCGGTTGCGCGGTCGGTATTGGCATAGGCCCGATAAGCACGGTCTTGCCACTTTTCGGTGATGGCACCTGCCGAATAAGTGTGATCAGCCAGCATCAAACACAAGCGGGCCAGATGGCTGGTAAAGCGGTCTGCTAGCCACTCCCCGCCTTGCCACAGGGAGGGGCACTGGAGCGCCCGCAGTGCCAATTGATTGGCCTTGCGGCACCAGGTGTGGCTAGCCAGCGGCGTGCCGTGGGGGAAGTGCCACAGCTGTTGCCATGCCTGCTCATCCCAGTGCTCATCGCGGCATTGAGGGGAGTTCCAGCTGCTATTAAAGCGCCCGGAATCTATCGTTAACTTGGCCAGCGGCGGCGAATCGACGGCTTGCTCATGGCGCTTGTCAAACTGTGGCAGCCGATGGTGCGAGACAATAAGCCAGCCGACCATGCGCGCGATGGACGGCAACGCGGCAAAGGGATTGGCGCCGGTGGGCTGAGCTTTGCGCTCGGCCCGGCTCAACAGGCTCGCCATCGCCTTTTCCTCGTCGGCTGGGAGCAGGGCCGAGAGCGCCGTCAGCCACTGTTGGTCATCTCGGCCATCCACAAAGGCGGCAAAGATCCGCAAAGAGACCCACTCATGGCGCAGCGGCTCGCTCAGTTCGCACCGCTTGCCGCTGAGCTTATCCTGAAAGAGTTGATTGGCTTTGCCGACATCGTGAAACAGCCCTGCGATCCCTGCCAGCAGGGCCATCGCTTCACCCGTGTGCCAGCGGTTTTCATCCTGACGGAGCAACATAGTGCGCTCGGTGGGATTGGTCGGCACCGCTCCCTGTTCATTGAAACCACGGGGATTGCCGACCATCGAGCAGCGCTCAGTGGGTCGTGACGCTTTCATAGCTGAACCTCTCAATCTGCCCCTCTTTAAATCAATGACCCCACCCTCACCGCCCTGTGGGGGTCGGTCTCTTTGCTCGACTAGCGACGTATGACGACGGCCGATGGTATCAATCGAGGAGTGTTAAAACGTGGTCAGACTTCACAAATAGCGCGCTGTCACGGGCTCAGGCTGGGGAGCAAAGGGGGGCAAAGGCCATGCCGCGCAGGCTTGCGCTCCCTGCTCGCATACGGGATGGCGGCACTTCAGCACTGGGCGGGCGAGGATGGCGAGAGAGCTGTAAGAATTTTCCTATTTTCAAACGACGCCGCCGAAATAATAATTTATGCGACATAGACATCACATTTGAAATCAAAAATCGGAAAGGATAGTCACTCCCCGACCATCGTCGTGGCAGCGCAACCGTGACCATGCAACAACGGTAGCAACAAGTAGCAACATAACCACGCAACGAAAGGGAGCGATGACCATGGCACCCATCCATCATCTGCTCTCGGTTGTCGACAACAAGGAGCAATATGATGAAACGTCTGTTTATCCTCCCGCTTTTGCTAGGCGTGCTGACCGGATGCCAAGAGAGCGACAACACCGCATCCACCGCAGACCGCCCAGCGCTCAAGCTCGGCATCGATCAACCGGAACGCTATGGCCCGTTGCTGCGCAATAAACGGGTCGGGTTGATCGTCAATCAAAGTTCTCGTGATAGCCAAGGCCGACACACCATAGAAAAACTGCTCAGCGAGCAGGCGCAATATGGCTTTACGGTGACCACCCTGTTTTCGGTGGAGCACGGCCTGCGCGGTAATGAAGAGGCAGGCGCTGGCGATAACGACGGCGTTGACCCTCAGACCGGGCTCCCAGTTGTGACCCTGTATGGCCGAGATGCCGCCGGCAAGAGCAATGCGCACCCCAGCGCTGAGGAGCTGGCCAATATCGACATCCTGATTTACGACCTACAGGACGTCGGCGTACGCTTTTTCACCTATACCATCTCGATGCACAAAGCCATGGAGAGCATCCAGGCCAATGGCAAGGCATTTATGGTACTGGATCGCCCTAATCCCAATGGCGACAGCATCTATGGCCCATTGTTACAACGGGAGAATGTCTCCGGCATTGGGATGCACCCGATCCCGATGGCCCATGGCCTCACCTCTGCTGAATTTGCCGCCATGATCGCCGGGCAAGGCTGGCTTAATGGGGTAGAAAATGGTGATGATGGCTGGGATAAATTTGGCCAATCCCAATACCAGCTACCCGCCGCAGATCTTCATCTGATTGCTATGCAGGGGTATCGGCACGATCGCCCTTACTCTTTGCCGGTACGCCCCTCCCCCAATTTGCGCACCGACATGGCGGTTCGTCTGTACCCATCGCTAGCGCTATTTGAAGCAACCAGCGTCAATATGGGGCGGGGCTCTGACTATCCCCATGAGCAGGTAGGCTTTCCTGATCCCGCCTTGCGGGTCAATACCGACTATCAGGTGGATAGCTCGTTGACGGCATTTGGCTGGCCGCAAGGTGGCGAGCGGGTATATGGCGAAAGCTTTCGCCAAGCGCTGACGGGGATCGCGCCGCAAGCGCAAACTCCGTCGATCCGGCCACTGGTGCGATGGTGGTTCAAGATGCAGCAAGCGGGCTATCAAGACGCGGTTGAATACAGCCAAGAGCGAAACTACCTCGACTATGCCAAGAGCCACTTCATTATTCGCCCACTCTGGCTGGCCAAATTAGTGGGTAACCGCCAGCTCCTCACTCAATTACAGCAAGCCAGTGCCGATGGGCTCACGCCGGATGAGACGGTCACCTTGATCGAAACCAGTTGGCAGGCAGAGCGCAATCAGTACCTGAACATGCGCCAAGCCTATTTGCTTTATCGCTAAGAGGATCTAACTCAAAGGGAGCCGATTCGCCCCATCATGGTATCGTTTGCAACCCAACGATCAGCCTAAGCGCCTACTTCGTGAGGCGCTTAGGCCAGACTTCGCGTCATGCTCGTTTCGATCACTCGAATTAACGACTCGTATCAATCACACGCACGAGGAATAACATGATCTATTCAGCAAAACCGCTGCTGGCGTTACTTGCCACCAGCGTATTGACCCTCACGGCCTGTAACGACAGCAACAACACCTCACCCGATGAGCAGGCTCGCCAGCTCACCCAAGGGATGACATTGGAGCAAAAAATCGCGCAAAAAATGATGGTCGCGTTTCGTTACTGGTGTGATGACAGTCAACCCGATTGCACCACCCCGATGACCGAGATTAACCCGACCATTCAAGAGATCATCTCTCAGGACAACATTGGTGGGGTGATCTTGTTTGCCAACAACCTCGCCAATACCGAGCAAGTCACCACCCTGACCTGGCAACTGCAACAAGCGGTCGCGCAGCAAGAGCGCGTCGGGCTCTTTATCGGGATCGATCAAGAAGGGGGTAACGTGGTGCGGCTGCCTCGCACCCAAGCCACTAACTTTCCGGGAAATATGGCACTCGCGGCCGCCACCCAAGCCAATCCCACCCGCCTCGACCTGGCCTATCGCCAGGGCCAAATTCAGGCAGATGAAGTCCACGCCGTTGGCTTTAACGTTAACTTCGCCCCAGTGGTTGATGTTCAGTCCAATCCGCTCAACCCAGTGATCAATGTGCGCGCCTACAGTGACGACCCCACCCGCGTGTCAGCCTTGGCCAGCCAAGTGGCGAAAGGCATGGCCAATCGCAATGTGATCGCCACCTTTAAACACTTTCCTGGCCATGGTGACACCCAAAGCGACTCACATTTCGGCCTGCCCGTGGTGAGCCGCTCTGCCGCAGAGGCTTATCAGATAGACCTTGCGCCCTATCAGCAGGCCATCAGGCAAGGCGATGCACCCGATATGATCATGTCTGCTCATATCCAATATCCCGCGCTGGATGCCAGCCTAGTCACCTCATCAAAAACCGGGGAGAGCATGATCACCCCCGCCACGCTGTCGCGCAAAATCATTCACGAGGTGTTGCGCCAGCAGTTAGGCTATCGCGGCATAGTGATTACCGATGCCCTTGATATGCAGGGTATTTCGAGCTTCTTCCAAGAGCAGGATGCGGTTATTAAAGCGTTTCAAGCTGGGGTGGATATTGCCTTGATGCCAACGGAAGTGCGCACCAGTGCCCAGCGGCAAAAGCTCACCGATCTCATTGCCGGGGTCGCCAAAGCGGTGCGCAATGGTGACCTGGCGGAGCAAGAGATCACCGAGTCAGTCGAGCGGATCATGTTAACCAAGCTCAAGCGCAATCTGATTAACCAACGCGGCCAAGGTGATTTAACGAGCGCCCTACGTCACGCCACCACCACCTTGGGTAACAGCGCCAACAAGGCCGTTGAGCAGGCCATCACCGACGCATCCATCACATTATTGAAAAACGAGCAGAGCAATGCCGCGCCGCTGTTGCCAATGAGTGCTGCTGAGTTTGGTAAAACCTACCTGCTGACGCCTTGGCAAGAGCAATATAACGGTCTGAGCACGGCATTAGCGGCGGAAGGGATTACCGTCACTGGCAGCACCTTGGCCCAAAGCCGCTGGGACAGCATTAAAAAGAGCATCGAGCAGAGCGATACCTTGGTGATGGCGACGCTCTCAACTGGGATTAGCCCCGTTGAAAAGGATGGCGTGCCCATTCTTCCCAAACTGGCCCCACAGCTTGCTCGTGCCGAGTTCAATGGCAACAGCGGCTCACTGGTGTTTAATAGCAGCGAGACCCCTCCCCACCCCCTCGCCCGCCAAGCACGTTTGACAACCAATGAAGAGGCACAATTAACCTACAATGCCCTGCGTTATGCGCGCTCACTGGGTAAGCAAACCATCGCCCTGTCGCTAAGAGCACCTTATGACGCGATCAATTACGATGACGTCAGCGACGTGATCATCGCCTCTTACAACTATTTTGGCTTTGAGAATGGCTGGCGCAGCCTCACCCTTCCTACCATCACTGAGATCATGCTTGGCAAAAAAGCCCCGCAAGGCAAACTGCCGGTGAACGTGTATCAGCTCGATGAGCAGGGCCAATTAGGTAACATCCGCTACCCACGGGGCTTTGGTTTATCCTATTAACCCCCCGCTTGCCCTGACTACGGGGGTCTGCGCACAGGGGGGCTCTAGCCACGGGGAACCCTCCCCGCCCTCGTGGTTACCGCCTTCATAGTCACCGCACTCATGGTCACAGCCCTGTGCTGGCAGTGGCAGGCGGTCGCGGGCAACTCCCGCATCCCCCATCACGACCAAGCCCAAGCCAAGTAATGGCTTGGGCTTTTCATCTGGCAGTGAGGCAAGGTGAGCCCCTATTTACCGGGCAATTTATCCAGATAACCCATGGCAAAGGCAAAGAGCACAAAGGTGATGTGGATCAGCAGATACCACGGGATGTTGTCGTTGGGCCGATTCTCGGCATTCATCAACACCTGAGAAAGTGAATTGACGAGATGGCGACGATAGAAACGGCAACCTTGTTCTTTAATGAGCCCACATCGAGCTTGCCAAGCCACACCCGTTTGTCGCCCTCATCCCCCACATCAAGGCGCGCAACGAAGTTCTCATAGCCGGAAAACATCACCATCACGATCAGCGGAAAAGAGATGAGCAACAGCCTATGGCTGGCATCTGTCTATGGTATTGGCTCACATAGCAGACCGTCATTTACACCGTTTCTGTCACGGTATAGTGGCGCTCGACATTGCCGGTCATTGCCCCCCAGCGGGAGGATTTGACTCTGGCCTGATGTGCTTGAAACGCTGCCTGATCAACAAACACTTCATAGACATCGAATCGGCAGGGATTGAGTGGGTGTTGCGTTACCGCAAAGGTCAGGCAGC
>NZ_PGGC01000198.1 GCF_002795305.1 Aeromonas cavernicola
TAAAACCCGCACCGTGCTGCGCACCGAGACCCATCAGGGCGAGGGCTTTAACGAGCTGCGTTTTGAAGACCAAGCGGGACGGGAAGAAATTTACCTGCACGGCCAAAAAGATCTCAACGGCTTGATCCAACACAACGCCACGTGGCAGATCAAACACGATGAGCACAGCGAGATTGGCAACGAGCGGGTGACCCGGATCAAGGCCAACGATCACCTAAGCGTCGATGGCGAAAAGCGGGATCAGATCAAGGGCGATTACTCGCTGACGGTGGACAGCACCCTGCACCAAAAAGTTGGCCAAGCGCTGTTGGTGGAGGCGGGCAACGAGGTGCACCACAAGGCGGGGATGAAGATCGTGATGGCGGCAGGGGCTGAGCTGACCCTGAAAGTGGCGGGTAGCTTTGTCAAAATTGACCCGAGCGGCATCACCCTGTCCGGCCCCACCATCAAGCTCAATGCCGGCGGCAGCCCCGGCAATGGCAGCGGCTGGGCGGGCAAAATGCCTAAGAACATGGAGGGGATAGAGGATGGGTCAAACAAACACTGGATGAAGTTTTATTACCTTGACCCCGAACAGATGCCATTCGCTGGTACGCCGTACAAAGCGGTGCTGAGTGATGGCTCTGTTCGTGACGGCGTACTGGATGGTGAGGGGATGGCCTTACTTGAAGATGTACCAGCGGGTCTTGCTTGTGTGACCTATGAACAGCAAGACCACTTTGATGATTTGCCACGTGAATCCATCACGGCGCTAACGGGACATCTCGATAGTCTGAGTGATGAGGGTTGATATGTTTGGTAACGATTTATTTGAACGACTTTATGGTCATTTAGAACAAGCGGTGTCCGGTGGCGCTGCCTACGTCAAACAAAGTGCTGATGCGGTGAAAAAAGGCATTGCATCGAGTTTGCAATGGATTTGGGAGGCACTCCAAGGGGATTTCAATGCCAATCAAACCACCGGGCAAATTGCCGCCAATGCCGTGTTGGGGTTGATCCCTGTGATTGACCAAGTGCTGGATTGCCGGGATTTGATCGCTAATGCCCGTGATATTTCACGTAATCCCAAGCAGCCTGAAAAGTGGGTGTTCCTTTGTTTCACTCTGATTGGTCTGATCCCGAGTTTGGGGTCTGCGCTAAAAGGCGTGCTAAAAATCGTATTCTTATTTGTTCGTAAAACCGGTGGCGATGCAGCAAAAGCCATTAAACCTGCCATGGCACCTGTTCTGAGTTTTCTCTATGACCCCAAGGTGAAGAAAGTACTCGGTATTTCACGCCTAGACACCGTGCTCAAAAAGTTTGCAGGGCAGATCCGTGGTCTTCGCGGCCAGATTGCGGTCAGTGCGTTGCTGGGGTATCTGAATGATGCGGTCAATGTACTCAATAGCCTTATTAGGAAAATTAAGGGGATAGCCCCCTCTTCGGTTCGAATTTGGCTTGAACAGTCCCAGCGCATGGTCATGCAAATGCAGTCACAGGCCAGCCAGATGTTGCCAGCAGCCATGGGGCCTGTTCTCAAATCCCTGGATGAGATTGCCGCAGGATTAGAAAAAGAGGCGGTTAAACATGCGCCCGGTTATAAAGCTGTGCCCAGCGGCACCGTGGTGCATCAGCTCCCTGCCGATGTCGCGAAAGTCAATCCCCGTACATTGAGCCGCACAGGAAAAGGGCTGTACGGTGAGATAATCAGCGATAACTGGATGAGTAATCACAATTTTGCGAACCTACTGCCGGAGCATCGGCAAGTGCGTAGTTTGACCGACAAACCGCGAGGACGCGGGATTGATGGTGTGTATAAAAACAATGCACCGCCACCCCCTTATGTGGTGACCGAAACCAAATACCGTACCGCCAGCGGTGAATATATCGATGGCGATGGCACAAAAAGTACCAAGTTACTGTCGATGACCAAGGGATCGGGTAAGCAGATGGGTGATTTGTGGATACAAAAACGGCTACCAAATGAGATAACTGATAAAAAGGTGTTGGCAGATATAAGGGATAAAGGTCATGCCTCTTGGTTAATGATTGTCGATGAGTCCGGTGAAGTGATTCAAATTACCAAGCTAGATAGCGCAGCCAAAGCGATTGGTACCGTTCCAATTAAGTAGGAGAGAGAAATGAGCTCGTTTATTGAACAGCGTCGCGACCCACTGTTATCAGAGGCCTTTTATCTGGAACAATTGGCAGACTACAAGGAATCGCTTTATTTCAAAAAAGAGTGGTGGGATAAAATTAACAATCCTCAACACGAACGCTGGAGCGATCCTGGCCTTTTACCAACTCGCTCTGGCGCCAGTGCGGGAATGTTTATGGACAATATTGAGCATACCATCTTGGTATATTCCGGTGGGCAGTCCCATGAAGCGGTCATTGCTCAACTGCACGTCGCTAATAAAGAGTTTGCGCGCCATAAAAAAGAGTTTCCAGATAACCTGTTCTATTACTGGGAGCCCGATGCCTATCAATATCTGCTCTGGATGTTTTCATTAAATATCCTCTATGGGCAAGATGAGATGCTGCCCGATATGGTGCGTTATATCAGTAAAAACCCCGAAGGGGATGATGACCCGCTCTGGAGTATCTTATTAGCCCGCCTTGGCTATGCTGGTTTTCCCCGTGGCCCTGAATCCTATATTCCCGATGTTTATCGGCCATTATTTGATGCGATCAAAGGCGATGGGGCTATTCCCACTAAAACCGAGCGTCAAGCCAGCATCAAACACTATCTTAAGGGGTGGTATAAGGGGTGCAAAGAGTGTTACTGGTACGATAGACATAAGGCCAAGCACGCCATCTTTTTTGGTTATTGGGCCTTTGAGGCAGCACTGATGACGGTATTGTATGACCTCGATGACAGCAGTTACCGAGATATGCGCTACTACCCTAAAGATTTGGTTGATTATGCAAAAGCGCATGGTGCAGTAGAGAAATGGAATGCCCTCCGAATAGCGCAACATCCGATAGCTATGCCGGGCAGCGAAATAGCACATGACAGCCATTGGCAATGTAATTTAACCAATGAAAAATGGTTTGTTAGAAAAGGGCAAACATTGCCTTCCCAAACCCATATCAACAAAGACGATATGTTATTTTGGATACAAGAATAATGCGTCGACAATGTTTATATCGACAGCATGAACTTATTGGCCATTTAACGATCAAGAGAGGTTTTAATTATATTTAAAACGGTTAATGCCTTATTTTTTACAGCCAGTAGTGGCCAAGGCCTGCACTGGCGGGGGTCTGGTGTCGATGGTGACGAAGGATCTGCTTGTGCTGAAAGCCCCGGCCACTGGACACCCTGACCAAGGGGGATTACCCGCTACGAGAGATGGATTCGGCCGCCTTGTCAGACCAGCGTTTTAGCTATTGCAGCCTTGGGGCATTACTCAGCTGCGCTTTGCACAGGTAGAGCTGACGCTAAAAAAGCAGGGCTGGACCGTCAGTTCACTGGATAGCCACTAGGGATTGTTTGCTCTGTTTCGCATTCGGATGCCGGAGCAAGCGTGACGGGTAGCGTGCAGTGGACGCCCCTCACTCACTTTTTCAGGCTGGGGGCTCTTATCAAGCAGCGCCAGCGCAGCGGATCACTCCCCTCATAAACAGACACAAAGAGGCCCTGCAGATGCAGGGCCTCTTGTTACTCACTTAGCGTACGTGCTCACTGCACGAGTCGGGTCAACGCAGCTGACTTACTTAGCATAATCCTCGGTCGGGATACAGGCGCAGAACAGGTTGCGATCGCCGTAAACGTCGTCGATGCGGTTGACCGACGGCCACAGCTTGCTAGCGCGTACGGCGTCGGACGGGAACACCGCTTCGGCGCGGCTGTAGCCACGGGCCCACTCTGCATCCATCACGTCATCCTGAGTGTGCGGCGCATGGACCAGCGGGTTGTCGGCGAGGCTCCACTGCCCCTCCTGTACCTTGCCAATCTCGGCGCGGATGGACGTCATCGCCTCGACGAAGCGATCCAGCTCGCGCTTGGATTCGGATTCGGTCGGCTCGACCATCAGGGTGCCCGCCACCGGGAAGCTCATGGTCGGCGCGTGGAAGCCGTAATCCATCAGCCGCTTGGCCACGTCCATCTCGCTGATGCCGGAAGCTTCTTTCAGCGGACGAATATCCAAGATGCACTCGTGGGCCACCCGGCCGTTGCGGCCGGAATAGAGCACCGGGAAGGCATCACCCAGCTTCTTGGCCAGATAGTTAGCGTTGAGGATCGCCACCTGAGTGGATTTTTTGAGCCCCTCGTCCCCCAGCATGGCGATATACATCCAGCTGATGGGCAGGATGCTAGCCGAGCCGAACGGTGCCGCCGACACGGCGCCGTTGTCACGGCTCTCTTTGTCGGTCTTGACCACGGCATGACCGGCCACGAACGGTGCCAGATGCTGCTTCACGCCGATGGGGCCCATGCCAGGGCCGCCACCGCCATGAGGAATGGCGAAGGTCTTGTGCAGGTTGAGGTGAGAGACGTCCGCCCCGATAAAGCCCGGCGCCGTGAGGCCCACTTGCGCGTTCATGTTGGCACCGTCGAGGTAGACCTGCCCCCCGTGCTGGTGCACGATGTCACACACCTCCTTGATGGTCTCCTCATACACCCCGTGGGTGGAGGGGTAGGTCACCATCAGACAGCTAAGCCGCTCCCCCGCCTCGGCGGCCTTGGCCCGCAGATCGTCCAGATCCACGTTGCCCGACTTGTCACAGGCGGTGACGATCACCTGCAGTCCTGCCATCTGGGCAGAAGCGGGGTTGGTGCCGTGGGCAGAAGCCGGAATAAGGCAGATGTCGCGATGCCCTTCGCCGCGAGACTCGTGGTACTTCTTGATGGCCAAGAGACCTGCGTACTCGCCTTGGGCGCCGGAGTTGGGCTGCATGCAGACCGCATCGTAACCAGTCACTTTCACCAGCCAGTTTTCAAGATCGGCCAGCAGCAGCTGATAGCCCTTGGTCTGGGCCAGCGGGGCGAACGGGTGCAACTTGCCGAACTCGGGCCAGGTCACTGGGATCATCTCGGCGGTAGCGTTGAGCTTCATGGTGCAGGAGCCCAAGGAGATCATGGCGTAGTTGAGCGCCAGATCCTTGGCTTCGAGACGGTGAATGTAACGCAGCATCTCGGTTTCGGAGTGGTACTTGTTGAACACCTCGTGGGTCAGCACGGCATCGGTGCGCAGCAGATCCTGCGGGATGGCGTGATGGGCCTGAGCCGCCTTGTCCAGCGCTGCGACATCGAGGCCGTGACCTGCCCCGAGGAAGAGATCGAACAGCTCGGCGACATCGCCACGGGTAGTGGTTTCAGCGAGCGACACCCCGACCGCGCCATCGAGGTCTGCACGCAGGTTGATGCCATTGGCTTCAGCCTTGGCAATGAGTGCTGCTTTATCTGCCGTCAGCACGGTCAGGGTATCGAACCAGCTGGCATGCTTGAGGGTCACGCCCTTGGCCTTGAGGCCGAGCGCCAGAATGGTAGTGAGGCGGTGGACGCGGGAGGCGATGGTTTTCAGCCCGACCGGGCCGTGGTAGACAGCGTAGAAGCTCGCCATGTTGGCCAACAGCACTTGGGCGGTACAGATGTTGGAGTTGGCCTTCTCGCGGCGGATATGCTGCTCGCGGGTCTGCATCGCCATACGCAGCGCAGCCTTGCCACGGGCATCCTTGGAAACGCCGATGATCCGGCCCGGCATGGAGCGCTTGTAGGCATCGCGGGTGGCGAAGAAGGCGGCGTGGGGGCCACCGTAACCCATCGGTACACCAAAGCGCTGGGCGGAGCCCAACACCACGTCGGCGCCCAGCTCGCCCGGGGATTTGAGCAGCAGCAGGGAGAGCAGATCGGCGCTGACGCAGGCCAGCCCTTTCTGGGCCTGTACCGCAGCAATCAGGGCGCGCAGATCTTTCACTTCACCGGTGGTGGTGGGGTACTGGAACAGGGCGCCAAACACCTCTTCGGCGCAGGCTTGTTCAGCAGGGCCGACCGCCACCTCGAAACCGAAGTGAACCGCACGCTCCTTGACCACGTCGATCACCTGCGGGTGCAGGTCATCGGCCACAAAGAAGAGGTTGGACTTGGACTTGGCCATCCGCTTGGCCAGCGCCATCGCCTCAGCGGCGGCGGTCGCTTCATCCAGCAGGGAGGCACTGGCCAGATCCATGCCGGTCAAGTCTAGGGTCAGCTGCTGGAAGTTGAGCAGGGCTTCAAGCCGCCCCTGCGCCAGCTCCGGCTGGTACGGGGTGTAGGCGGTATACCAGCCGGGGTTTTCCAGCACGTTGCGCAAAATGACGTGGGGCACATGGGTATCGTGATAACCCATGCCGATATAGCTCTTAGCAATCTGGTTCTGGGCGGCGTAGCCCTTGAGCTTGGCCAGCGCGGCGACCTCGCTCATCGGCGCTCCGATCCCAAGCGGCCCAGTGCGGCGAATGGCGGCGGGCACCGTCTGCTCAATCAGATCATCTAGGCTCTCTGCGCCGACCGCCGCTAGCAGCTGGCGCAGCTCTTCCTCGCCTGGGCCAATGTGGCGGCGAATAAAATCGGTTGTTTGCTCAAGTTCACACAGTGACTGGGTCATGTCCCTATTCCTGATAAAAATTCCTGATATAAAAAATCCTGATAACGACATCCTGATAGCCGGACTTGCGACGTCACTGATGTTCGTTGTGCCGCAGCCAAGCTGCGACTGCTCGCGGGAATCATCGGTGTAACCCGCACATCGGCTAAGCCGTCCCCCCCAGATACGGGGGCTGCCGATCCCGTTGGCTGCCATACCATCATCAGCAAACAATTGGCAGCCATACAAAAGGGCCCCGCACGTTGGTGCAGGGCCCGGGGGATTACTCTTCGTCCACCACGTTCTGGTAGCCGTCGGCATCCAGCAGGTTGGCCAGCTCGCTCTCGTCGGCGAGCTTGATCCGAAACAGCCAGCCCGCCCCATAGGGCTCGGCATTGACCAGTTCGGGGCTCCCTTCCAGCTCGCTGTTAACGGCAACGATCTCACCGCTCACAGGGCTGTAGATATCGGAGGCGGCCTTGACTGACTCAGCTACCGCGCAGTCATCACCCGCCCCGACCTGTTTGCCCACTTCCGGCAGATCGACAAACACCATGTCACCCAGCAGATCTTGGGCATGTTCGGTGATGCCGACCACGGCCTCGCCGTTGGCTTCAAGACGGACCCACTCATGGGACGTGGCGTATTTCAGTTCGCTCGGGATATTGCTCATGTTTGATTCCTTTGATCATTAAGTCGCGTTTAAAAACGAATATGCACAGCAGCAGGGAAAGGTTCACTGTCCTTGGCTTGGCTTAAACCAACTTCTCACCATGGCGGACGAAAGCGGGTTTGGTAACCTGCACCGTCACCCGTTTGTTGCGGATAGCTACCTCCGCCTGCGCGCCAATATCACGGGGCACCCGCGCCAGGGCAATGCTGTACCCCAAGGTGGGCGAAAACGAGCCCGAGGTGATCACCCCTTCCCGCTGCTCACCATTGGCGGCAGTAAAGGTGACCGCCATCCCGGCCCGCAACACCCCTTTATCGGTCATCACCAGCCCCACTTGCTTGGGCTGATCGCCCGCCGCTTTTTGCGCCTCAAGGGCATCGCGGCCAATAAACGAGCGATCACTGGGCTCAAACGCTAAGGTCCACGCCATGTTGGCCGCCAAGGGGCTGGTCTGTTCGTCCATGTCTTGGCCATAGAGGTTCATGCCCGCCTCCAGCCGCAGGGTATCGCGGGCACCCAGCCCACAGGGGGCCACGCCGTTATCGAGCAGCGCTTGCCACAGGGCGCAGGCTTGCTCTTGCGGCACCACAATCTCGTAGCCATCTTCGCCGGTGTAACCGGTGGTGGCGATAAAGAGATCCCCCGCCTGCACGCCGAAAAAGGGGTTCATCCCCGCAACCGCACTGTTTTGCTCTGGGGTGAACACCTTGGCGGCCTTGGCTTTTGCCTCGGGGCCCTGCACCGCGATCATCGCCAATTCTGGGCGCTCGGTGACGGTGATATCGAAATCGATGGCGTGATGGCGGATCCAGGCCAGATCTTTTTCGCGGGTGGCGGAGTTAACCACCAAGCGGTAGAAGGTATCGCTAAGGTAATAGGTAATAAGGTCATCGATCACCCCCCCTTCGGGATTGAGCATGCCACTGTAGAGGGCCTTGCCGGGGGCAGTGAGTTTGGCCACATCGTTGGCCAGCAGGTGTTGCAGAAAGGCTTTGACCTGCTCGCCCGTCAAATCGACGATGGTCATGTGGGAGACATCAAACATGCCCGCACGGCTTCGTACCGCGTGGTGCTCTTCTAACTGGGAACCGTAGTTGATGGGCATCTCCCACCCATGAAAATCCACCATTTTGGCGCCTGCTTCCAGGTGCTTGGGATGCAATACCGTGGTCTTGATCATCGCATTCTTTCCTTAGCAAAAGCCCTTACGGGATAACGCCCCTCGCCGTTTGCGGCTGACCTGCAACGGGATAGCCCACCGGTCGGCGCTGGGCTTGGGGTCTGTGCTGCTGCTTGCCGCGCGCAGGCAAGCGGGGCTCCTTGAACGGGGGGATTATATGACAAACGGCAACGGGCGCTGCTCAAAAAAACTAATCTCACCCTGTCAACTGGGCCCCAAACACTAAGGGAAACGGCACGATAAAAAAAGCCATAGAGGAGTGCTGGCAAGATAAAATTTTGATTTTTACCGTTTCGTCACAATTTGTAGAAAAACGTTTGGCCGCTACTCCGCACGAAAGACTGATGGCAAAACCGAGGGATTTGCCTCATCAGATTACTTTTGTTTGGCAAAGTGCACGGTAATATTAGTTTTTTTCACGTTAGAGGGGCTGCGGATAACCCGATCACAGCGGCCGCCCCCACCTCGCGCACAGGCAGCAGCAGGGGGCTAGCGCCGCCTTGCCTTAACCCCCGACGCCTGTGGCGATCTGCCCCCTCAGCTCAGGGCTGAGCCACCTTGGCGGGGGTATCGGCACGGGCCAGCGCAGGCAGTTCGCCGTCCAGCCCCATGGCACGGCGGATCAGCTGATCCTTAACAGGGGTGAGCAAATTGGCAGCCCGAAGCCCTACCCCACGCAACAACTTTTTAACGGGGTGGGCACCACTGAATAGCCGTTTCAGCCCTTCCATCGCCGCCAACATATGAGCTGCTTCGTTCTTACGCCAACGCTCGTAGTGGCGCAGGTTGGCAAGCAGGCCGATGTCGCCCCCAGCGCGCTGGATCTGCAAGATCTGCTCGGCCAGCGCAGCGGCATCAAGTAGGCCAAGGTTGACCCCCTGCCCTGCCAGCGGGTGAATGGTGTGAGCGGCATCGCCCACCAGCACCAGCCGCTCGCGGGCAAAATCACGGGCGTAGCGGGCAGTCAGGGGGATGGCGCTGCGCGGCCCTTCGACCTTGCACAAACCGAGGCGAGCATCAAACGCAGCGGTAAGCTGGCGGTTAAATGACTCATCGTCGCAGGCACTGAGCGCCTCGGCGCGGGCCGCAGGTAAGGACCAGACGATGGAGCAGAGATCGGGTTGCCACAGGGGCAAAAAGGCCAGCGGGCCCGCAGGGGTGAAGATCTGCCGCGCCACCGCCTGATGGGGCTCGGCGCAGCGCACCGTCGCCACCAGGGCATGGTGGCCGTAATCCCAGCTGGTGAGGGGAATATCGGCCTGACGACGCACCCA
>NZ_PGGC01000002.1 GCF_002795305.1 Aeromonas cavernicola
TTTTCGCGGCCGGTGAGCTGCTCCACCTCGTCGGCCAGATAGATGGCGCGCTGCTTCTCTTCGGCCAGAATGCGGCGTTTGTCGGCCAGCGCCTGCCTAGCTTGCAACGCCAGCTCGGAGAGGCGGCTCTTCTCGGCGGCATTGCGCACATAGTCCGCCGCCACATAGTGGGTGGTTTCGGTAATAAGGTTTTTGAACAGATCCCGCTGGCCTTGGGTCTCTTTAATCGCTTCCAGCGTGCGGCGGTTCTCGTAGATGGCCGCCTCCATGTCGGCAAATGCCTTGCGCACTCCGGAGTTCTCCGGCAGCAGGTATTCCCGCAAGGATCGGCTGATGGACGAGGAGATACCGCCGTAGAGGGAGGCTTCAATCAGGCGATAGAATTTGCCGCGATCCTTCTGATCGCGCAGTTTTTTGGGGGTGATGCCGAACTCGAACATGAAGTTGTGATAGTCGGTCACCGTATTGAACTTGGCGACCTTCATGGCCCCCAGCTCAGCGGCCGCCCCTTTCAGATCGGTAAAGGCGCGCACCCGCCCCTTGCCGTCATCGAGCTTTTCTAGCAGTAGATCGGTGGGTTGCAGCTGCTCGGGCACATCCACCAGCGCAAACGGGGTGATGTTGACCTTGCTGTCACGGTTAGCCACCTGTTCCAAGTGAACACCGACCCAGATCCGCTGTTCGCGGCTGTTCATCACTTCCAGCAGCGAATAGCAGTGGCCGCGCTGCAACTTGCCGTACAGCCCTTTGTCACGGGAAGCGCTGGAAGAGCCTGCTTCCGTGGTGTTACGAAAATGGAGCAGCGACTGATCGGGGATGAGCGCGGCGATAAAGGCCGCCATGGTGGTGGACTTGCCCGCGCCGTTGCCGCCGGACAGGGTGGTGACCAGCTGGTCGAGATCGAAGGTGCGGGCGAAGAAGCCGTTCCAGTTGACCATGGTCAGGGATTTAAATTTGCCTCTCACGCCGCGCTCTCCATCATGCCAATGGGCTCCATGACCCTCGCCGTCATCAATAACATCTGATCCTTAACGTTGCAGATCATCATCCACCTCCAACTCCAATTGCTCCTCATCGAGATCCGCGTCGATGTCATCAAACAGCGAATCGCTGCTCGGCATCTCGTCGTCATGGAAGATGGCCTCCCCTTCTTGGATCATCCGCAGTTGCACCACGCGGGGATCTTCATCAGATCGCACGTCAGCGGCAAAGCGGAACACCGATTCGTTGACCCGAAACTTATCGCCGTTGCCAAGGGCGGTGCTCATGCCAAGACGGCGTAAGCGGCGCATGGAGGTGCGAATTTTTTCGAGTAGCTTCTTCTTGTCCAGATCGGTGCCGCCGGAGCGGCTGTTGACCATCCGCAGCAATTGCTTCTCGTCAGCCAGACTCAGCACCTCCTCTTGCAGCTCGGCCATGGCAAATACTCCTTCCGAAGCCAAACGATCCGGGCTCAGGTAGAGGTAGCAGAGCACCTTGCCCACCAGCATATCGAGCTCGGAGAGCACAGTGGTGCCGATGTCAGCACTGGGGCGCGGGCGCAAGTAAAAGAAGCCTTCCGGCGCTTTAATGAGTTCCACCTGATAGCGGCCGTAGAAGATCTCCAGCTCGCTATGATATTCGGCTAGCACCGAATGCTGTTCGAACTCGTCAGCACTGATATGACGGCCAGAGCGCAAGGCGGTGTCGATGCGCGGAAACAAGGGGTTAGCTATCGCCTCTGCGAGCCGCAGCGGCAAGGGAAACTCAGTATTGATCAATGACATAAGCCTGAACCTTGGAGCCAGCTTGGTTAATGGGTTTCCATGCGGGTTGGCGATGCTGCTCGCGCTCACCGCTGGCATGGCCGAGACGCACGGCCTGATCGATTAACAGTCGCGCCACATCGAAATGGGCATGGGCAGGGTAGTCCAGCAGGTATTCCCGCAGCACATCAGCCAGATCGAGTTGCTGGCCCTGCTCGGGATAACGGGCCAGATAACGCTCGATGCGCTCGGCCAACTCCTGATTAATGTCCACCATCTCTAGGTACTCCATCTCAAGAGGCACCTCGCCGGTCACCTCCTCGTCATAGATGGTGATGGTTTCATCGCGCAGCTCCAGCAGACGGGGCTCCTCGGCCACCTTCAGCAAGAAGCTGTGCTGCTCGACGTTGCGGATGGACTCGCGCAGCCGCTGGCTGAAGGCGCGGTTCTTGTCCATGTCGATGGCATTGCGGATAAATTTGTGAACGTGGCGGTCATAGCGGGACCACAGCTCGATGCACTGCTGGCCCCAGCTGGTGATGACATCTAACCGCCCCTGCAGGGCGTGAGTCAGCTCTTCAACATGGAACAGGTCATCGCGCCCCTGCGCCGCTTCTTGGATATTGAGCAGCCCCGCTTGCAGGCGGTGACCGGCAGCGTCTAGGGTATCTTGCAGCTCGCGCAGGGTCTGGCCTGTCTCTCGCAGCAGCTTTTCGCAGCTGTGGATCGCCTCAAGCCAGTTTTGGGTCAGCAGGGCGGCGATCTCGTTTTTGACCTGATTTTGCTGCTCATCCATGGCGCGTTGGGTCAAATCGATACGCCCGAGCGTCTCTTCTAGCGAGAAGGTGAGCCGTGGCAGCACCTCGGCATCCCACTGCGCGCGGGTGTTGGTTTGAAGCGCCACTTTGCGGGCCGTATCGAGCTCGGCCGCTAAGTGTTCGAGCAAGATAGAGAGCTTGATGGAGTCAACTTGGCGCTGATCCATAAAGAAGTCGACGATGCTCATGCCAAGGCGCGATAGCCGGTAGCGGCTCTCCCCTGCCACCATGTCGGTGTTAAAACGCGACAACAGCTGCTGGCGGATCACATCGTTAATGGCGTTGTTAGCCCGCCCTGTGAGGGTTTCGTCCATCTGGCCAAAAGCACTGCTGACGTAACCAAAGGCGTCGTGCAGTGCTGCTTCCGACAGATCGGACTCATCTTCACAGAGAGTTTTGATGGCAATCAGAAAGGCCAGTCGGTCGGTGGGCAGGTTCAAGGCCAGCCCCTCCTGCCTAACCCACCCGACTACCTCCGGCAAAGAACGCTCGGGCAAGGTACGGGATGCACTCATCATGACGTTATCATCTCGTTGTTTTCCATCTGGCTGGCCTCGTTAGCAAGCAGCGGCCATGTCGTTGTTGTATTGGGTCAGCGCAGGATCGGCGCCGGCCGTCACGGGGGACGTCAAGCCGCCGGCTTTTGCGCCATCACGTGGATATAGCGACCAAGGGAGACAAAAGGCTCTTGCTGACAATATTGCAGCTCCATGGCCAGCAGGTCGTCGAACTTGCCCACCTGATCCTGCTTGTGGCGCATGTAGTCGTGGATCACCCGTACCCCTGTCTTCCCTATCAGGGATAAGCCCCCCTGCTCAAGCCAGCCATACACCTGCTCTGGCAGTTGCGGGTTGGTGGGAGTGAGCGCAGTCTGGCGCTTTTTACGCAGGCCAAGGCGCACATAATCGAAATTACCCACCACCAAGCTCTGAAATAACAGGCCGTGGCGGTTGTAGAAAAGCAGCGACAGTATGCCCCCCACCTTGAGGAAAGGGAACAGACCAGCCAAGGTCTGGTGCGGCTCGGCCAGCCACTCCAACACTGCGTGACAGAGCACCAGATCAAAGGTGCCGGTCACGTGCTGATCCAGCGCCTGAATCGGGCAATGGATCAGACGAATCTTATCTGCCAGCCCCTGTTCGGCTATCTGCTCACGGGCCAGATCTAACATCTCGGCAGAGAGATCACAGAGCTCGACCTGATGGCCCAAGGCCGCCAGCTTCTGGGCAAAGTAGCCAAATCCGCCCCCTGCATCCAAAATGCGCAGCGGCCGGTCGCCAAGACGGGCGAGGCAAGCTTCAATGTCGCGCCACACAACGGTGGTGCGAATACGTCCCTTACTGGAGTCATAAATGTTGCGAGCGAACTTGTCGGCGCGCCCGTCAAAACTCTGATCGTGCTGCAAAGAAAAACCCAGTGTTGTGCGCCACAAGGCAGTGGCCATCCCCAAAAAGAGCGGTATTCTGTCACATCCCGAATTTGCTGAAAACTCAAGGAAGCAAGCACTGTGTGGGTGAATAACCTTTTTGTGATCAAGAAGTGGCTCGGTCAGCTGCTGATGCCCCTGCCCTTCGCGCTGTGTGTGTTACTGCTGGCACTGGTGCTGCTCTGGTTCACCCGTTTTCAAAAAACGGGCAAACTGCTGGCCACGCTGGCACTGATCATGGTGACCCTGATGGGAATGCGGCCAGTAAGCTACCAGCTGGCCAGAGATCTGGAGCAGCGTTATCCCCCCTTCGAGATAAGCCAGCATCCAGACATCGAAGCCATTGTGGTGCTCGGCAACGGTCATGTCAGCGATCCGGCGCTCCCTGAGCGTGCTTGGCAAAATAATGTCGCCTTGGCCCGCACCCTTGAGGGGGTTCGGCTCGCTCAGGCCTATCCCAATGCGGAGCTGATCTTCTCCGGCGCGGTGATCGGGGACGCCCTCTCCAACGCCGAGGTGAACGCTCGGATGGCACAAAGCCTTGGCATTCCTCGCACCCGGATGACGTTGTTTGAAAACAACAAAGATACCCATGACGAGGCGGTCTCGATCAGTGGTTATCTCAAAGGAAAAACCGTGGCGCTGGTCAGCTCAGCCACCCATTTGCCCCGCGCCATGGCGCTCTATCAGCAACAGGGACTCAATGCAGTGGCAGCCCCCACCGATTACACCGCTAAGCAGAGCCTCGTTGCCCAACCGCTCTACAGTTATCTCCCCAAAGGCCGCTATTTAATGTACTCAGAAGCGGCTATTCATGAATGGCTTGGGGTAACGTGGGCCCGTTTACGGGGACAGGTTAACGATTAAGCGATCGCACCCTTGATTCCTGATTTGGATCAGTAAAGCGAAAAAAAATTACGTCATTTGTCGCTGGGTCGGCTATCTTGGGCCCCGTTCAATTCATATAATGTCGCGCAATCAAATGCCTAGGAGAGAGAGACGATGAGACAGCACCTGGTAATGGGTAACTGGAAACTGAACGGCACCAAAGCGTCCGTTGAAGCGCTGATCAACGGGTTAACCCCGGCGGCGGCCGCTCATCCTTCGGTACAAGTCGCCGTTTGCCCACCGGTTATCTTTTTGGGTCTGGTTGAGCAGTTAACCGCTGGCAGCAAGATTGCCTACGGTGCTCAGAATGCCGACGTCCATGAGTCTGGCGCCTTCACTGGCGAAAACGCCCCTTCCATGCTCAAAGCCTTCGGTTGCACCTATTCCTTGGTCGGCCACAGCGAGCGCCGTACCCTGCACGCAGAGACTGACGACGTGGTCGCGGCTAAGTACGAAGCGATCCAGAAAGGCGGCTTGGTGCCGGTGCTGTGCATCGGTGAAACGCTGGAGCAGTTCGAAGCTGGCGTAACCAAGAACGTGGTGGAAACCCAGCTCAAAGCGGTCATTGTCCGTTGCGGCATCGCTTCTTTCGCCAACGCCGTGGTGGCTTACGAGCCGGTATGGGCCATCGGTACTGGTAAAACCGCCACCCCAGAGATCGCCCAATCGGTGCACGCGCACATCCGCCAATACTTGGCCGGTTTTGACGCAGCCATTGCGGCTAAAGTACAGATCCTGTACGGCGGCTCTGTGACTGGCGCCACGGCTGCCGATCTGTTTGGTCAGCCTGATATTGACGGCGGCCTGGTCGGTGGGGCATCCCTGAAAGTCGATGACTTCTCCCAGATCATCGCAGGTGCAGCCAAGTAATTGGCACCATCCAGAGGGGGCCTAGCCCCCTCTTGTGTATCGCTTTTCATATGATGGCCGCGCCCTCATACGAAAGCCGATATAGTGAAAGAGGCTTGCCTGTTTCCATCCATTTGTATTTGCAACTCAGACCCAGAGGCACTCATGACCAAACAAATCAAACGCATTGGTGTATTAACCAGTGGCGGCGACGCGCCAGGTATGAACGCAGCTATTCGCGCCGTGGTGCGCGCCAGCCTGCATCACGGCTTGGAAGTTTATGGCATCTATGATGGCTACCTTGGTCTGCACCAAGGGCGGATCGTCAAACTGGAGCGTCACAGCGTCTCCGACGTGGTAAACCGTGGTGGCACCTTTTTAGGCTCGGCCCGTTTCCCCGCTTTCAAAGACCCCAAAGTCCGCGCCGAAGCGGTAGCGAATCTGAAAAAGCATGGGATCGACGCCCTGGTGGTGATCGGTGGCGATGGCTCCTACATGGGCGCCAAGAAGCTGACCGAAGAGGGCTTCCCTTGTATCGGTCTGCCGGGCACGATCGATAACGACATCGCGGGCACTGATTTCACCATCGGGTTTGATACTGCGCTAAACGTGGTGGTCGATGCCATTGATCGTCTGCGCGATACCTGTAGCTCCCATCACCGTATTTCGGTGGTTGAGATCATGGGCCGCCACTGTGGCGATCTGGCCATGTCGGCTGCGGTCGCGGGTGGCGCAGAGTATGTGATCGTACCGGAAGTAGCCTTTGACAAAGAGAAGCTGCTCCTCCAGATCAAAGAGGGCGAAGCCAAGGGCAAGAAGCACGCCATTATCACCATCTGTGAGCACGTCACCGATGTGAACGCGCTGGCCAAAGATATCGAAGCCCTGACCGGCCGCGAAACCCGTGCCACTATCCTCGGCCACATCCAACGTGGTGGTACCCCTACCGCACGGGATCGTATTATGTCCAGCCGGATGGGGGCTTATGCCGTGGAGCAGCTGCTGGCAGGCCATGGCGGTCGCTGCGTGGGGATCCAGCGCAATGAGATGGTGCATCATGACATCATCGACTGCATTGAGAACCTCAAGCGCCCGTTCGATCAAGAGCTTTATAACCTCTCTACCACCCTGTTCTAAGGGTAACGCTGGCAGTCATGCCGCCCAGAGATACCGGTCGACGCCATCGACCGGTATTTTTTTAGACTCGTTAACCCTTCGCCACGACTCGCAGCCCATCTCGCAACGTGGCGACGCGGCATCCCACATTCGTGACTCGAGAACAGCACAATTTTGTACAAGCAACCTATCTTGCCTGTTTGCTACAGTGGGAAGCTGTGACTTATCCCAACTGCTGACGAACCTGTTTGATGAACCATCACGACATCTCCCCAACCGAACAGACCGACTACCGGATCAGTGATGCCCTCGGTGGTTTACCCTTGCTCAACGCCAGCTTTGCCACCCAGTGTTTCTCGCGCCATGTCCATGAGGAGTACACCATCAGCGTGGTAGAGCGCGGGGTACAGCGCTTCTTTCGCAGCAGAGCTGATCACTTGGCACCCACTGGCCAGATCATTTTGGTCAATGCCGATGATGTGCATACCGGTCATGCAGCCAGTGCGGGGGGCTGGTCCTATCGCGCCATGTATCCCCTGCCAGAACAGTTTGCCGCCATCGGGCGAGATCTGGGTCTGGGCGCCGCCATGCCCCCCTATTTTCGCCAGCCCGTGGTGGATGATCCACCGCTGGCGGCCCAGCTCGTATTGGTGCTCGATACCCTCGCCACTCACCAGCAACAGCTGCTCCGCGAAACCTTGGTCTACGGCTTTCTCGTCAATCTGGCCTGCCGCCATGGCCGCATTGAGGCGCCGAGCGTGCCCGCAGCGCGCCACCCACGGATTGAGCAGGTACGTGCTTATCTGGATGCCTATCCAACCCACGATATCTCCTTGCAGGTACTGGCCGAGCTGGCAGAACTCACCCCATATCATCTGGTCCGCAGCTTTAGCAAGCAGGTCGGGCTCCCGCCTCACGCTTACCAGACCCAGTTACGGCTCAAGCTAGCACGTCAGTTGCTGCGCGATGGCGTGGCTATCGTCGAGACCGCCCACGCCTGTGGTTTTCACGATCAAAGCCATCTGCACCGTCATTTCAAGCGGGCCATGGGCATTACCCCGGGTCAATTCGTGAAGCAGTATCAGCTCCCCTCTGCGCAATAACGTGCAAGTCAGGCAGGCATGGCGGCACCATACTGGTGCCCCGTTATCAGGAGATACCCCATGACTACTTCCCCTTTTCCTCGCCTATGCCAAGGGGCACTGGCGATGTTACCTCTCTCGGTCGCTGTCTTGCCGTGGGGGTTGCTGGCCGGCTCCTTGGCCATTGACAACGGTTTGAGCCCACTGGAAGGGCAAGCCATGTCAGCCATCTTGTTTGCTGGCGCCGCTCAGCTTGCCGCCATCGGGCTTATCAAAGGAGGTGCTGGGTTACTGACCCTGCTGCTCACCACCTTATTTATTACCTCCCGTCATCTGCTCTACAGCTTGGCCATGCGCCCTGCCATTAGCCCGCTGCCGCTGCATTGGCGGTTGGGATTGGGCTTTTTACTCACCGATGAACTGTTTGCCCTGTGTGGCCAGCAGCCAGCGGCACAATTTGACCGCTGGTATGCCCTCGGTGCGGGTCTCTCGTTTTATCTGGCGTGGAATCTGGCCACCCTGCTTGGCATCGTGGCAGGTAGTCAGCTCCCTTGGTTAGCCGATCTGGGCCTTGAGTTTGTGGTCGCCGCCACCTTTATCGCCCTGATTGTGCCCACGGTTCGCCATCGTGGCGTGCTGGCCTGTATTGCGACCGCCCTGTGCTTATCGGTCTTGCTCACCGCCTTGCAGATCCCTGGCGCCATGATGCTGGCCAGCGCAGCCGCCATGATCGTCGGTTATCTGTGCGAGCCCACCGCAGCAACCCCCTCTGCGGCCGCGAGTGATGCCACATCGCCCGCTGATACGCCGCCCTCTTCCCCCCGCTCTAACCTGGAGACACCCACATGATCCTGCTTGCCATCTTCGCCATGAGCGCCCTGGTGTTCGCTAGCCGCTATTTCTTGCTCGAACCGGCCCTGCCGTTACGCTTGGGGACTCGCACTCGGCGACTGCTGAGCTATGCCATGCCCGCCGTGCTCACTGCCTTGTGGGGCCCGATCGTCATGATGCCGCAGGGAACCTTGGCATTAACACCGGATAATCCGGCCCTGTGGGGCGCGCTGGCCGCCGCCCTGATCGCTTGGCGCACCGGCAGTGTGCTAATGGCGACGCTCCTCAGCCTGGCCTTATTTCTATTACTGGGCCGTTATGGCTAGCGCCCATCGGTTGCGCACTCCGGCTCACCTTATTGGGAGAATGGGATTGTGTGCTTGGAGAGTGGGATTGAACGTTTGGCGAGTGGGATTGAGCAAACCACACCTTGGCGGGCGGTGCTCACTGGCACCAAGCTGGGGCCTGTTTAGACGATGAGAGCGCGACATCTGCCAGCTGCCCATCAAGGAAGCCCAGCAGATCAAAGCAGCACATAATGACAAGGCCCGCGCATGCCAATATGGCAAGCGCGGGCCTTGTGTATATGGTCGACGTTAAATTCGGCCTAGCAAGAGGCCGCCAACCTTAACCGAACAGGGTATGGCTAATGATAAAGAGCCCACCAGAAAGCAGCATGGTCAGTGGTAACGTCAGCGCCCACGCCATCAGAATGGTTTTGATCGTCTGACTCTGCAGACCTGACTTATTGGCAACCATGGTGCCGGCAACCGCAGAAGAGAGAATGTGGGTGGTCGAGACCGGCATCCCCGTCACACTGGCCACCCCGATAGCGCTCGCCGCGGTGATCTGGGCTGCGATCCCCTGGCTGTAAGTCATACCTGAAGAGCCAATTTTCTCGCCAACGGTATGGACGATCCGACGCCAACCCACCATGGTGCCGCACCCCAGCGCTAGTGCGATGGAGACAATCACCCAAGTTGGGGCATATTCAGCGGTCGCGGTCAGATCTTTGCGCCATTTGGCCAGATCGGTCAGCTCCTTGGCGGGCAGCGGCAACTTGGCTACCTTACGGGCGGTATCATCAATACAGAGCAGCAGACGACGTACTTCACGGCGGTCGGTCAAGCTCATCTCTTCATAAGTGCGCACGGCCCCTAACCGCGTATCGAGGCTAGCCATGGCCCACAGCGCACTGTCCGGTGTGCAGTGGTCCAGCAAGATCCCCTCTGATTGGGCGGGCGCCGAGAAGTTGATAACGTGGCCAAGCGCCTCTTGGTTGCGCTGATAGATCTCCATGATGCGCTGGTTGGCATCCTGGGTACGATCGAGTTCATACGCCCGGCTGCTCATGTCCAACGAGAAATAGGCTGGCGCCATGCAGATCAATACCAGCATCACTAGGCCAATGCCTTTTTGACCATCATTGGAGCCATGGACAAAGCTGACGCCCATGGCAGAGGCTACCAGCGTTAAGCGGGCCCAAAATGGCGGGTGTTTTTTACCATCCACCAGCTGTCGCTCTTCGGGGGTCTTGTGGATTTTATTGCTGGTCCAGACACGCTTCATCACCAGTAGCAGCAGGGCTGCCAAGATAAAACCGATGGTCGGTGAGATGATCAGCGACAACATGATGTCGATCGCCTTGCCCACGTTGATCCCTTGGGTAACCGATTTATCGCTGATCCAAGCGTAGGCACCACCTACCCCCAAAATCGATCCTATCAAGGTGTGCGAACTGGAGGCGGGTATGCCAAAAAACCAGGTCCCTAGATTCCAGACAATGGCCGATAGCAAAAGCGAAAAGACCATGATCAAGCCCTGGGTGGAGTCCATCCCCAGCAACAGATCAATGGGCAGCAGGTGGACAATGGCATAGGCCACTCCTAAGCCACCCAGCATCACCCCAAAAAAGTTGAAGATCCCAGAGGCCACCACCGCTAAATGAGCAGGCATCGCCTTGGTATAGATCACCGTTGCTACCGCGTTAGCGGTGTCATGAAAGCCATTGATAAATTCATAGGCAAGCACAAAAAAAACGGCCAATACCAATCCGATTGACCACCACAAACCCAAATCACTGAACATTGCCAACATACAAATAAAGCCTGTTTATGAGTTGCGGCGGATTATGCCAGATGGTGGCCATCACCATAGCCACCACTGAAATATTTCAGCCACAAAAAAAAAGAGCTTTTTGCTAAAAAGCACCGTAGAGCGCCGCTGAGCGGGCTTGATTAGGGAGGATTTAAAGCAAGTGATAATGACGCACACGACTCGTTATAACGACGCCGGTGTCCTCAATCCTCGCTGATCCGACTGGCCACCGCCCCTTGCTGGCTCTTGTATTTGGCATTTTCCCGCGTGTTATAGGGGCGAGCCGCCGCGCCAGAGAGCATCTCAAAATTGAGGGCACCAATTTTCATCTTCGGGCGCAGTGCCAGTGGCAATTTGCCGCCATTGTAAAACTCCAGCACGATACGACCAGACCAGCCCGGATCGATCCGGTGCGCCGTGACATGGACCATCAACCCCAAACGGGCCAGCGAAGATCGGCCATCCAACCAACCCACAATATCAGCAGGCAAGGTAACCGATTCATAGGTGACAGCCAGCGCCAGCTGGCCGGGGTGGAGATAAAACGCCTCCCCATCTGGGATATGGATCTCATCGCTCATCACCCGCTCAATGGCATCGGCCATTTCGCTGCTGGGGCCACTCAAATCGATGTAAGGCGCGGTGTGATCGCGAAACACCCGAAACTCGTTCCCCAACAACACATCGACACTCACGCCGCTGATCCGCTCAACACCTGGGCGTGGCTCAATCACAATTTTGCCTTCATCCAGATGGCGCTCGATATCGGTATCACAAAGACGCATTGGGCGACTCTCCTAACAAAGTGTGCGTTTAAAAAAGCCGGGCATCACCCGGCTTGTTTCGTCTTAACCAATCAACATATGGCGAATACGCGCCTTGAGCATGTCGATGGCGATCCGGTTCTTGCCACCGCGAGGCACAATCACATCGGCGTACTGTTTGGAGGGCTCGATAAATTGCAAAAACATCGGACGCACGGTTTTTTGATACTGCTTGAGCACCGAGTCCATGGTACGGCCACGCTCTTGTACATCGCGTACTAAGCGGCGCAATAAGCAGATATCAAGGGGGGTATCCATAAAGATCGACGCATCCATCAAGTCGCGTAAGCGGCTATCGGTCAGCAGTAAAATCCCTTCCAAAATGATCACCCGACGCGGGGCAAACGGGGTCACGTCACTCATCCGAGTGTGTTCGGAATAGGAGTACTGAGGAATGTTGACTGCCGTACCCTGCACTAGCTGGCTTAAGTGCTGCACCAGCAGATCGTGATCCAGCGCATTGGGATGGTCGTAGTTCGTTTTGACGCGATCCTCCATGGTCAAATGGGATTGATCGCGGTAGTAGCAATCTTCGGTGATCACCCCGATCTGAGCTGCCCCCAACTCGGCTACCAGCTCTTCATAAATGGTCTGGGCGATAAGACTTTTGCCAGAAGCCGAAGCCCCCGCAATACCAATGATCACACACGAATGTTGGGACTCAGACATAACAAATACCTAAAGGGGATTGCGGTGGGGTGATGTAAACCGACCCATTATATAAAAAAGGGGGGGCCATGCCACCCTCAACCCTTTTGCCCGTGATCAACAGCTGATTATTCATCCAACGCCAAGGTATAGAGCGGCGTCGCGATCGGTTTGCCGCTGAAATAGAGCGCCGCCCCCACCCGCTGAGCCAGCTGTACATACGCCTGAGCCAAGGCACCCTCTGGGGCACTGACGACCGTCGGTCGCCCCTCATCCATGTGTTGACGAATGTCGATATGCAGCGGCAGCTGGCCAAGCAGGGCCACCTGATACTGCTCGGCCATCTTCTGACCACCACCGGTGCCAAACAGCGGTTCGTGATGGCCACAAGCACTGCACAGGTGATAGCTCATGTTCTCAATGATCCCCAGCACCGGCACAGCAACCTTATTGAACATGGCCACCCCTTTGCGGGCATCGGCCAGCGCCACATCTTGCGGGGTGGTGACGATCACCGCAGCCGAGGTGGGCACCTGCTGGGCCATGGTGAGTTGGATGTCACCGGTGCCCGGTGGCATGTCCACCACCAGATAGTCCACCTCGCCCCAACGGGTTTCGTGGAGGATCTGCGCCAAGGCTTTGCTGGCCATCGGGCCACGCCAAATGGTGGCATCCTGCTCGGCTACCAGATAACCGATACTGTTGCTCTTGAGGCCACAGGCCAGCACCGGCTCCATCAGCTTGCCGTCATAACTGACCGGGCGCTCCTTGAGGGTGCCCAGCATGGTGGGGATGGAGGGGCCGTAAATATCGGCATCGAGTATGGCCACCCGCGCCCCCTCTTTTTGCAGGGCCAGCGCCAAATTGACCGCCGTGGTGGACTTACCCACTCCCCCCTTGCCGGACGCCACCACAATAATGTTGCGAATGCCCTGCACCGCCGCTAATCCCTGTGCCCGTGGCAAGGTCGCAACTTCAATCGTCAGCTGCCAATCAAGCTGCGTTGCGCCCGTGGCGGCGCGCAGGCGGTCAGCATATTGCTCGGTGATCTGCGCTAACAAAGAGTGGCCGGCAAACGGCAACGCTAGCGTGATGCTCAAGGTCTCTCCTTGCTGCGCGATGTGCTTCACAAACCCTGCCGAGACCAGATCTGCGTCCCACCCCGCCGGCTTATATTCAGCCAAGATCTGTTTTACTGAATCCATCACCCCTCACTCCTCATCCTGTCGTCATTGTTTGACGTCAACGGTTAACACCCTCAAATCAGTGGCTTGCCAATCAACCACGCGGCTGATGCGGCCAAGGCGGACGCGCCACAACCCTAGGCAGGCTACCCCCGATTCGGGTAACATGCACGGCACTCTATCATCCCAACAAGCACATCAAGAACGTAATATGGCAACTGATCCTCGTAAAATGCTGGTAACCTGCGCCCTTCCCTATGCCAATGGCTCCATCCACCTTGGCCATATGCTGGAACACATCCAAGCCGATATCTGGGTTCGTTATCAGCGAATGCGCGGTCATCAGGTCCATTTTATCTGTGCCGATGATGCCCACGGCACCCCGATCATGCTCAAAGCCCAGCAGCTGGGGATCACCCCAGAGGCGATGATCGACGCGGTATCAAAAGAGCACCAAGCTGATTTTGCGGGATTCAACATTAGCTTTGATAACTACCACTCCACCCACAGTGAGGAGAACCGCGAGCTGGCCGCGCTGATTTATAGCCGTCTTCAGGCTGCGGGCAAGATCAAAAGCCGTACCATCTCCCAGCTGTTCGATCCAGAAAAAGCCATGTTCCTGCCGGACCGCTTCGTCAAAGGTACTTGCCCCAAGTGCAAGTCCCCAGAGCAATACGGCGACAACTGTGACAGCTGCGGCGCCACCTACAGCCCGACCGAGCTGATCGATCCGAAATCCGCGGTCTCTGGCGCTACCCCAGTGATGAAGGACTCCGAGCACTTCTTCTTCGATCTGCCGCAGTTTCAAACTTGGCTGGCAGATTGGGTGCGCGGCTCCGGCGCCATTCAAGAAGAGATGGCCAACAAGATGCAGGAGTGGTTCGAGAGCGGCCTGCAGCAGTGGGACATCACCCGTGACGCCCCCTACTTCGGTTTCGAGATCCCGGGCGCGCAGGGCAAGTTCTTCTATGTCTGGCTCGATGCCCCCATCGGCTACATGGCCTCGTTCAAGAACCTGTGCAACAAGCGTGGCGACATCGACTTTGACAGCTACTGGCACAAAGACGCCAGTGCCGAGCTCTACCACTTCATCGGTAAAGACATCGCCTACTTCCACTGTCTATTCTGGCCAGCCATGCTGGAAGGCGCGGGTTTTCGCCAGCCGACCAAGGTCAATGTGCACGGCTATGTGACCGTCAACGGCGCCAAGATGTCCAAATCCAAGGGCACCTTTATCAAGGCCTCCACCTACCTCAATCACCTCGATCCGGAGTGCCTGCGTTACTACTACGCTGCCAAGCTCAACAGCCGCATCGACGATCTGGACTTGAACCTCGACGATTTCGTCCAGCGCGTTAACGCCGACGTGGTCAACAAGCTGGTCAATTTGGCCTCTCGCAACGCCGGCTTTATCGCCAAGCGCTTTGGCGGCAAGCTGGCCGCCACCTGCGCCGAGCCCGAGCTCTACGCCGAGTTTGCCAACGCCAGCTCGGCGATCGCGGAGGCCTACGAGAGCCGTGAATTTAGCCGCGCCATCCGCGAGATCATGGCGCTGGCCGACAAGGCCAACCGTTATGTGGATGACAAAGCGCCTTGGGTCATCGCTAAGCAGGAAGGGGCCGACGCCGAGCTACAAGCAGTCTGCTCGGTCGGTATCAACCTGTTCCGGGTGCTGATGGCTTACCTCAAGCCGGTGATGCCGCAGCTGGCCGAGCGCGCCGAGGCGTTCTTGGCCGAGACCCTGAGCTGGGAGGGGATCAAAGCGCCGCTGGTCGATCACACCGTCGCCCCGTTCAAGGCGCTCTTCTCCCGCATCGAGCCGACCAAGATTGACGCCATGGTGGAAGCCTCCAAAGAAGATCTGGCCAAAGAGCAGGCACCAAAAGTGACCGGCCCGCTGGCAGACGATCCCATCAGCGAAACCATCAGCTATGACGACTTTGCCAAGCTTGATCTGCGGGTGGCGCTGATCAAAAAGGCCGAAGCAGTGCCGGAAGCCGAGAAGCTGCTCAAGCTGCAACTGGATATCGGCGGCGAGACTCGTCAGGTGTTTGCCGGGATCAAATCCGCCTACAACCCCGACGATCTGGAAGGCAAGCTGACCGTGATGGTGGCCAACTTGGCGCCGCGCAAGATGCGGTTTGGCATGTCCGAAGGCATGGTGCTAGCGGCAGGCCCAGGTGGCAAAGATCTGTGGATTTTAGAGCCGCAAGCAGGCGCCCAACCGGGGATGCGGGTCAAGTAATCCGCTTACCCTACTCGTGCTCATCGTGCGCTAATTAAGAGGCCCGCATCGTCTGATGCGGGCCTCTTGTTATTGACGCGGTGCCGTAACCGGAAAGTGACTCAGTATCGAGGGCACCGTGCAGCAACCTTTTATCCGTAGAAGGTCTGCTGGGCCTGCGCCATGGCTTGGAGCCGCGGGCAAGGGGCAAAACGCTGACCGTGGTGCTTTTGGTAGTAGGCCAAACGTTCAACCAGATGATCGATCCCCAAGGTATCCATATAACGGAAAGGGCCACCTAAGAACGGGGGGAAACCGATGCCGAAAATCGCACCGATGTCGCCATCGCGGGCCGAGCTAATCACGCCACTATCGAGCGCCATAGCCGCCTCGTTGAGCATCAACAGCACGCAACGCTCGGCGATCTCCAGCTTGGCCAACTTAGCCACCGGCTTGACCCCCAGCACACCGTACACGCTCTCATCAACCTGCTTCTTCCCCTCTTTGCCCGTCAGCTTATTACGTGGTGCCGCCTTGCCATAGAGATAGAACCCTTTGCCATTTTTGCGCCCCTTGCGGCCATCTTGCAGCAGCTGGTCAAGCGCTTTGGGCGCTTGGAACTGCTCGCCGCCCAGCTCTTTTTGTAAGATTGGCGAAATCTTGGCGCCCACATCGATCCCCACCTCATCAAGCAAGGTAATAGGGCCCACTGGGAAGCCAAAATCGAGCAAGGCGCTGTCGAGCACATCGACCGGCTCTCCTTCTAGCACCAACCGCGCCGCCTCGTTCATATAGGGGGCTAAGATTCGATTGACGTAGAAACCGGCTTCGTCCTTCACCACGATGGGCGTTTTGCCTTGAGCACGGGCAAAGGCCAGGGTGGTGGCGACCGTCTCGGCACTGGTGCCAGCGTGGGGGATGATCTCCGCCAGTGGCATCTTGTCCACTGGGCTGAAGTAGTGCAGCCCAATCACCCGCTCGGGGTGACTTGCCCCTGCGGCGATCTGGCTGATGGGTAACGACGAGGTATTGGACGCAAACACCGTCTGCTCGCCGCACTCATGCTCCACCTCCTGCAACATCTGATGTTTGAGGGCGAGATCTTCAAACACCGCCTCCACCACCATGTCGACCCGATGAAAACCTGAGTAGTCGAGGGTGCCGGTCAGCAGGCTCATCTGTTTTTCCAGCTCGCTGCGCAGCAGGTGACGGCGCTTGAGCTTCTTGGCCAGAATGTCGTAGCTGTAGCGCATGGCATTACCGATCCCGGCGCTTGCCACATCCTTGATCCGCACCGGCACTCTCGCCTTGGTGGCAGTGACAAACGCAATGCCGCCGCCCATTAAACCACCGCCCAGCACCGCAGCATGGGCCACTTTGCGCGGCTCGGCTCCCTGATAGGTGAGCTCTTTTTTCATCTCGGTGGTGGCAAAGAAGATAGCGCGCAGGGCGGCAGATTCGGCGCTCATCACCAGCTCACCAAAGTGACGCGACTCGGCGGCAAGCCCAGCCTGCATCCCCTGCGTCACCCCAATGCGCACGACCTCGATGATCCGCTGCGGCGCCGGATAGTTGCCCCGCGTCTTGGCGTTCACCCCTTTACGAGCCTGCTCAAACAGCACCTTGCGGCCAAGTTTGTTGGTCTCCAACAACTTGCTCTGCAGATCCCGTTTCAGGCGATGGCGTGGCTTGCCCTGCTTAGCCAGCTTGATGGCGGCCGACAACAGGATCGACGCTGGCACCACATCATCTACCAGCCCCAGTTTTTTAGCCTGCTTGGCCCGTACCTGCTTGCCGGTCAGCATCAGATCGAGCGCCTTGGCGACCCCAATGAGACGCGGCAGCCGTTGCGTGCCGCCGGAGCCCGGCAACAAACCCAGTTGCACTTCCGGCAAGCCGAGCACGGTTTTATCGTGATCGGTCACGACGCGACCATGGCAGGCTAGCGCCAACTCCAGCCCGCCACCGAGGCAGGGGCCGTGGATAGCGGCGATCACCGGAATGGTCAGCGCCTCGATCTCGGCAAAGATAATCTGTCCTTCCCGCGATAAGCTCTCGGCGTCCTTGGCACTGGTGCAGGCAGCCAACATGCTGATGTCAGCCCCAGCGATGAAAGAGTCTTTTTTGCCAGAGGTGATCACCAAGCCGATCAGGTCCCGATTGGCTTTCACGTCAGCCAACACGGTGCGGATCTGTGCCACAAAAGCGGCCTTTAGGGTATTCATGCTGTCGCCCGGCACATCCATGGTGAGGATCGCGATGCCATCTTGGCGAATATCGAGGGAAAAGCTGTTAGCACTCATCATTCAACCTCCAACACCATGGCCACACCCAACCCACCCGCCGCACAGGCGGTGTTCAGTCCCAATCCGCCGCCACGGCGGCGCAGCTCGTGCAGGGTTTGGGTGATCATCCGCGCCCCTGTGGCGGCAAAGGGGTGGCCATAGGCCAGCGAGCCGCCAAGCACGTTGAACTTCTCCATATCGACCTCGCCAATGGCCTGGTCACGGCCCAGCTTGTCGCGGGCAAACTCGGGACTGGCAAACATCTTGAGGTTGGCCAGGGTCTGCGCCGCAAACGCTTCGTGCATGTCGATCAGGGTCAGGTCGGCCAAGGTGATCCCCGCGCGGTCCAGCGCCAGCGGCGTCGCGTAGGAGGGGCCCATCAGCATGTCTTGCCACACATCAATGGCCGAGAACGCAAAGCTGCGGATATAGCCAAGCGGTGCCAGCCCCAGCTCTTTGGCACGCCCTTCGCGCATCAACAGCACCGCAGCGGCACCATCGGTGAGCGGGGTGGCGTTGGCAGCAGTGACGGTGCCGTGCACCTTATCAAACACCGGTTTGAGCTTGGCGTAGCTCGCCAGATCGGCGCTTTCACGGATGTTGTTATCCCGCTCCAGTGGCGCTTTGTAGGGGGGCACATGGGCCGTGAACACCTCATCGTGCAGCTTACCATTGGCCCAAGCCGCTGCTGCTAGGGTGTGGGAGCGGTGCGCCAGCGCATCTTGTGCCTCACGGCTGATGCCATGGCTCTTGGCCATCTGCTCAGCGGTCTGCCCCATGGAGAGACCGGTGGAGTATTCGGCCACCGCCGGGGGCACCGGCAGCAGATCCCGTGGCCTCAATCGGCGCAAAATATCAAACCGCTGGCGTAAATTACGGGCCTTGTTGAGATCCACTAACGCCCGCGCCAAGGTCTTACTGACCCCGATGGGCAACACGGAAGAGGAATCAGCCCCCCCAGCGATGGCGATATCAACGGTCCCGGCCATGATCGATTCAGTGACGTTGGCCACCGCCTGAAAGCTGGTCGCGCAAGCACGGGAGACGCTATAGGCATCGGTACTGACGCTCATGCCGGTGCCCAGCACAATCTCACGGGCGATGTTCGGCGCTTCTGGCATCTGCACCACTTGGCCAAACACCAGTTGATCGATAAGCAACGGATCAAGATCGGTACGGGCGAGCAGTTCGCTCACCACGAGCTTGCCCAGATCCACCGCTGGCACCCCATGAAAGGCGGTCGCCTGCTTGGCAAAGGGGGTACGCAGCCCCGCCACGACGGCAATCCGTTCGCCCTGGCGAGTCGTCAGTTTCAATGGCTGTTTCATCCTGGCTCCTTGGGTTAAAAAAGGCAGAGGTCAGACCTCATCGCGACACATCTTAACAATCTGTTCACCCCTTTCCTACCGCTGATTGCAGCGAACAGGGTCGCTTAATGGGTCGCTGGGACGACCCCATTTGTCCCCACCCGATCCCGCCGATGAGTGCCCTGCCCTCGCCCTCTTCAGACATCTGGAGTATAAAAAGATCATTCCCACTCCCAACAGCAGGCTTATCCCATGGCAGCGGCCCAATTCAGTGCGCTTAAGGACTATTTGAGTAGCCAAATCGTGGGCCAAGATGCCCTGATCGAGGGGCTACTGATCGCCCTGCTCTGTGACGGCCATGTGTTGATTGAGGGGGCGCCTGGCCTTGCGAAAACCCGTGCCGTCAAGGCGCTGGCCGGCGCGGTGGAGGGGCGCTTTGCCCGCATCCAATTCACCCCTGATCTGCTGCCCGCCGATCTCACCGGCAGTGAAGTGTTCCACCCTCAAGATGGCAGTTTCGTGTTTCAGCCCGGCCCGCTGTTTCACCATCTGGTGTTGGCAGACGAGATCAACCGCGCCCCCGCCAAGGTGCAATCGGCCCTGCTGGAGGCGATGGCAGAGCACCAAATCACGGTGGGCAAGAAGAGCTGGCGCCTGCCGCCGTTGTTCATGGTCGCCGCTACCCAAAATCCCATCGAGCAGGAGGGCACCTATCCACTGCCCGAGGCCCAGCTCGACCGTTTTTTACTGAAACTACGGGTCGAGTACCCAAGCCCAGCCACGGAGCTGGCTATTTTGCAGCTCACCGCCCGCGGCGAGCCGTTGGCTGCTGCCCCCATGACCCTCAGTCAAGCCACCGTGCTGCAAGCCCGCACCGAGGTGCTGGCGATCACCCTGCAAGGTCGGCTCGAACACTATCTGGTGGACCTTATCTGCGCGACTCGCCCCACTAGCGGGCTCTGCCCTGTCTTGGCCCCGCTAATTGCCGTGGGCGCGAGCCCCCGGGCGACCATGGGACTTGCTCGGTCAGCCCGCGCCCGCGCTTGGCTAGCAGGGCGCGACTTCGTGTTACCAGAGGACATTCAGCAGCAAGCTTATGCGGTCCTGCGCCATCGCCTGATCCCAAGCTATCAGGCCCTAGCTGATCATCTCGATAGCGATGCCCTGATCGCCCTGTTACTGGATCAGGTGCCATGTCCCTAGATCCGTGCCTGCATCCTGATATCGCCCTCACGCTGCCCCAGCTGCTCAACATTCGCCACTGGGCCAGCGCCCACCCTGCCCACGCCCCTCGCGGGGGGCGCAGCCACAGTGAGCAGGGCAAAACCGGCCGCAGCCCTGGGCTCACCTTTCGTGAACTGCGTGGCTATCAGGCGGGGGATGAGGTGCGTCATATCGACTGGCGGGTGACCGCTCGGCTCGGCCGCCCCTTCACCCGTCTTTATCACGAAGAGCAAGAGCAGGCCCATTGGCTGCTGCTCGATCTCTCCCCTGCCATGTTTTTCGGCTCCACCGTGCAGCTAAAAGCACGGCTTGGCTGCGAGCTAGCCGCCGCCCTGCTCTGGCAGCAGGAGAGTCAGCCCCATAGCCTGCTCTGCCACGGGTTGGTTCCCCAGCTCACGCACCAACGCCAGCGGGGTAGCGTGAGGGCGATATCAGGATGCAGGCACGGATCTAGGGACATGGCACCTGATCCAGTAACAGGGCGATCAGGGCATCGCTATCGAGATGATCAGCTAGGGCCTGATAGCTTGGGAT